>NZ_VFMQ01000001.1:602006-903009 GCF_006715175.1 Curtobacterium citreum | reverse complement strand
GCTGCCCGACGAGGGCGGCGGGGGCGGCGTCCTCGTCGCGCGGGACGTCACCGCCGAGCGGAGTGCCCTGCAGGCCCGGGACGACCTGGTCGCCTCGGTGTCGCACGAGCTCCGCACACCGACCACGGCGGTCCTCGGCTCCGTGGAGCTCGCGCGCGAGGTGGAGGGCCTGCCCGCGGACGCCGAGCGCCTGCTCGACGTGGCTTCCCGCAACGCCGAACGACTCGTCGAGCTCGTCGGCGGCATCCTCGACGCGGCCCGCGAGGAACGTGTCGACCTCGTGCTCGCACCGTGCGACCTGCTCGAGGTCGTCGACGCCGCGGTCGAGGCCGCCGAGCCCGCCGCCCGCGCCGCCGGGGTGACGCTCCGGACGAGCGCGGCGGCGTCCCCCGTGACGGTGGTCGCCGACGCCTTCCGGATCCGGCAGGTCGTCGACAACCTGGTGAGCAACGCCGTCAAGTACAACCACGACGGCGGCTGGGTCGAGATCGGGGCGCACGCGGTCGGCGACCTCGTGTGGCTCATCGTGCGCGACGACGGGATCGGCATCGCTGACGCCGACCAGGACCGGCTGTTCGAGCGGTTCTTCCGTGCCGAGAGCGTTCGGAGCACCGGCATCCACGGCACCGGGCTCGGCCTCGCCATCTGCCGGCAGATCGCCCGGCGGCACGGCGGGGACCTCAGCGTGGTCAGCGTGCTCGGCGAGGGCACCACCGCGACGATGACGATCCCGGCAGCGGGACCCGACCGGACGGAGGCCGTGGCGTGAACCCCTACCTGCTCTGGACCGCGGTCGGCGGCGGCCTCGTCCTGCTCGCCACCGCGCTGGTGAGCCGTCGATCGGGCGCCCGACGGCCGGACGTCCCCCGGAGTGCCCTCGACGCGGCGGTCGGCATCGTCGGGGCGTTCCTCGTCTGCATCGCCGCGGCGCTCTTCGCCGGGTCGGCCACCCGCGTGCTGGTCGTGTGGCTCGTCGTGCTGCTCACGGTCGGGCTCGTCTGCACGGTGCTCCGGGTCCGCCCGGGGAAGGCGGCGGCCGCGGGCGACGGCGTCCCGCAGCGGGCCGAGGCGCTCCCGGCGGCGCTGCGGATGCTCGACCGCGCGGACTACCACCAGGTGTCGGTCGTCCGCCTCGCGGTGACCGTCGGCGACGCCGCGCTGCTCGGGACCGCGTTCGGCTCCGAGACGGTCGACGCCGCTCGTGCTGCCCTGGCCCGGGCGCTCCGGGACGTCGTCCCGCCGGACGCCCCGCTGTGGACCGAGCAGCACGACCGGGTCGTGGCGCTCGTCCGGCAGGAGGAGTGCGACCTGACTGCCTGGCGCGCCGAGGTCGAGACGGCCCTCGTGGCGGTCTCGCCGGACCGCGTCCCGACCGTTCCGACGGCGACCTGGCGCACGACCTCGACCGACGACCTCGGCTACCGGCTCGACGACCTCGAGACCGACGACTGACGACGCCCCGCGACCGCCCGTCCTCCGGTGCGGTCAGCCCGCCGGTGCGAGGTCGATCGACAGCGTGTCGGTCGCGGTCTGCTGTGCCGTCGCGCCGCCGCTCCCCGCCGTGGTCTCGGTGAACACGAGCGTCACGATCGCCCGGAGCCGCGCGGCCTCGGCGGGAGCCGCCCCGAGCACGAAGGTCCCGGACCACGACTGCGGCGCGGCGACCGCGTAGCCCTGACCGTCCGCCTGCTCGGCGGGCGAGCCGTCCGACGCGACGTCGGCGCCCGACCCCGTCCGGTACGACACGGCGACGGCGGCCCGCACGAGCCGGACCTCGGCGTCGCCGCCGGACCGGGTCGTCACGGACATCGAAAGGGGCTTGTCCGCTCCCGGGGTCCACTCGTCCATCGGCAGGGTCGACCAGTAGCGGACGTCCACCGTCAGGTCGCCGGCCTGCAGGGTCCGGCTCGCCGCCCCGGAGGCCAGGTCCCCACCGACGGCGGACGGCTTCGCGGACGGCGTGCGAGACGGCGCCCCGGACGCCGACGCGGACGGTGCCCCCGATGCCGACGCGGACGCCGATGCCGCGACCTCCCACGGCGGCGTCCCGCACCCGGCGAGCACGAGCACCGCACCGACCGCGAGCGCCGACACGGCTGCAGCCCGCGCCACGACCGGACGCCCCGTCAGCGGCCGCCCCACGACCGACCCCCGCCGAACCGTCATCGTCGCCCCCACTCCTGCGTCCAGAGCAGATCTTGAGGATCCGCTGCGCCATGGTAGCGCCGGCGCAGAGCGGTGGCCCGGAGACTCGGTGCAACCGCATCGACCCGAACGATCAGGAGCACCCCGTGTCCGCCACCCGACCCACCGAGGCCCCCCGCACGGTCCCCACCACCTCGACCGCCGCCGACCGCAGCCGCTACACGCGCCGCCACGACCCCGAGCTGGCCGCGTCGGTCCTCGACGACCTGCAGGCGCTGCCGGAGTACCGCCCGTCCATCGGCTGCGTCATCCCGGCCTACAACGAGGAGGAGAGCATCGCCGCCGTGCTCACCTCGCTCCTCGAGCAGACCCGGCTGCCGGACGTGGTGCACGTCGTGATCAACAACACGACGGACCGGACCTTCGACGTCGCCGCGGACTTCGCCGGCCCGCACGTGGTCGAGCGCGACGGCGTCGGGCAGCGCACCGAGGTCTACGTGCACGACATCGGCGAGAACCCGGACAAGAAGGTCGGGGCCCTGAACTACGGCTTCAGCCTCATCGAGGGCTGCGACTACATGCTCGGCGTCGACGGCGACACCACGGCGCACCCGGACGCCGTGGAGTGGCTGGCGCAGGAGATCGTCTCCGACGCGCGCATCGGCGGCATCTCCGCGATCTACTCGATCGACGACCGGCCCTTCCGCGGTCCCGTGCAGCGCTTCCTGATCGCCGGACAGCGCGCCCAGTTCGCCGCGTTCAACATGCAGAACATGCTCAAGGGCCGGAACATGGCGGTCCTCGGCGGCCAGTTCTCGATCTTCTCGATGCGCGCCCTGCACGAGGTCATGGACGCGAACCACCAGGGCTCGCCGTGGGTGAAGGACAGCGAGGTCGAGGACTCCCTGCTCTCGCTCCAGGTGAAGAGCGCCGGGTACCTCACCAAGATCAGCGCCCGCGCCCGCGCCGACGTCGGCGGGATGCACACCCTGCGCGGCCTCGACGCCCAGCAGGTCAAGTGGAACTTCGGCGCGATCGAGCTCATGTGGCCCGGGCAGCGCGGTGACACGAAGGGGCAGCCGTTCCACCCGAACCTGCGCCTGCGCTGGGTCGAGCACGCCTCGATGGCGATGAACTTCCTGACGCGCGTGCTCTTCGTGCTGCTGCTCGTCGCGTCCCTGTCGATCCACGCGTTCGTGTTCAGCCCGCTGTGGCTGGTCCCGCCGGTGGTCGCCGTCGCGCTGAACCTGCGGGTCGTCGCGTCCATGAAGCACCGCACGTGGCGCGACGTGCTGTTCGCGGCGCTCATCGCCCCGGCCGAGGTCTACATGTGGATCCGTCTCGGCCACTTCCTGCGCGCGTGGACCCGCTTCGCGAGCAAGAAGCAGACCGACAACTGGGCCGAGCAGGCGAAGGCCGAGCGCGGCTCGGGCAACGCGCACCTGGCGCCGGTCGCGATCGTCCTGCTCGTGATGGCCGCCGCGGTGTACGGATGGCTGCAGCTCGACGTCGTCGCGCAGTCCACGATCCTGTGGTTCGGCTGGCCGGTGCTCGCCGTGATCACGGCGATGCAGACCCTCGGGATGGTCGGCAAGCTGCTCCGCCGCCAGTTCGGGTACCGGGTCTGAGGGATGCCGCCTCCCCGCTCACTCCGCGACGAACCCCGGGTCCCCGGGTCCCGTCAGCCGGTAGCCGACGCCCCGGACCGTCACGACGAAGCGTGGCGCGTTCGGGTCGTCGGCGAGCTTGCGTCGCAGGTTCGCCATGTGCACCTCGACGTTCCGCCGGTCGGCGTCGCCGATGTAGTGGGTGGTGACGTACGCGTCGTTCCGGACGGCCAGCGCCAGGTCCGCCTTGGACCGGACGCGGCGACGGGTCTCGACGAGCGTCGCGATGAGGTCGAACTCGGTCTTGGTCAGCTCGACCGGGACGCCGTCCACCCGGACGAGCCGGGCCTCCTGGTCGATCGCGAGCCCGTTGTGGTGCACCCACGCACCGTCGACGTCGGCCGGACCGACCGGCGAAGCCGGCGAGCCCGGCGACGCCGGACCGTCGGGCGAGGTCGGCGGGTCCGCGGCCACCGGAGGGGCGGGGACCTCGGGCGTGACCGTCGCGACGGACAGGACGGCCGAGGGCGCGGCGGACGCGACCGGGACCTCGCTCGCGGCGAGCGGACCGGTGCCGTCCGGGTCGCCGACCTCGGGCGCCGCGGGCTCCGCGATGCGCGGACGCCGGAGCATCGCCCCGAGCCTGGCCCGGAGTTCCCGCGGCCGGAAGGGCTTGACGAGGTAGTCGTCCGCACCGGCCTCGAGGCCCTGCAGGATGTCGATCTCGTCACCCATCGCCGAGATCATCACGATGTAGGTGCTGCTCGACTCCCGGATGCGCCGCGCCACCTCGAAGCCGTCGATCCCCGGCAGCGACACGTCGAGCGTCGTCACGACGGGCTCGTGCGCGAGGACCGCGCGCACGCCGTCCTCGCCGTTGCCGGTGCTGACCGTCGAGAAACCGGCCTGCATGAGCACCTGCTCGAGCAGGTAGCGGATGTCGAGGTCGTCCTCGATGACGACGGCGACGCGTCGTTCCTGTCCCGGGTCCGTCACGACGGAGTCCCCCTCCCCCGCCACGGTGGTCACCCGTGAACGGCACGCTGGTGGTCCTGGACGCGCACGACCGTGCCGAGCGGTACGGGTGGCTCGTCTCCGAGGAGTATTGCAGCACCCTCCTGCATGCGGACACCTGGGGATCCGCGCTCCGCGGCTTCGCGCCCGCCCCCGACGTGCTCCTGGTCGCGTCCCTCACGGACCGCGACGCCGCCGCCGTCGCGTCGATCGTCCGGGTCGGTCGCGCGCTCGGCGTCCGCGTGGTCTGCGACGGCTCGCGGACGGGCGAGGTCCTGCTCCGTGCAGCGGTCGCCGCCGGTGCCACCGGGTGGGACGGCTCGGCTGCGTCCGCCGGGGCCGCCTTCGCCCCGCCCGTCGCGTGACGCGACCACCCACCGGACGGGAGGCACGGTGCGGCCCCGCCACGTGCCTCCCGTCCGGTGGTCCCCGCCCCGGTGACGGGCCGCGCCGCTAGGGGGCGAGCACCGCGTCCACGGCGACCGCGAAGGCGTCCGCCCCGCCGTGGTCGTCGGCGGTGACCGTGACCACGGCGTGGTCGGCGGACATGACCATCTGGCCGTACGCGCCGTGCAGGCGCCAGAGCCGCCCTGGCCCGCCCCAACCCGCCATCGCGTACCGGTCGTAGCCGGGGTCCGCGTCGGGTCGGACGACCCAGTCCGTGTGCATCGCGTCGCACCACCGCGCCCCGACGACGCGCCGTCCGTCCACGACGCCGCGGTCGCGCACCAGGCGGCCGAGGCGGGCGACCTCCTCGGTGCGGAGCGCGATGCCGGCCCCGCCGGCGACGAACCCGCGGGAGCAGCGCTCCCAGGTGACGCCGTCGACGCCGAGCGGCGTGAACAGGCGGTCCGCGACGAACGCGCCGACGTCGCCGACCCGGGTCTCGAGGACGCGCATCGCCGTGTACGTGCTCACGTTCGCGTACTGGAAGACCCGGCCGCGTGCGGGCCGGCCGAGGAACTCGGCGGCGAGGTCCGGCCACTCGGTGAGCTCCGTCGCCGACCAGGGCATGTCGATGCCGCTCGTCATCGTGAGCAGGTGCCGCAGGGTGACCTCGCCGGTGCCCGGGCCGAACGCGGTGCCCGGCAGGGCGGCCGCCATCGCCTCGACGACCGGTGCGTCGACGTCGACGAGGCCGTCGTCCGCAGCGATGCCGACCGCCAGGACGGCGACGCCCTTCGCGATCGAGTGCACCTCGCGGCGGACGTCGGGCGTCCAGTGGTGCTCGGCCGTCTCGTCACCGATCCGGACGTGCAGGCCGTGGGCGCGGAAGCCGGTCCGGTCGGCGTGGGCGACGAGGGTGTCGAGGACGGCGGCGGCGCGGTCGGACTGGGCGGGGTGCACGGAGGCCATCATCGCGGACCCGCGGCCGCGGCGCGCGTCAGAGTCCGCGGAGCCGGCGCCCGGACGCCGCGTCGTTCCACGACGTCGACGAGCCCTCGACCTCGGCGGCGTGGAGGCCCTCGTGCCCGTCGGCGAGCGCGCAGCGCCAGCGGTCGAAGACGCTCATGCAGAGGTCGCGGACCACTGGGTCGGACGGCGGACCGCCGACGTCGTGGGGACGGTGGGGTGTGCCGGGTTCGGGTGCGGGTTCGTGGTGCATGTCGACAGGAGGACGTCCCGAGCGCGCGTTCTGTCACGAAATGACCGATCCGCGGCGTGTCCGGACGGGGCACGGCAGCGTCCGGCGTCCCCGCGGGCGCGGGGTGTTGGCTCGGGGTGTGCCCGAGGACGACCCCCTGCTCCACGCATCGGACGCGACCCTCGTGTCGCGCGCCGGTGACGGGGACGTCCTGGCGTTCGAGGTCCTCGCCCGGCGCCACGGTCCGGTGATGCGCGTGTACGCGGAGCAGGTCCTCGCGTCGAACGTCGAGTCGGACGACGTCGTGCAGGAGTCCTTCCTGACCGGGTGGCGGAAGCTCGGGGAGCTCGAGCAGCCCGCGCGGTTCCGGCCGTGGATGATGCAGATCGTCACGCGCAAGGCCCTCGACCGGCTGCGGCGCCGACGGCACCACGAGGAGCTCGACGACGACGTCGCCGAGCCGACCCACGCCGCCCGGGACCCGGAGCGCATCGTCGAGACGCGCTTGCAGCTCGACGCCGTCTGGGCCGCGCTCGACCGGCTGCCCGTCGACCAGCGTCGGTGCTGGTTGCTCCGGGAGACCGCCGGCTACAGCTACCAGCAGATCGCCGACGAACTCGAACTGCCCGTGACCACCGTCCGCGGGCTGCTCGCCCGAGCGCGACGGTTCCTCTCCGCGGAGATGGAGGGATGGCGATGAACCAGGACGACCTGCCCGTGCCCGACGACGACCTGCCCCTGCCGGACGACGACCTCGACGGCCACTCCATGGAGGAGCTCGCCGAGTACCTCGACCGCGGACGGAACCCGATCGACCCGTCGATCGAGGGTTCCGCCGCGTGCCGCCTCGCGCTCTCGAACATGCAGCGGCTCCGCGAGCTCTCGCTCGACGCCCTGCAGCACCGCGCCGACGGCGAGTCCGACCGCGAGACCGGCTGGGTCGACCGGCTGCTCGAGGCGATCCGCGCCGAGGTCCGCTCCGGCCGGGACGTCCCGGTCTCCCACCCCGACCCGCGGCTGCGCCTGTCGATGACCGAGGCCGCCGTGCAGGGCATCGTGCGGCGGGCCGGCGACACCATGGGCGGGGTCGTCATGGGACGCTGCACCCTGACCGGCGACCTCGACGTCCCCGGCGCCCCGATCACCGTCTCCGTCACCGCCGGACTCGTCTACGGACACCCCGCCGAGGAGACCGCCGAGCGACTCCGGCTCGCCGTCACGCGCGCACTCGAGCGGCACACCGAGCTCACCGTCGCGTCGATCGACGTCCGATTCGACGACGTCTTCCTGCCGTGAGGAGCAGCACCGTGGACGACGAAGCACTCTCCCGCGACCTGACCGCCGCCGTCCGGGCCGTCCCCGGGGTCGTCGGCGTGCACGCACCCCGGTCCGCGGTGCACGCCGCCGCCGAGGCCGTCGCGGTCGCGCTGTCGCTGCGGGAGCCCGACGTGCTCGTCGACGTCGACCGGCTCGACACCACGCTCCGGCTCACCACGCACATCGCGGTGGACGACCGGCGGCCGGCGCCCGACACCCTGCGCGAGGTCGGGGAGCGGTTACGCGAGGTCGTCGACGGGGTGCCGGGGCCGTCGGCGGACCTGATCACGGTGACGATCCGGGTGGTGGAGGACGGCGGTACGGTCGTCGGGTGACGGCTCCCCGCGGTCGTGTGCGTGCCGCCGTGACGGCGGTCGGCAGACGACGGCTGCCTCGTCCACGAGGATCTGCCGGGTCACTCGCCGACTTCGATGGTTCCCTTGCGGAGGAGGAAACAACCGTAGGGGCCAGGGTCGGATGTCCGGATCACTGCGTACGCTCCGCGCGCTGCTTCGTAGAAGTCGAACCGTGCAAGCGCTTCCACGGTGACGGGCCCGCCTGCGGCCCGGTCAGCGACACGTTGCATCACCTGGTGCGCATCGACGAGCCGATCCGGTGCACCGACGACCTGCATCCGCCGGATCGGCGCATCGACGAAGGTGTCCAGTGGGAGCAGGGAGAGGATCGCGGTCGTCGCCCGCTCGATACCGCATCCCGTCATGTGTACGACGCTGCCGTGGACGGTGTGTGCGGCGATGGACGCTGCTGGGTGGTTGACGTCGCAGATCAGCACCTCGTCGCCGTGCCCCATCGCCATCAAGACGCTCAGCACCTCGGCGTTCAGGACCGGATCGATGCCTCGCAACATCGGTCACTCCTTCGCAGCGGCACGGTTGTTGAGCTGGTCGAACGCCACCGCGACGAGGATGAGTGCGCCGATCGCGATCTGCAGGGAGAACGAGTTCACGGCGAGGAGGTTGCCACCGTTGTTGAGCACGCCGATCAGCAGCGCCCCGCACGCAGCACCGATCGCGCTCCCACGTGCCCCGGACAAGCTGGCTCCGCCGATGACGCACGCGGCGATCGCCTGCAGCTCGAAACCCGTGCCCGCCGTCGGCACACCGGCACCGAGACGCGAGGTCAGCAGGATGCCCCCGACGGCGGACAGCAGGCCCGCGATGACGTAGACGCAGACCGTCACGAGTCTGACGGGAACGCCGGCGAGACGTGCAGCTTCCGCGTTCGACCCGACGGCGTAGACGTAGCGCCCGAACACCGTCCGCCTGAGCACGAACGCGGCGGCCGCGGCGATCAGGACGAAGAGGATGAGCAGGTTCGGGACACCGAAGACCGTGCCGTTGGCGAGCTGTTGGAAGCTGTCGGGCAGGCCCTGGACGGTGTTGGCGTCGGTGATCACGAGGACGATACCGCGGGCGATACCGAGCATGCCGAGGGTTGCGATGAACGGGGGCAGCTTGAAGCGTGTGACGACGAACCCGGTGAAGAGCCCGAGGACGGCGCCGATGAGGAGTCCGAGCGCGATCGCGGGGACGACCGGGACGCCGTCGACGATCAGCTGTGCGGTGACCGCCCCGGACAGGCCGAGGATCGATCCCGTCGACAGATCGATCCCGCCGGTGAGGATCACGAGGAGCTGCCCGATTGCGATGATGCCGTAGATCGAGACCTGTCGAGCGAGGTTGGCCAGGTTGTTGGCGGTGAGGAAGTCGTCGCTGAGGAGGGTCAGCGCGCCGAAGACGACGAGCAGGACGACGAGGACTCCGCTCTCGCGGCCGGCGATGCTCCCGAGCGTGGCGACCCTCGGCTTCGGGCTGATCCTCGCGGTGAGGGGGGCGCCACTGTCCCGGACCGTGCGTATGGTGGTGGTCTCGATGGCTTCGCGCCAGAGGAGTTTCGGCATGAGGTCTTCCCTAGGGGTTCTGTCCGACGGCGGTGTCGGATCGATCGTTGCGGAGGGACGGCGTTGCGCCGCTGGCGAGCTGGAGGACGTCTTCCTCGGATGCCCCGCGGGGCAGTTCACCGGCGATGGCGTCCTCGCGGAGCACGACGACGCGGTCGGCGAGACCGAGGAGCTCGGGGAGGTAGGAGGAGACCACCACGACCGCGAGCCCCTGGCGGGCGAGGCCGTTGATCACGTCGTACAGCTCACCCTTCGCGCCGATGTCGATGCCCTTCGTGGGTTCGTCGAACATGATCACCTTGGGTTTGGTGAGCAACCACCGGGCGAGGAGGACTTTCTGCTGGTTGCCGCCGGAGAGGGACGAAACGGGCTGGTCGTACGAGCCGGCCCGGATCCGGAGGCTGTCGAGCAGCGCATCAGCCTCGCTGATCTGAGACTTCCGCGGCAGGAGCCCCTTCCGCGAACCGGTTCGCAGGCTCGCGATCGTCACGTTCTCCCTGATGGAGAGTTCGGGGAGGAGCCCGAGGACCTTCCGGTCCTCGGTGAGCAGCGCGACACCGGCGTTCATCATGCTCCGGGGGCCGTCCGGCCTGACGACCCGCCCGTCGATCCGGATCTCGCCTGCTGCGATCGAGTCCGACCCGAAGATGCTCAGGAGCAGCTCGCTGCGCCCTGACCCGAGCAGGCCGCCGATACCGAGGATCTCACCGCCGCGCGCGACGAGGTCGATCGGCGGGCTGTCCGGTGTGCGTCGGAGGCCGGTGACCGTGAGGCGCTCGGAGTGTTCCTCGCGGACCTCGTCCGGGTAGAGCGCGGTGACGTCCCTGCCCACCATCGCGGTGATGAGGGTGTCCTCGGTGTAGTCGGAGAGAGGCCCGCTCTGGGAGAGTTCACCGTCGCGAAGGACGGTGACCCAGTCGCCGATGGCGAACATCTCCTCGAGCCGGTGCGTGATGTACAGGATCGCGACGCCAGCTGCCTTGAAGCGTCGAATCTGCTCGAGGAGGCGATCCGACTCCGCTTCGGTCAACGCGGTCGTGGGCTCGTCGAAGACGATGACCTTGACCTGGTCGGCGGTCGCGACCTTGGCGACCTCGACCAGCTGTTTCGTCGCCGCTGGCAGGTGCTCCACCGTCGCCGACGGATCGACCTCGGTGAGCCCGAGGTCGTCGAGCGCGACCCGGCATCGGTCGTGGAGCTCGCCGGTGCGGATGAGGCCTGACCTGGAGGGGAGTCTGCCCATGAACACGTTCTCGGCAACCGAGAGGTGCGGCAGCAGGCTGAGCTCCTGGTACACCGCTTGCACTCCTGCAGCTCGCAACGCTGACGGTGTCGCGGTGGTCACGGGGTCGGAGTCGATCCGGAATTCTCCCGAGTCACGATGCAACGCTCCCGTGAGGATCTTGATCAGGGTGGACTTCCCGGCACCGTTCTCGCCTGCCAGGCAGTGCACCTGGCCGGCGACCAGCTTCAGGGACACCCCGCTGAGGGCTTGGACCGTTCCGAACGCCTTGGAGACGTCGACGAGGTGCAGGACCGCGGCTCCGTCGGGCTCGACGATCGTCACTTGTCGACCTTGGCGGTCTGCGGCTTCAGCAGGGTCTTGATCGCGGCGTCGTCCATGTTGTCGCGGTCGACGACGGCGACTCCGGGATCGAGGACCGCCGGCGGGATGCGCCCCTGGGAGGCCATGGCTGCCTCGACGACGCCCTGGTAGCCGAGGAACCAGGGGTTCTGCACCACGAGGGCGTCGATCGTCCCGGCCTTGAGCGCGGCGTTCTCGGCGGGGTCGGAGTCGAAGGCGACCACCGGGATGGTGTCCGCTGCCTTGTTGTCCTTGATCGCAGTGGCCGCTCCGACTCCGGAGCTGTTGTTGTCCGCGAAGACACCCACCAGGTCCGAGTGGGCCGAGATGGCGTCGTTCACCTGCGACGCGGCTGTGCTGATGTCGTTGTTGTTGTAGTTCTGCAGGCTCGCGTCGATCTTCGGGCAGTCCTTCGACAGACCGGACCGGAATCCTGCGTCGCGCTGCTGGTTGGCCTCGATGCCAGCGATCGGCGCTTCGACGAGGACCTTGCCGGTGGTCGTCCCCTGGGCGGTCAGGAGCTTGCACATCTTCTCGCCAGCGGAGGTGCCAGCGAGTTCGTTGTTGGTTCCGATGTGGCCGTCGACGTCTGCGGTGACGCGGGTGTCGGCGGTGATCACCTTGATCCCGGACTTCCGGGCCGCGTTGACGGATGCGTTCAGCGCCTCGCTCGAGCTCGGTGCGACGACGATCGCGTCCGCTCCGCGAGCCACGGAGTTCTCGACGAGCTGCACCTGGCCGGCGATGTCCGTCTCCGACGTCGGACCGAAGGTGCTGACGTCGACGCCGTAGTCCTTGGCTGCTGCTTCCGCACCGGCGAGGAGGGTCTGCCAGTACTCGGAGTCGGTTGCTCGGATGATCACGTCGACCTTCACACCGGCGGCCGCACCTGCGGATCCGGAACTGCGCGCGTCGGCGTTCGAGACGGTGGCTCGTCCGCCGACGACACCGCCGACCACTGCGACGAGTGCGATCGCCACGACGAGGGAGAGGGAGAACACGGTTCTGGTTCGCGCCATTGCGTTGACCTTCTGGGATGCGCCGCACACTCGGGTGCCGCGGGGTGGGTGAGGAGAGGAGGTTCAGTTGTGGACCGGGACGGGTTCGTCACGGCTCGCGGGAGCAGCGTCGGTGGACGCTTTCTCGGCGGGGGTCTTCAGGAAGGGGGTGAGGATCGCGCTGAGGAGGTAGAAGCCGGCGTAGATGCCGAGGACGCCGCCTGCGCCCAACCACCCGAAGAAGAGTCCGGCAAGGGCCGGTGCGACGAACGCGGAGAGTCCGGCTCCGAGGTTGAGTACGGACATCGCTGCGCCCTTGTTGTCCGGTGCGAGCAGTGGGAAGAGCGCGGACAGCGGCACGAAGCCGGCCATCGTCACGCCGCACAGGCAGAGCACGATCGTCATCAGCGCCACGTCGTGGCCGATGAGGTGGGGCGCGAGGAACACCGCGACGAGCACGACGGAGTAGGCCACGCCGCCGACCCAACCGATCGTGCGTCGCCAGCCGATCTTGTCGCCGACGTAGCCGAAGAACAGGTTGGCGAAGATGGCGACGGTGAACACGAGGGACCACATCTGCAGCCACTGTGTGGTCGTGTAGCCGAAGGAGGCGAGGTAGATCGGCATGAAGACCGGCAGGCCGTACTGCGCCAGCCCGTTGATCGTCTTCACGAGGAGACCGATCGAGATCGTCGGTCGTCCGATCAGCGTGACGGCCTTCGACAGCTCGCGCGCACTGAACGGGTGGATCTCCTCGGGCGGGACGGTCGCTCGGTTGGCGATGGTGGCGACGAGTGCTCCGACGATGACGAAGGCCAGGCCGGTCCAGAGCACCGCGATGTGCCCGAATGCAGGCAAGGCGAGTGACGAGTAGAACGGCCCGATCACGCTGAGGCCGAGCGAGAACATGAACCAGAACCAGCCGGCGGCGAGGCCACGGCGCTCCAGCGGGGCGCTGTAGTTGATCCAGGTGAGGAACGAGTACGCGAACAGCGGGTAGCCCAGGCCCCGGATCGCGTAGAAGACGAGCATCACCGGCCAGTCGAGGCTGGTGACGCCGAATCCGATGAACCCGACGCTGCCGACCAGGAACGCGGTGAGGGCGAGGAGCATGACCTTGCGTGGCCCCATGGTCTGCACGAGGACGCCGGAGAACCAGGCCGCGATCGCGACCGTTACTCCGTAGACCGTGATCAGGGCGGCGGTGTCGGAGACGGTGACGCCGCGGGAGACGAGCCACGGCGAGATCCACCCTTGTTCGACGCCGTCACCCACCATGAAGAGGACGAGTCCGATGTAGCCCCAGACGAGGTTTCGGGGCAGTCCTATGCGGTCGAGGACGCGGTTCACTTCGGAGCCTTTCTGTTCACACCATCGGGAGGAGAGGCGAGGCCGGCCGGCGCAGGAATGTGCGCCGGCCGGGTTCACGGTCAGACGGCGAGTTCGCCCTGGTACTTCGACGACCCGATGCCGAGGAGTTCGTTGCGCAGTCGCTGCGCTGCGATGCCGTCCTGCGAACGGATGACCTCGGTGATGCGGTCGACACCGACAGCCTTGACCTTCTCGAAGAAGAGCTCGACGGTGGCGCGGTTGGTCTCGGCCTCGTCCTGCGCGTCCTCGCGGATCGGGAAGGTGTCGAAGTAGATGACTCCGTCCCACTCGTGGCGGAGGAGGAAGTAGATCATCTCCATGGTCTCGAACGGGTGGATGGATCCGATCATGAGGCCGTCGTCATGGGCGTTGTTGCCGTCGTTGAGGTGGATCCCGAAGAGCTTGCCCTGCTCGAGGAGCAGCGACGCCCCGAACGCAGGCTGGTCTCCGGCCATCAGCATGTGTGCGAAGTCGAGGGTCGCTCCGAGGTTCGGGCGGTCGATGCGGGTGATGACGTCGAGCGTCTGTCCGAAGCTGTTGATCATCGAGTGCACGCGCTCCTCGTACGGCTTGTACTCGATGCTGATCCGGAAGTCCGGGCGGTGGTCGGCCAGTTCCTGGAAGGCGGACACGATGCGCTGCAGGTCGGCCGCGTAGTCCTTCTGGAACGTGAAGTCGTAGCCGTCGAAGCCGAGCCAGACCGTGAGCAGATCGCTGCCGCAGGTCGCGGCGGCATCGATCGCGTCCTTCGCCAGGTCGATCGCCGCCCGACGGACCGTCTCGTCCGGGTTGCTGAACTCGCCGGCGACGAACTGCTTGCGGAAGCGCGTGGCGTTGCCGTTGAGCGTCAGGCCGAGTTCGTCCAGGAGCGCCTTCATGGCCGCAGGCCCGACGCTCTCGAAGTGCTCGGGGTAGTTGAGGTCGACGTAGTCGACGCCCTCGGTCGCAGCGATGCGGCGGAGAGCAGCGGGGACGTCGCCGCCGCTGACGAAGGAGTTGAGGCGCGTTGCGAACTTCATGTCGGCGAAGCTAGCCCGGCCTGACAAGTTTGGTCAAGTTTTTTCTTTTTGCGTCGCCATCTTTGACAACGAGCGTCAGAGCTTCCTAGGCTCAGCCCGTGTCGGCAATGCGGTGAGAGATCCGCTTGCCGCACGGCTGCTCCGCGCTGGAGCATGAGCGAGCACAACGAGGTGGAGGTCCCCATGGCAGGCACGGACGTCTTGGTCGTCGGGAGCGTCAACTACGACTACATCGTCACGCAGGACCGTCTCCCCCGCCGCGGCGAGACCTTCGCTGCAGCCGAGGCGAAGGGTGCGTTCGGCGGGAAGGGCGCGAACCAAGCGGTTCAGGCTGCGCGACTCGGAGCGACGGTCCGGTTCATCGGCGCCTGCGGTGCCGATGGTCTGGGCCGGCTGTGCCTCGACAACCTGCGGAGCCATGGCATCGACTGCCACATGCGACCGACCGACGAGTCCAGCGGGTTGGGCATCGTCCACGTCGTGGGTGAGGGCGATGTGTACGCCACCATCGTCGAAGGTGCCAACGGGGCGATCGACCCGGGCTGGATCGATGAGAACCAGCAGCTGTTCCAGGAAGCCGGCGTCGTCGTGATCCAGAACGAGATCCCTGCCGAGGCGAACGAACGGACCGTCGAACTGGCGGCAGCCGCCGCGGTACCGGTCGTGTTCAACGCCGCTCCTGCTCGCCCCGTCGCGGAGCGTGTGACGCGCCGGTGCACATGGTTCGTGGTGAACGAGGAGGAGGCGAGCGCGTACATCGGCCGCGACCTCGGCGACGTCCACGACGACGCGGCCATGCAGCGCGCGGTGGTCGACCTGCAACGCTTCTGCCAGGGGGTGGTCCTGACGCTCGGGAGCCGCGGGTGCTACGTCGCCGACAGCACCACTGTCCAGTTCGTCGAGGCCGTCCCCGCTCACGCCGTAGACTCGACCGGCGCCGGTGACTCGTTCATCGGGGCGTTCGCCAATGCCCTCGTCAACGGGTCCGACCCCTTCGCTGCTGCAGTCGATGCGACGCGTGTGGCGTCGATCACCGTCGAGGGCGTCGGCGCGCAGTCCAGCATGCCGACCCGCGAGGTGCTCACCAGTGAAGTCCTTTGAGCGACACCAGCTGATCCTCGAGCAGGCCGCCGCCGGCGACCCGGTGACGATCGAGGCGTTGATCGACGTGACGGGCGCGTCACCGTCGACGGTGCGCCGGGACATCAAGGCCCTCGAGGACACGGGCAGGATCGTGAGCCTGCGCGGCGGTGCCATCCGGCTCGAAGACGCTGCGAGCGAGGTGCCGATCGCGACGAAGTCCCTCATCAACCGGGCCCAGAAGACCGCGATCGCCGAAGCGGCCGCCGCGCTCGTCGCCGACGGTGACACGGTCTACGTGGACTCAGGAACGACTGCGACCGAACTCATGCGAGCGCTCCGTGGTTCGCGTGTGCACGTGATCACCTCGAACACGCACGCGCTGAACCTGCCGCTGCCTCCGAGTGTCACCGTCACCGCACTCGGCGGGGACGTGCTGCCCGTGATCGGCTCCGTGGCAGGTCCGATCACTGATCGCGAACTCGCCGACCTGTACTTCGACAAGGCGTTCATCGGCGTGACCGGCATCGATGCCGCCGCCGGGGTGACCACGTTCGACATCCGCGAGGCGAACAAGAAGCGGATCGTGCAGGCACACAGCAAGCACACCTACGTGCTCGCCGACAGCAGCAAGTTCAACCAGGTGTCCCTCTGCCATGCCTTCACGCTCGCCGATTGCACCGTGATCACAGACTCGGACGACGAGGTCCTCCAGCACGCCGGCGCGGCAGTGATCGCGTTGACGAGCAGCACGCCTTCCTGATCTCACCGAAACGGCATCACACTGATCGCGAATCCGCTGGCAGCCCGCTCACCGACCGGAGTGCGCTCGACGGCAGCGTCGGGAGGACAAGGAAGGAGCACGGCCCGTTGGCGGCCGTGCTCCTTCCTGCATGTCGGTTGCTGCTACTTGATGGAGGCGACGGCCTTCGCGGCCTTCTCCGACAGGTCGGAGGTGAGGGCGGCCGACTTGGCCTCCTTCGCGGCGGCCTCCTGCGCGTCCTGCGTGACGACGTAATCGAGGTAGCCCTTCACGAGCGCACCCTTGTCGGCGTCCTTGTACTCCTGGCAGGCGATCGCGTAGGAGACCAGGACCAGCGGCCACGCACCCTCGGCGGTGTCCTTGCGGTCGATGTCGATCGCCACGTCGTTGGCTTCGCGACCGGTCTCGAGCTCCGAGTCAGAAACGACCTTGGCAGCGCCCTCGGCCGAGATCCCGGTGGCCGTGGAGCCGACCATGAGCTTGGCCTTGTCGAGGTCACCGGCGCCGGAGTCGTCGATGTAGGTGATGGCGTTCGAGGCGGTGGACATGGTCGAGGCGATACCCGAGGTGCCCTTCGCACTGTCGCCGACGGAGTACGGGAAGGTCTGACTGGGCTCCTCGGTCCAGACATCCGGCGCGTTCGCGTTGAGGTACTGACTGAAGTTGTACGTGGTGCCCGAGTCGTCGTTGCGGTGCACGACGGTGATGTTCGTGTCCGGCAGGTCGACGCCCTTGTTCAGGTCGGCGATCTCGGAGGCGTTCCACTTGGTGATCTTGCCCGAGAAGATGCCCGCGATGGTCTTCGCGTCGAGCGTGGGCTCCTTGACGCCGTCGACCTTGTAGGCGATGGCGATCGGGGAGATGTAGACCGGGATGTCGATGGCCTTGTCCGCGCACAGGTCGAACGAGCCTGAGAGCTCCTCGTCCTTCAGCGCGGCGTCGGAGCCGGCGAAGTCCGCGGCACCCGAGATGAAGTTCTTGCGGCCGGCGCCGGAGCCGTCCGGCGAGTAGTTGACCGTCACGCCGGAGGCGACGTTCTGGAAGTTCGCAGCCCACACACCCTGAGCGGTCTGCTGGGTGCTCGCACCAGAGCCGGTCAGCGTGCCCGAGAGCTTCGAGTAGTCGGTGCCGGAGCTCGAGGTCGGCGCGGCGGTGTCGCCGCTGCCGCTCTCGTTCGAGGCGCAGGAGGACAGCGCGACGGCGCCGGCGATCGCGATCGCTGCGATCGAACCGATTCGCTTGGTGTTCACAGGGGTCCCTTCGGGGGCGTACGTCGGAAAGTCGCCCGGCAGACGCCAGCACCGGCGAACCCTGCCGCGCGACGAAACAAAATTAAGTGGGCCTCATGGTGATGCTGCTCGAGAGCGGTTACTCGACCTGCTGGTTGCGGAGGCCGATCAGGAGGGTATTGCGGCGCTGCTCGTCACCCACGATGAAGCCGTCGCGAAGCGGATGCAACGCTTGGTACACCTACGAGACGGCCGCGTCGGAGAGGAAGATCACGGCAGCGGTCGCCGAGCCGTCATCTCGGCCGACGGCTCCATCCCAATTCCCGAGCACGTGCGCGCCCGCTGGCCCGCCGGCTCGCTGGTGTCCGTCCAAGCAGACAGACCAGACGCTCTCAGGGTGAGTCGAGATGACGCCGAGGACAACGATACGGAGGCGGTATGACTGGCGAAGTAGAGAGATGTGATCAAGGATCTTTGATCCTCGAAGAAGTCCTCCTCGAAATGAATGACCGGGCAGTCCTCACCGTCAATCGAGTGATTCCGCAGGGAAGCGTAGTTGCCGTGACCGGCCATGACGGGGCCGTCATCACAGACTTCCTGAACCACATCGTTCACCATTTGCGCAAGCACGGCGAGAAAACACCCGTATCAGGATCGATCGTGGAAGGTTCCATCCGCCTTCATGGGCCGCTCGCGGAGCGGGCGTCACACGTGTCCGAGATGTCACGCGAGCACGACCTGATCAGCGGCCTGAGTGCAGCCGAGAACGTCGCACTCGAACTCATCGCTGCCAAACAAGCCAGCTCAGCTGAACTCATCCGAGCGGCGCTCGATGCCGTCGGTCTTCCAACGGCGGTGCACCACAACCTCGTGGAACAACCCTCCGGCGGCCAGCAGCAGCGCGTCGCCCTGGCCCGCGCGATGGTCGTCGATGCCCCCGTCAAGGTACTTGACGATCCCGCAAGTGAACTCGACCCCATCTCCCGAGACGTCGTCTACGATGCTCTTGCCCAGCTTGCCAGTCAAGGCAGCATCGTCATCGTGGGGACCCCCGGATCCGATCCAGGGCCGAAAGCCGACATCATCATCCGGCTCAACAAGGGCGGCCGACACGTTGCCCAACTTCGACGCTGACCGCTGAATCGGGGTCCCATGGTTGATCATCAGCTGAGGGGTTCTGGTCCATCTGGAACTCGCGCTCAGTTTCAAATTCTGCGCGAAAGCGGACTGCGGCTCTCGCTGGCCGAGTAGCGGGCACTTCTGGTCGCGAGCTGACTGGATCTGCAGGCATGGTGGATCTCGTGACTAGCGCCCGCGCATCACGACTGGATCTAGCCGTCCGTCATTCATGGTTTCGGCAGTCTGACGATGCATAATGCGGCTGCTGGAACACAGGTCAGCTCAAGCCCGAGCGCGTTCATGAGAAGATGCAGGAACCGCGTCCTGTCCGAGTGGTCACCATGATGACGATCAACCCCGATACTTCTACTTTTGGGCTCCCTTCTGGCGGCGTTGCGCGGAGATTCGACGGCACTGCTGACGCCCGGGTGCGGGCTCTACTGCGAATTCGGCGTTCGGGAGCGTTCCGCGACCGATCGGGCCTCGCTTCGTGGTCCCATGTAGCGACGACGGCTGAGTCGCACGCGCACTGACGACCGAGTTGGCGTGGCCTCCGGAGCGTCACGAACGCTTGCATCCGGCCTTTCGCGTCTTGCCTGCTCGTCCCTGTCGCAGATGCTCGTTACGCTCGTGAAGGCGCGACGCGACGACCGCCAATCCCGCGCCGGAAGGAACGCCAAGCCCAGAAGTCCGCTCCTCCCGCGTCCGGGCAGACGCGCAGCCCGCGTTGCCAGCGCCGTCGCGGTCGTCTCGACCCTTGCCCTTGCTCTGACCAGGTGCTCGGAATCCTCGATCGAACAGGGCGGCGCTGGCACTACGGCCCGGAGCGGGCTCGTCCCCGAATCAACCAGCGTGGACATCCGCACGCAGCCCGGTGCTGCGCTCGATCAGGTGCTCATCGACAACCTGCATCAGGGGCTCGTCGGCCGGGCGATGGACGGCATCGGTGCGATCCGTGGCGTGCTCCTCTCGAAGCACGAGCTCTCGTCCGACGGGCTCACCTTCACGGTCATCCTTGGGACGGCAGGAAGTTCCAGGACAGCAAGCCGGTTATCGCGGCTGACGTCGTCTGGTCTCTTCAGCAGGTCAAGGACAACGCGTCGTTCGTCGACTCGGCCCAGCCCGCAAACATCACATCAATCGCGTCGCCGTCGTCAGACCAGATCGTCCTGACGCTCGATTTCGAAGCTGTGGCGGTCATGATGCCTCCTCCCGGCTACGCCCCGCGGGGCAGGGCGTAGCCGCCAGAGCGGATGTGACTTTGGTCGCGTCGCGGGTCAGCTCTTCTGCATGAAGCCGCCGTCGACGCTGTGAGTGATGCCGGTGACGAAGCTGGCGTCGTCGGAAAGTAGCCACGCGACTACTGCCGCGACTTCTCGCGGCGTCCCCATCCTGCCCACTGGCATCTGCGCCGCGTACAGCGCTCGGATCTCATCGTCGAGCGCTGCTACTGCGGGGGTGTCGATCAGGCCAGGGGCGACAGCGTTGACCCGGATGCTGTCGCGGGCGTACTCGAGTGCTGCTTGCCCCGTGAGAGAAATGACACCGGCTTTCGCTGCAGCATAGGCGGGCTGACCGATCGTGGCACGAAGTCCGGCATCGGAGGCCATGTTGACGATCGACCCGCCCCCGTGCTCGAGGAAGAAGCTGATCTCGGCTTTCATCGACAGCCAGATGCCTTTGAGGTCGATGCTGTGGACGCGATCCCACCACGTCTCGTCGAGATCGTGGATGCGAGCGTGCGGATGGCCGATCCCAGCGACGTTCGCGGCTTGGTGGAGTGCGCCGAAGGTGTCCACGGCGTGTTCGACGAGGGCGATCGTGTCCTCGGCGCGTGAGACATCTGTGCGGATGAATGACGCCGCGCCTCCGGCTGTGATGATCTCATCGACCACGCGGGTGCCAGCTGCCTCGAACACATCACCGATGACGACCTTGGCGCCGCGTTCGGCGAGCAGCTTCGCGGTTGCTTCTCCGATGCCGGAGGCGCCGCCGGTGACGACGACGACCTTGTCCTGGAGCGTCATCAGCGGACCAACGCAAACTCTTCGTTCATGGACCCAGGAATGGAATATCCGTCCAGGTCGCGTATCTGGTCGATGTGTGCGGCGACGTCGTCGGGGGTGGCGACCGGCTCATCGGCAGCAACATGCCAGCCTGGCGTGACCCCCATGAAGACACGCGCATAACGGCCGCGTGCGATCGAGTAGAGCTCGTGCGAGCGGGTGTTTGCGTCGCTGGCGAGGTATGCGACCAAGGCGCTGATCATCTCGGGTTCTGCGTGCGCTGGCGTTGTCGGCATACCGACGAATTGGTCCTCGTTCATGTCCGCTCCCATCCGACTGAGCGCCGCGGGCAGGATCGTGTTCGCGAGGATGCCGTGCGGCGCTCCTTCCAGCGCGACCACGTTAGCGAGGCCAAACACCCCACCCTTGGCCGCTGCATAGTTGGCCTGCTGGATCGACCCGAACAAACCTGCAGCAGAGGATGTGAACACGATGCGGCCGTAGCCGTTCTCCCGCATGTTCGTGAAGGCGGGCTGCGTGACGTAGAACGCGCCGTTGACGTGCACCGCCAGCAGGGCGTCGATCGCTGTCGGGGTCAAGTCGGTGAAGGCGGCGTTGCGGATGTTGCCGGCGTTGTTGATCAGAATGTCGATCTTGCCGAAGGCGTCGAGAGCGGTCTGAACGATGGATCGGCCTCCCTCAGGGGTGGCAACCGAGTCGTAGTTCGAAACCGCCTCACCGCCGGCGGCCCGGATCTCCTCGACGACCTGGTCGGCCATGGCGGTTCCGCCGTTCTCCCCGCTGATGTCACCGCCGAGGTCGTTGATGACCACCTTCGCTCCGCGGCTCGCGAGCTCGAGGGCATGAGCCCGACCTAAGCCCCCGCCGGCCCCTGTCACAACCGCCACGCGGCCAGTGAACGACACTGCAGACATGTTCTCTCCTTCGAGACTCGGCCTCTCCGAGCGTGTGGCACATCATGCCACTTAGCGGATGTGTGCCACCACGGATTGCGGGATACTTGAAGCATGGACACGCAGTCGATCGGCGATGAGACGCAGCAGCTCGCGCCGCTTCGGGTGCGTCGCAGGACGGCGACGCAGGCAGACATTGCGGAGGCAGCGGCGTCGCTGTTCGAGCGGCACGGGTTCGAGAACGTCACTGTCGAGCAGATCGCCACGGCAGCGGGGATCTCAATGCGTACGTTCTACCGGCACTGCTCGGGCAAAGATGAAGCACTCTCGGTCGGTCTGCGTGCGGGCCCAGATGAGCTGACGGCAGCCATCCGGAAGCGTCGCGACCTACCGCTGCTCGATGCAGTGGTAGCCGGGTTCATGGAGGTATCAGCCGGCCCTGTCCGCCGCAGCGAGCTGCGACTGATACTCGGGACACCGGCGCTTCGCATGTCATGGCTGGCCGCTGGCCGCGCCGCCCAGGAAGATCTCGTTGCCGTCATTCATCAGTATTTCCCCACCATCACCGCACTCGAAGCCCAAGCCCGGTCAGCTGCGATCGTCGCCATCCTCACCGTGGTCCTCGAGAGCTGGACCACCGCGGAAGACGACGACCTTCAACTCCGATCCCAGCAAGCTCTCCGTGTCCTCACCGACTGGTAGGCCGAGTCAAAGAGTCACGGAGTGGCCGTTGCTCCGCCAACCGTTGCCACATCGACGCTGATAACGTGATCAGATGGAACAGAACCTCAGCATTCATGGCTCGGCTGGGCACGATGCTGCGAAGGTGCGGGTCGGAGATGCAGGAGTGGCTCGCTGCGCGGGATGCGGGAAGCAAATGAGGTTTGACACACGTGCTAACGGCTGGTTGACACTTCTCACCACCGATGAGGCCGCGTCGTAAGACTTGATGCCCAAATAGCTTCAGTCGGTTCCACTACAAGCGTCATGATGTCCCCTGACGGGGGACCTTCAGCGCATCTCGGTCAGGCCACGAGGCAACGATCGCTCGCTGATGAGTTGTGTGCATGGCAATGGTCACGCCATGCGCTCATGCCGCAGAGGAGCCGCGGTGGCTTCCGTTCAACCGACTCAGAACAGGGTACTGAGCTCCGAACGATCGACGACGAGGAATCACGCTGTCGTTGGCACGGCCACGCGCTTGCGGGCTTCGGGGCCCCGAGCCCGCTCTCATCAATCGTTGTCAGTTTTACCGACCATCCGGTCTGTACCGTGCTGGTGGTGAGCTCGTTCGATGTCCTGACGACCGAGAAGGCGACGCCACGGGAGTGGGCATCGCTTGGCATCCTCACCCTCGCGGTCATGCTGCTGTCCATCGACGGCACGGTTCTAGCGTTGGCGGTGCCCTCGATCAGCGAGGATCTCCAGCCGACCAGCACGCAGATCCTCTGGATCGGCGACATCTACTCGTTCGCCCTGGCCGGCCTGCTGATCACGATGGGGAACATGGCAGACAGGGTCGGGCGGAAACGGCTGCTCCTGATCGGTGCGGCCTGCTTCGGAGCGGCATCTGTGCTGGCAGCCTTCGCGCCGACCGCGGAGGTGCTCATCGCAGCGCGAGCCCTGCTCGGTGTCGCCGGGTCGACGCTGATGCCGTCGACGCTCTCCCTGGTCCGCGCGACGTTCCGCGACGCGCGGCAGCGAACCACAGCGATTGCGGTGTGGGCGGCCGGCGCATCAGGCGGCGCGGCGGCCGGACCCCTCATCGGCGGGGCGCTGCTAGAGCACTTCTGGTGGGGCTCGGTGTTCCTGATCAACGTGCCCGTCATCGTCCTGATCCTGACCGGGGGCGTGTTCCTGCTGCAAGAGTCCCGCGGGGAAAGCCGCAACCCCATCGATCTGCTCTCCGCTGTGCTGTCCATCGCAGCAATCGTCCCGGTGGTCTACGCGGTGAAGCACCTCGCCGGAGAAGGCCTCGACGGGACCGTTCCTGCGTTCACGGCGCTCGGTGTCGTAGCGGCCGTGCTCTTCGTTCGACGTCAGCGACGTCTGCAGACACCGCTGATCGACCTCGAACTGTTCCGGGTCCCGGCGTTCAGCGGTGCGATCCTGGCGAACGCGCTCGGAGTGTTCGCGTTCATCGGGTTGCTGTTCTTCTTCTCGCAGTACCTGCAGCTGGTTCGGGGCCTCTCTCCCCTCGAGGCCGGTATCCACCAGCTCCCCGCAACAGTGGCATCGGTCGCGGTCGTCGCCGTTGTCGGTTTGCTCTCTCGCCGTCTCGGGAAGGGACGCGCCATCGGCGGCGCGCTCCTCCTCGCCGGGGCGGGGATGGCGTCCCTCGCCTCTACCGAGGGTCTCTCCGCGTACTTCGGGATCGCGTTGTCGCTGGTTGCTCTCGGCCTCGGGGAAGGCATCGCCATGACCCTCGCCACCGATGCCGTCGTCGCGGCGGTCCCACGCGAACGTGCCGGAGCAGCGTCCGCGATCTCAGAGACCGCGTACGAACTCGGCACAGCGCTCGGCATCGCGATCCTGGGCTCCCTGCAGACCGCGTTCTACCGCTCCCGACTCAATCTTGACGACGTCCCCAAAGACGAGGCAGCCGCGGTGCGAGAGTCGCTTGCCAGTGCCACTGAAGCACTACCGTCAGGTTCAACGGCTCTCCTGCACGCGCAGGAAGCGTTCACGGCCGGCATGCAGGTCACAACCGTCCTCGCTGCCGTGCTCCTAGCCGCTGGCGGCATCCTTGCTCTCCGCGTCATCCCATCCGAGCGGGAGAAGTCATGACCGATGCGCCTCGACGACCTCGGCATCCGCGCGACAGAGCGCTGACCCGCAGGCAGATCCTCGATGCCGCAGAACAACTGCTCGCCGCGCACGGCACGGCGGTGAGCATCGCCGCCGTCGCCGTCAAAGCGGGCGTCTCAAAAAGTGGACTGCTGCATCACTTTCCCTCCCGAGACGCACTGCTCGTCGCCGTCGCAGACCGCGGTCTGCGGACGCTCGTGACAGAAGTAGATCAGCAAATCGATCCCGCAGACGCGTCACCGGGACGGGGAACTCGTGCGTACGTCAGCGCCCTGTGTGGCGGCAGCGCCGCAGCAGCAGCCGTGTTCTCGCCGACGTCACTCCTGAACGCCCTGCTGGACGCACCTGGGACGAAGGCCCTCCTGCAAGCTGACGCCGAGTACTGGCGCCGGTTCTTCGCAGACGACGGGCTCCCCGCCGCACGGTACCTCGTGATCCGCCATGCCGCTGAAGGTCTCGCCGCATCCTCCGCGGTGACCCCCTACCTCACCGCAGACGAGCTCAACGTCGCCCGGGACGCCCTCCTCGACCTCACACGAAGTGACCCATCGACTTGATGGAGATCGCCGCCAAGCGGTTGCGGCGGCACAGCTAACCGCCGAAAGCGCTGATCACTGAAGACTGACCCCACGAGTAGTAGCCGGCATGAAGCGGTCGCAGCCACTGCAACGGACTGAAGCTTGCAGCATTGGTCCGATTGCATGTGGTTGAGGACGCGGGTATCGCGTTCAGCCTCATCGAAGCCGAGCACGCTGACGTCCGCTTGACGTGGAGAACGGGCGGAAGGCGCCGTCCCCGTGGTCGGGGGCGGCGCCTTCTCGTGGTGGTGCTGGTGCGGGTCGTGCCCGCGGGGTCTTGCTCGACCGGTGCTTACTTGATCTGTGCAGTGATGGTCGCGGTCCCGACGAGGAGACCACCCTTGACCGCGTCGGTCTTGAAGGTGCTGTTGAGCAGCTTCGCGGCGTCGTCGGAGACGTGGACCGTGGTGCCGGTCAGGATCGCGTTGTCACCCTCGAGCTGCAGCGGCTTGAGCGTGCCACCGTGCAGCGAGAACAGGTACGCGTTGGACGCGGCGACCTGGCCGTTGACCAGCACGTCGCCGTAGAGCTTGGACGAACCCGGGTTCACCACGAAGTTCTCCAGCGTCACCGTCGTGTCACCGGCCTTGAGCGTCAGGCCCGAGTCGTCGTGGTTCAGCAGCCCCTGCACGTACGGGCGGTAGTTGCCGTCCGGCGACCAGTACGTCACCGAACCGGCCGTGATCGGGAACGACACCGACCCGTTCTCCAGCTTCGCGTTGCCCGACACACCCGGGGTCAGGCCCAGCGAGGTCAGCGCGTCGGTGAAGCCCTTGTCGAGTGCGACGGCGGTGTTGCCGCCCTTGACCTCCGGCACCGACGCGACCGGGCCGGGGATCTTCGACGAGGACGAGGAGACGGTGTGGACGGTGCCGTCGGCCTGCGCGGCGGACACACCGAACGCGGCGCCACCGAGCACCAGGGCGCCCGTGGTGGCGAGGGTGATCGAGGTCTTCAGGCTCTTACGCATGAGTTCGTTCCTTTCGTGGTCGCGCTCGGCGCGATATCTCTGTATGCGCGCCGAACACACCCCACATGGGGGTGGAGAACCAGCTGTCTGCGGCTGGTGAGCGCTCCGGGATGTGTCCCGGGTTTCACAAGCTATTCGGGGTGGCAGGGCAGAGAGATTGGACGTTGCCCCCTTCCCCTCGTTCGGGGTTCACCCTGCGTCAGACCTTCAAAGCCAACACCGTCAAAGCCGGTCGACTTGTCGGCACCGCGACGATCACCGCCGGGCCGAGCAGACACCAATCGAGCAACACTCCCGCGGCACAAGGAGCTGAGGTCAGCTGGAAATCATTGCACCGGTGGCCGAAGCCCACTAAGCACCAGGGTGAGAACCCGGCGCCATGCGTCAGCAGGTGCCGGCGGGTTCATGACGGATACGAGTGCGGCACACACCGCTCGAAAGTCGGCGAACGAGAAGTCGTCACGGACAAGTTCCTCGGCATGGTCGGCGGCGATGAGGTCGCCAATAGGCCCCTCCGACTCCTCGATCGCGAGGCGGACCTCATTGCCGAGTTCTGTTGGGTTGCCCCGTAATGCAGCACGCAGCGCGCCGTCCTCTGCGGCGCTGGCCATGTACGTCTCGAGCAGCGTTCGCACGCGAGAGCACCCGTCGGCCTGCTCGCCAGCGGATCGAACGGCATCGTCCGCGAGTCGACGGATGCGGAGCGCGGCGATCGCGTCGACGAGGGCCGCCTTGTCAGGAAAGTGCCGGTAGAGCGTCCCGATGCCAACGCCAGCATCCGCCGCGATCTGCTCCATCGACACTCCAGTGCCCGAAGCGCGAAGAAGCACCGCGGCATGCTCCGTGATCCGCTGGCGATTGCGCTGCGCATCGGCTCGCATCGTGCCTCTTCCTTCTGCGACGTCTGAGGCGTACCGTATCAAACGGAAGCATGCTTCCGTTTACGAGATGGAGACCACTTGGACACCCCAGCCGAACTCATCGTCGAAGCGCAGACCGACACCACCCGCGCGGCAGTCGCGGTACGCAACGGCATCATCGTGGCAGTCGCCACGGATCCCGCTGGCGTCGATGCCCTCCGCGACACCTGGCGCGACGAATCCACATCCATCTTTGAGCAACACGGGGTCCTCGCTCCGCTCTTCATCGACACGCACAACCACCTCGCGTTGGCGGCCCGGAACGTGCTCGGAGTGCCGATGCACGACGTCCGCACCATCGGCGAGATCCTCGATCGAATCCGGGAAAGCGCCGCGCACATCCCGGCAGGCTCCTGGGTCATCACCGCGGCGGATTGGCACGAGATGCAGCTACAGGAACGCCGCTTCCCCACTGCGGTCGAGCTCGACGAGGCAGCACCAGATCACCTCGTCATGGTGCAGCGCGGCGGCCACAACGCCGTCCTGAACAGTGCAGCGCTTGCTGCTGCCGGCGTCACCGCGACCTCCGGCGACGTCGCGGACGGGTATGTCGCTCGGGCTGACGACGGGACCCCCACTGGGCTGCTCCAAGACGGTGCGCTGACCGCGATGCAGTCAATGCTCCCCGAGGTATCCCAGGAGGACCTCATCAAGGGGATCGACGTGACGAGTCGCACCTATCGGGAAGCCGGCGTCGGTGTGGTTCGGGACCCAGCCGTGTCTGTGGAGGAGTGGGGCGCGTTGCAGCGGGCCCGGTCGGAGAATCGGTTGCATGTCCGAGCGTTCTCGATGATCTTCTCCCCCGCGCCACTGATAGCGGCCGCTGGTTCCATGAACGACTACCTCGACGGACTCGAGGCGAAGGGCATCCACCCGGATGACGGTGACGACCGCCTCCGCCTCTGGGGCATCAAGCTCGTCGTCGACGGCGGCGTCGAGGCAGCCGCGCTCCGCGAGCCCTATGCCGGCCGACCGGACTTCACCGGCACCCTGCTGATGACGCCCGACGGCCTGACGGATGCACTGCGCGCCTGCGTCACCCGCGGCTGGCCCGTCGGCACCCACGCCTGCGGCGACGCCGGAGTCGACGCGTTCCTCGACGCCGTCCAGCGAAACGTCGACAACGGCATCCAGCACGGACACGGCCAGGTCGTCATGGAGCACGGTGCGCTCATGGACGCCGACCAGATCGCACGAGCAATCAAGCTCGACGTGCACATCACCGCCCAGGAAGCACTCCGAGATGGGCTGATCGGACCGTTCGCCGAAGCATGGGGGCAGGAGCGGGTAGCAGCGATGTTCCCATGGCGGGAGCTCCTGAACGCAGGCGCATCCGTCAGCGCCGGCACCGACCACCCCATCAGCCCTCTCGACCCGATCGCCGGCATACTCGGCATGACGACCCGACGTACGACGCTCGGGATCCTCGGCGCAGAGCACGCATGCACCAGAGACGAGGCGCTCGAGCTCTACACACGCGCCGGCGCGGAGCTCCTCGGACACGACCTGACGGGAACGATCACCGTCGGAGCACCAGCAGACTTCGCCGTCTACCCGGTCGACCTGCACCACGCCCCCGACGAAGCACTCGCCGGTGCCCGCCCGACTCTGAGTGTCCTCGCCGGCGAAGTGCTGAACCACCAGGAGGAGTCTCGCTAGCTGTGATGTCCAGGCAGGTTGTTGAGTCTGCTGATGGGTGGTGCTCCGATGGCGGAGTGGGTCCTGTGGTGATTGTAGAAGTGGATCCAGCCCGGGAGCCCTTGTCGGCGTTCGGTCTCTGAGCCGTAGAACCGTGCGTATGCCCAGCCCTCGCCCAGGGTGCGGTGGAACCGCTCGATCTTCCCGTTCGTCTGTGGCCGGTAGGGGCGAGTCTTCTTCGGCGTGATCCCAAGTGCCGAGCATGCGTCGGCCCAGGCGTGGGACTTGTAGGCGGAGCCGTTGTCGGAGAGCACCCGCTGGACGCTGACGCCGCGATCGGCGAACCACGCAACAGCCCGTTGCAGGACACCGATCGCGGTGACGGCTCTCTCGTCGGCGTGGATCTCGGCGTAGGCGACGCGGGAGTGGTCATCGATGACGGTGTGCACGAACGCTCGGCCCATCAGCGGGTCTCTGGTCGCCGATCGCGGCTTGTCTGGTGTCGCTGCACGGTTCCGGTCGCCCTGCTGCTTCCCTACGAACCGCCAGCCGCCGCCGTCAGGGATGTTGCCGAACTTCGTCACGTCCACGTGGATCATCGCGCCGGGAGTCGCGTGTTCGTAACGGCGGATCGGTTCCCCGGTGATCCGGTCGATGTGGGAGAGCCGGTTGATGCGGCACCGCACCAGGACGGCGTGCACGGTTGACGCCGGCAGCCCCAGCTCACCGCCGATCTGCACTGGCCCGAGGCGACGCCGCCACCTCGCTCTCACGATCCGTTTCACCAGTGCCGGCGGCGTCTTCGCCGGCATCCGGTGCGGGCGGCTGGATCGATCTGCCATCCCCGCAGCACCCTCGGTCCGATACCGAGCAGCCCACCTCCGGGCGGTGACAGGTGACACCATGAACATCCTCGCCACCGTGGTCGCGGGCCATCTGCCCTCGACGATCAGCTTGGCGAGACGAAGACGGGCGCGTGGGGTCAGCGCAGCGTTAGCGTGGGACACGAAGGCCTCCTGGTCGGTGAAGCGGTTCCTAGACAGCTCCACTCCACCACCGGGAGGCCTTCTTCGATCAGCGCGTCACCGACCGCCCGACGACACAACGTCCCTGGACATCACAACTAGCCGATCGCATGTTGGGACCAGCTCAGCGGACCTCAGGCGCAAGCGTTACGAAGCGCCGCAAGGGCATGATCCGTTCGGCCGCTGCATCTGGTGCGCCGCTGGTGCGGCTGACTGGCCCAGCGTTACGGTGCAGGGATGTCCCTCGCGCTCTACGTCCGGATCCTGCGCCGCGCGGTGGACGGACGCGCCACGTTCCGTCGTGGCGAAGCGAGCCAGCGGGCAACGGCTCTCTCTCATGCATGGGACGAGCACTGGGCTGAGGAACCGCTAGGGCACCTTCTGCGCGATGCCCACCAAGACCGGTGGGTCCGATTCTGGAGCCTCCCGAACGCGAAACGGTACGCCGACACCGACGCCGAGCACGCCGAGGTTCTTCGTCGGCACATGACGGTCCTCAGAACCCTTGCCGAGGACACACCGGTGTGGGTGATTGCCCAGGACTGGGACGGGCGCGTCATTCAGAGTGGATGGAGTCGCGACGCAATTCCCGGACGGTGGCCGTGGCGGCGGAGCCGCGACTTCGCGGTCACGGACGAGCTAGGGGTGGTCGGCTCCTTCTACTGGGGCCGATCGTCCGCCGTCCAGGACCTCGTTGGCCTGCTCGCAGACGTCGCGAATGATCGTGCGGACGTCGTCATCGGAGGTCCTGACCTGTCATGGGTCTACGCCCCCTACGACGGCGGAGCTGATGTGATCCTCCCGACGCGGGCCGAACGCAACGCCCTGGCCCGCCGGCACCGCCGCTGGAGATCAACACGCCGCAACGGCCTCTAACCACCGCCGGCAGAATCGAGGACTCGTTCCTACATCGGCCCTTCGCGGAAAGCGAGGAGATGCCCGTCGTCGGGACCGAGGTCAACGACAAACACCCACGTCCGGTGGTCCGATAAGCCACGTTCGAGCTTGCGCCGTCGCGCTCGGGTCGGCACGCGTGCCAGGAGCCCCTCCGGGAGATCGGGTCCCGACCCGCTCTCGGCAGGGAGACCACCGCCACTGCACCACTCGACTCGCCAGTCTGCCCCTGCCCTCAACCTGCGCTCGACCTCGTCCCGAGTCAGCGCACCACCCGGCCACAAGCTCATGCCCGGATTCTCACACGTTCAGCCATCCGAAAGCCGATCCCTCACCGGGTGTTGGTCTCAGTTCTGAGTGGCTGCTCGGTAGGGCTCGTACTGGATCGTCCGCCCCCACCTAGTCCAACCGGGCAACACCACCAGGGAGGTCAGGCACCCCTCGTACCCGGTCTCGGTCTCGCTGGTGCCGTCGGAGAACGTTGCCGTCACCCTCGACCGCCCCAAGGCGAATGTTTCGATCACACGCCCCGCGACAGCAGCTTCGACGAGGCGCTTGGCGTGGGCAATGTCATCGTCTTCGTACCCGAGTTCCCATCGACCGCCGATCTGCCCGAGATCGACGACGATCCACTGCTCACAGATGATTTCGAACGTCAGGGCCGCCACGTTATGGGGCTGCACGTAGACGGTCCGGATCGACGGCGCTTCGTCGTTGCTTCCTTGCCCGTCCGGATCAGATGCCCAGTAGTTCTCCGGGGTGATCTCCGCCGTGTCACCCACGAGAGCTCGCAGATACGGAAGCAACTCCTGCATCGCCGCTGTCTGCTCCAGGAAGTCTGGACTGGATTCGTCCGCCACGCTCATGGGTCACCTTCTCACGCGTGCGCTTTCGAGTTCCACGAAACGTCCTCACCACTCCCGGCGAAGACCGGAGGCTGGAGCCGTACCGGTAGCCGATCCCTTATCGGATAGTCGCTCGCTGCTTCATGAACGGGGGTTACCACCGGCCTGTTGGGCTTCCCAAGCAGTTCGAATGGGATCGGTGTCGTACACGATGTGCAGGTGTTGAATCCGGGCTTCCAGGTCAAGCTCGGCGACGTCAACCACGGAGAACGGTGCAGGGGTGCCGTCCGAGAGCGTCCAATCGAAGTCGAACCAGAACGCAACAGTCGGAGCCGAGTCGTCTGTGCTGACCAAGGTTCGGCGGAGCGTGAGGACGGATGCGGCCGTGTCGGCGAACAATGTCGGGTAGAAGTCGCGGGCGGGCTGCTCCCCGTAAAGCGGTGAGCTCACAATCGCGTCCGGCGTGAACAGGGCGAGCACCGCGTCTACGTCGGCTGATCCGAGAGCTGCGAGGTATGCATCGACGAGCTGTGTGAGGGTCGTTGCGGGGATGGTCATCAGTGATCGCTTTCGGAGGGGTTCGGCCCACAGCAGCTCGGGCCGGGCGACATTCACCAGCTTCCCATCACCAAAGGCGGAAGACGAACTTGGCTCGCTGGGTCCGGTTGACGACCGGCTATCGGTCGCGGGAGCGGCGCTCGGCTCGAACTCGACGTCGCGCGTCCTGCTGATCCGGCAGCGGGTTTCAGCCCATGCTCCCGCGGGCCGCGAGGAAGACGAGCACGGCGACGATAACCAGTACCACCGGCGCAAGGAACTGCAGATTCAGCATCGCTGCCCCTATCGATCGGTCGTGCCGTTTCAGACGTGGGTGGGGCATGGCGAGCAGTTGGCGACAGAAGTGCCGTCCGGTTGACGATCAAGCGCTGGCATCTAGGAGTAGCGCTGCTGTGATGGGTTGCTGCTGGCGGAGTCGGCAGCGGTTTCATCGTCAGACGGCACTGGTGTCGCCGAGCGTGCGTCGAACGCTTCGCATACCCGGTCGAGGGCGCTCTCCTCAGGTTCTGGCTGATCGCGTGAGTGCATAGTCACACCGTCCGCGGCGGTGACTGGGTGGTCTCTTGGTTACCGCGCTGGTTGTGCGCGCAGTTCTTCCTCGAGTGGCGCGAGGAAGTCGCGGGAGAGTTCAGTGAGCGCGGTGCCTGCTTGCTCGGGCATGCCGGTGGTGAACGGCGGTTCGGGTGCGTATTCGGCTCCGAGGACGGCGAAGCGCGCGAGTGTGTCGCCACAGAGGTAGGACACAAGCCGGATTGCGAGGTCCATGCCGGCGGTGACGCCAGCGGCGGTGAGGCGGTTGCCGTCTTCGACGACGCGCTCGTTGACCTCGGTGGCGCCATACCCGGGGAGGAGATGCCGGACGGACCAGTGCGAGGTCGCACGGCGCCCGTCGAGGAGTCCCGCTGCTGCGAGGGCGATCGATCCGGAGCAGACGCTGGTGACGTACTCGGCATCATCGCTGAGCCGTCGAAGATCAGCGAGGGCTTGGGTGTCGCGGAGGAGGACACCGGTGTCACCGCCGGGGACGAGGAGGACTGTGACCGGTGTCGGGACCTCGGCGAGGGTGAGGGTGGGGATGAGGGACGCACCGCTGCCACTGGGCACCGGGGCGAGGGTGTCGCCGGTGGTGGCGAGGTGCACGGTCGCGCCGGTGCCTGCGAGGAAGTGGAACGGCCCGACGACGTCGAGGAGTTCGAACCCTGGGTGCAGGACGGTGACGATCGTGTTGTCGGTGGCGAAGCGAACGTCCGGGAGCGCTGCGAGGGTGTGGTGCGCGGCGATCGACCGGTCGATGGCGGCCTGCTTCACCGGGTCCTCAGAGGCGGAGAACAAGGTGCTGGCGCTGTCAGCGGGCACGCCGGTGTGCCCGGGCAGGTCGAGCGCGTCGGGTTCTGAGGCGTCGTGCATGGTCGGTGCTCCTTGCATGCCCTCAACCCTCATCTTCCTCGAACAAACTCACCAGGCACGACTTGCCGCCATTGAAGAGTTACCGGAAGAAGCGCAAAGCGCCGCTCGCGCTGAGGCCGAGGCACTCGCGACGAAGCGTCGGAGCTCGCGCAGCAAGTACCATTTGAAGCCGCGCAGCAACTTCGACCAGACGGGCGCCCGGCAGTACACCTATCCCACGTTCAAGAGCGATGAGGTCGAGTTCGATCCCGAATCCGGCGAAGTCGTGGAACTCAAAGTGCCCGGGAAGACCGTCAAGGTCCCGGGCAACCTCAGCAATCGCCCGGGTGTGTTGAATCAGCGTCACCTGAAGTACCACCAGGAGTTCGAGTACGGTTCCGTCGAGCAGCGTGCCTGGTTCGGCCAGTGCAACAATGTCGAGAACGGCAACTCGCGCCTCAAAGACGCCGATCGCGAAGCCCTCGGAGTGGCTATGAGGCGTCGCGTCCGCGGACCCTGGTTTGTCGAGCTCGCTGCCGCATTCGCAGCTGCAAGCGCAAACCTCGCTCGCATCATCGAGTGGCTGAAGGAGCGACTGAGCCTCGCGCCCATCAACCGCATGAACAACACCAGCCCTGCCCTGTTCGAGGGCGGCCTGAGCACCCTCACCCTCGACGAGCACGACACTCGAAACGGCTTCAACGCAATCGCGCAGCTACCAGAGTTCCAACTACTGGACTGACGAGCCCGCGCCTCCAAACTTCATAGACCCTGGACTCCCCCTCGCCACGTCCGGCAGGGGGTATTCGTCGTTCCTCGAAGCGAACGCAGACCAAGGCACGCGTCGCGGTACGCTCCCCAGCGGTCGTCGGGACAGGACGAGCGACCGTGGGAGCGGAGCTGAGCGCTGTTTTCCACCTCGGCCTGCTGTCACGCTCGAATACTCCGACTAAGATCGCCGAAAACTCCGAACACCCCCGCGCTCCGCCTCCAGGATTCGAACCCGGACCTAACGGCACCAAAGGCCGTCGTGCTGCCGTTACACCAAGGCGGAACACACCCGTCCGGGTGCACCGACCATCCTCCCACGACGCGGACGCTGGCTGCGCGCCGTCGGTTCGGCCAAGATGGAGGGATGCCGCAGCAGGACGAGGTCGACCGGATCGTCGCGGCGTGGGGTGGCGAACGCCCCGACCTGGACTTCGGCCCGCTCGAGGTGCTGTCCCGCGTGGACCGGCTCGCCCGGCACCTCGACCGTGCACGCCGGGCTGCATTCGACGCGAGCGACGTCGAGCCGTGGGAGTTCGACGTCCTGTCGGCGCTGCGCCGTGCGGGGGAACCGTACGAACTCAGTCCGAAGTCGCTGCTGCAGCAGACCCTGGTGTCGAGCGGCACGATGACGAACCGCGTGGACCGGCTCGCCGCGCGCGGGCTCGTGAGCCGCCGCACCGACCCGAAGGACGGCCGGGGCATCCTCGTTTCGCTGACGAGCCGCGGACGCGCCGCGGTCGACGCCGCGATCGCGGACCTGCTGCGGGCCGAGCGGGACATCCTGACCGGGGTGTCCGACGACGAGCAGGCGCAGCTCGCCGCGCTGCTCCGCCGGCTCATCCTGGGCCTCGGCGACTAGCGACCGACGAACACCGGCGCAACGCGCCTGACGTACGCGCCAGACCCGGTGCGCGCCGACCGCGGCCGGACTACCGTGCCGCCCCTGCACGCGATCGCCCTCGCCGTCGCCGACGTCGCCCGCTCCGCCGCGTTCTACCGCGCCCTCCTCGGGATCGAGGGCAGCGGCGTCATCGGGACGGAGTACCCGGCCACCGACACCACCGCGGGCGGCACGACGGCGATGTTCACGCTCGACGACGGGCTGATCGTGAGCGTCTACGGCCGCGAGGACATGCGGAAGGACTCCGGCGTCGACCTAGCCGCCGGACCGAGCACGACGATCGGGCACTTCACCGACTCGCAGGCCGAGGCGCAGGCGTTCCTCGACCGGGCCCGTGCCGCCGGAGCGACGATGCTCGCGCCGCCGTACACGCGCCCGTGGGGGATGTGGTCCGGCTTCTTCCAGGACCCGGACGGCCACCTCTGGGAGGTCGTGGCGAACCCGGGTGGCGGCGACCCCGCGTCGGTGGAGCAGGAACCGTCGGGTCGCCCGTGGCGGTTTCAGCGGGTGGTTGCAACACCGCCTTGTTGGGGTTCTGAGAGTAGTCGGGTCAGGGCCTCGGCTGGGCTGTCCCAGTCGAGGGTCTGGCGGGGTCGGCCGTTGAGCTCCGCGGCGACTGTGTCGAGGTCGGCTTCGGTGTGGACGGCGAGGTCGGTGCCCTTGGGGAAGTACTGCCGGAGCAGTCCGTTGGTGTTCTCGTTGCTACCGCGTTGCCAGGGTGAGTGCGGGTCAGCGAAGTAGATGTCGACATCGGTCGCGACGGTGATGCTGTGGTGCGCTGCCATCTCGATGCCCTGGTCCCACGTGATCGAACGGATGAGCTGTTTCGGGAGGGTGCGGATCTTCGCGATCATCGCTTGCGCGACGGTCTCTGGGCGGCGGTCCATTGGAAGGTGCAGCAGCATCGTGAACCGGGTCGAGCGTTCCACGAGGGTGCCGATCTGGGAACCGTTGTCCTTCCCGATGATCAGGTCCCCTTCCCAATGCCCCGGGACAGCGCGGTCTTCGATCTCCGCGGGCCGTTCGGAGATCGTGATCATCTCCCGGATCCGGTTCACCGACCGAGCATCGCTCCCGACTCGCTGCCGGGGTTTTCGCAGTGTCCTGCCGGTCCGCAGCCGAGCTTGCACGTCTCGTTTCAGGGTGCCGCGAGCCTGAACGTAGATCGACCGGTAGATCGCTTCGTGGCTCACTCGCATCCGTTCATCCGCCGGGAACTCTCGCACCAGTTTCCGGCTGATCTGCATCGGGGACCACTTCCGGTCCAGCCCGTCTTGGACCCAGCCGCGCAGGATCGGGTCCAGGACCAGCTTCGAGGGCTCGGGACGAGCACGCCGCACCTCGGTGCGGTGTTGCGCGATACGAGCGTCGTAGGGACGGCCACCGGAACGGCCCCGCTGGATCTCACGCGAGATCGTCGACGGAGCCCGCCCCAGCATCTTCGCGATTGCACGAATCGACGTTCCCTGCCGCAATGCGGCAGTGATCATCATCCGTTCCCACGGCGACAAGAACCGTGAGGAAACATCCCGCAGCAGATACGCCGGCACCATGCCCCCACGCTGCCGCATCCACGTCCGCCCCTGCGACTGACCGGCCCCGATCAACTCTGCAGCGATCACCGTCGACGCACCCGACCGGATCGCCGACCAGAACACCTGCTGCTGCTCGCGAAGAAACACCCCACGCCACCACCTCGAACTCAAGGTGTTGCAACCACCCCCTAAAACCGCCCGCGACGACCCGACGTCGTCTTCTCCACCGACGGACAGACAACACCGACGGACGGACAGCACCGACGGACAGACAACACCGACGGACGGACAGACAACACCGACGGACGGATGGACAACACCGACGGACGACCCGGTAGCGCCGACCGGACCCCGGCACCCCTACACCCCGAGCGCCTCGGCGACCTCGAGCCAGCGCTCCTCCAGCTGCTCGACCTCGGCCTCGAGGGCGCCGAGCTGCGTCTGCAGCGCTCCGAGTCCCGCGTAGTCGGACTGGTCGTGTGCCGCGAACGCGTCGAGCAGCTTCTGCCGGTCCTGCCCCGCCTTCGCGATCTTGCGGTCGAGGGCCGACATCTCCTTCTCGGCAGCGCGCCGGTCCGCACCGGACAGGCCGGGCGCAGCAGGGGCACCGGACGCGACCGCCCCGGGACCGGACCCGCCCGCCGGGGCCGTGTCGGGCCTCCCGGCTGATGCGGCGGCAGCCGCCGACGCCGTCTGCGGGACCGAACCCGACGCGCGCAACCGCATGTACTCGTCGACCCCACCCGGCAGGTGCCGGAGGTGCCCGCCGAGCACCGCGTACTGCTGGTCGGTGACGCGCTCGAGCAGGTACCGGTCGTGCGACACGACGAGCAGGGTGCCCGGCCAGGTGTCGAGCAGGTCCTCCATCGCGGCGAGCATGTCGGTGTCGAGGTCGTTCGTGGGCTCGTCGAGGATCAGCACGTTCGGCTCGTCGAGCAGGATGAGCATGAGCTGCAGCCGCCGCTTCTGCCCGCCACTGAGATCGCGAACCGGCGTGGAGAGCTGCTCCGACGTGAAGCCGAGGCGCTCGAGCAGCTGCGACGGCGTCATCTCCTTGCCGTCCGCGACGTAGCTCGTCTTCTTGCGGGCGACGACCTCGCGCACCCGGTCGTCGGCGAACTGCGCGAGGTCCGCGAGCTGCTGGTCGAGCACCGCGACCTGCACGGTCTTGCCGGTCTTCACCCGGCCGACGGTGGGCTGGAGCGCGCCGGACACCAGGTTCAGCAGCGTCGACTTGCCCGCGCCGTTCGGCCCGAGGATGCCGGTCCGCTCCCCCGGCGCGATCCGCCACTCGACGTCGCGCAGGATCACGTCGTCGCCGAACGAGACGCCGACGTCGAGCAGGTCGACGACGTCCTTGCCGAGCCGCGCGGTCGCCGTCTGCGCCAGGGCGACGGTGTCGCGGATGGGCGGGACGTCGTCGATCAGCGCGTTCGCCGCGTCGATGCGGAACTTCGGCTTGCTCGTGCGGGCCGGGGCCCCGCGGCGGAGCCAGGCGAGCTCCTTCCGCGCCAGGTTCTGCCGGCGCTGCTCGGACGCGGCGGCCTGCCGGTCGCGCTCCACGCGCTGCAGGATGTACGCGGCGTAACCGCCCTCGAAGGGCTCGACGACGCCGTCGTGCACCTCCCACGTGTCGGTGGACACCGCGTCGAGGAACCACCGGTCGTGCGTCACGACCACGAGCCCGCCCTGGTTCGACGACCAGCGCCGGTTGATGTGGTCGGCGAGCCACTGGATGCCCTCGACGTCGAGGTGGTTCGTCGGCTCGTCGAGGAACAGCACGTCCCAGTCGCCCACCAGGAGCTTCGCGAGGGCGATCCGTCGACGCTGGCCTCCGGAGAGGTCGTCGACGACGGCCTCCCACGGGATGTCCGACACGAGACCGCCGATGACGTCGCGGATCTTCGGGTCGCCCGCCCACTCGTGCTCCGCGAGGTCGCCGACCACGGTCGCGCCGACCGTGGCTCCGGCCGGGAGCACGTCGCGCTGGTCGAGGTACCCGATCGTCAGCCCGCGGCGGTGCGTGACCCGGCCGGCGTCGGGCTCCAGACGCTGCGCGAGCAGCGCGAGCAGCGTCGACTTGCCGTCGCCGTTCCGGCCGACGACGCCGATGCGGTCGCCCTCGTCGAGGCCGAGGGTGACGCTGTCGAAGACGACACGGGTGGGGAACTCGAGATGCACGTTCTCGGCGCCGAGGAGATGAGCCACCCGACAAGGGTAGGCGGCGCGGGTGACGAGCCGAACCAGGCATGCGATGTCGAACCAGCCGCGGTGGCCGGTTCGACGTCGGGAACGTGGTTCGGCGCGGCTGGTCGCGCGCCGTCGGCCTGGAGGCGCGGGTCAGCTCCCCGGGGTCGGCTCGCCCTCGCCGGCTGCCTCCTTGGCCCGGCGCAGTCGCGCCTGGGCTTCCCAGTACTCGATCTCCCGCTCGAGCGCGGCGAGCTCCTGCTCCGTACCGGTCACGCGCGCGTCCCCGTGGGCAGCGCGGGCGTGCCCGAGGCTCGCGTACTGGTCCTCGTGGCGGTTCGGCTCGAGGTACCGGCCGTGGTTCCGGTCGTTCGCACTCCAGTCGTGGCCGACGGCGAACCACACGATGCTGCCGACGACGGGCAGGAAGATGCAGATCAGGATCCACGCGAGCTTCGGCAGACCACGGACCTGGTCCTCGCCTCGGGTGATGATGTCGATCAGGGCGAACACGAGCAGGACGACCCCGGCTCCGTACAGCAGCACGCTCATGTCTCGGGAGTCTATGGACCAGCCGAGTGCCCGACCACGCCCAGGACGGGTGCCGCGATCACGATCCCGCGTCGGTCTCCTGCGGGGCCGTACAGGTCAGAGTGCGGCCACCCACTCGTCGCTGCCATCGGTGAAGCGCTGGCGCTTCCAGATCGGTGTGCGCTCCTTCACCAGGTCGACGAGGGCGCCGCAGGCGGTGAACGCCACCCCGCGGTGCGGTGAGGCCACGGCCGCGGCGAGCGCCACGTCCCCGATGCCGAGGGCGCCGACGCGGTGCAGCACGGCGATGCGGACCTCGGGGTGCTCGTCGGCGATCGTGCGGGCGACCTCGGCGATGACCTCGGCCGCGCTCGGGTGCCGCTCGTAGTCGAGCGCGGTGACGCCCTTGCCGCCGTCGTGGTCGCGGACGATCCCGGCGAAGGTCACCACGGCGCCGTCCCGGTCGGTCGCGACGGCCGCGGAGACCTCGTCCACGGTGATGACCCGGTCGACGACGTCGGCGAGGACGACGCGGTCGGCGGCCTGCTCGGCGCTCACGGTGCGCTCCGTCGTGCGTGTCCTTCGCCGTGCAGCTGGGCGAGCACGTGGTCGAGCACCCCGTCGAGCACCGCGAGTCCGTCGGCGACCCCGCCGCGCGACCCGGGCAGCGTGACGACCAGGCACCGGCCACCGGCGATGCCCGCGACCCCCCGGGTCAGGAGCGCCGTCGGGCCGGCTCCGGCGAGTCCGCGGCGACGGATCTCCTCGGTGATGCCGGGCAGCTCGAGCTCGACGAGGGGCGCCACGGCCTCGGGCGTGCGGTCGGTCGGCGTCACGCCCGTCCCGCCGGTCGTGACGACGACCCGTGCGTCGGCGAGCAGCTCCGCGGACACCGTCTCGGCGATCGGACCGCCGTCCGGCACGATCGTCGGCTCGGCAACGGTGAAGCCGCGCTCGCGCAGCCAGCCCGCGATGACGGGTCCGGTGCGGTCGAGGGCGGGGTCCGTCGCGGCGGAGGTCGACACGACGAGCACGCCGGCACGCCCCCTGGTCGGTTCGGTGGTCATCGGTTGCTCCAGTCGCCGGAGCGTCCGCCGTGCTTCTCGAGCACCCGCACCTCCGTGATCACGGCCGCGCGGTCGACGGCCTTCACCATGTCGTACACGGTCAACGCGGCGACGCTCGCCCCGGTCAGCGCCTCCATCTCGACGCCGGTGCGCGAGGTCGTGCGGACGGACACCTCTATCCGGACGCGGTCTCCGTCGCCGATGATGTCGACCTGCACCCCGGCGATCGGCAGGGGGTGGCAGAGGGGCACGAGGTCCGAGGTCTTCTTGACCGCCATGATCGCGGCGATCCGGGCGGTGCCGATGACCTCGCCCTTCGGCAGCGACCCGTCGAGGATCCGATCGACCACGTCCGCACGCGTCACGAGGGTCGCGGTCGCCGTCGCCGAGCGGTCGGTGACGTCCTTCTCGGAGACGTCGACCATGTGCGCGGAGCCGTCGGCCCGGACGTGGGAGAGGTCGGGCTGATCGGACGCAGTGGTCATCGCAGGCTCCAGACGGTCAGGCGGTCGCCCGGTGCGACGGTGTCGGTGCCGACCGGGACGTGGACGAGGTGGGTGGCCGCGGCGAGGTGCCCGAGCAAGTGCGAGCTCGGCCCGCCGACGAACCAGACCCGGCCGTCCTGCACCCGGCCGCGACGGACCTGGTGCTTCGTCGGGGGCGAGGTCGTGCCCTCCGCAGCGGGGAGTTCGGCGGCGGCACGGTCGGGCGTACCGACGAGTGGGGCGAGCACCGGGCGGAGGAACAGCTCGAACGACACGAGCGCCGACACCGGGTTCCCCGGGAACGCCACGACCGGGACCGCACGTCCGCCGAGCTCGACCGTGCCGAGCGCCTGGGGGCCGCCGGGCTGCACGGCGACCGGGGTGACGGCGAGGCCGAGCGGCTCGAGGGCCTGTCGCACGACCTCGTACGCACCCGCGCTGATCCCGCCGGTGGTGAGCACGAGGTCGGCGCCGCCCACCCCGGGGTCGCCGATCGCGTCGCCGAGGGCGTCGACGAAGCGGTCCGGGTCGTCGCGCAGGCGGACCGTGCGGGACCGGGCGCCGACCTCGGCCAGGGCGGCCTGCAGCGCGACGCCGTTCGCGTCCCCGATCGTCGCAGCGGCATCGGCACCCGCGTCGACATCGGCGTCCGTCGTGTCGTCCCGCAGCTCGCTGCCCGTCGACACGACGAGCACACGCAAGGGCCGCACGACGTCCACGGCGTCGATGCCCGCCGCGGCGAGCGCCCCGAGCAGGGCCGGCGTCACCGGGGCACCCGCGGGGGCGAGCTCGGCACCGGCGGCGACGTCGCTCCCGACGGTCCGGACGAACGTGCCCACCGTGGTGTCGACCGGGACCGTGAGCACGTCGAGCGCCATGGCCGCCGGGAAGGCCCCCGGCGGGACGGCTTCGACCGGGACGACCGCGTCCGCGCCGTCCGGGATGCGTGCCCCGGTCATCACCGGCGCGGCGGTGCCCGGGTCGAGCGGCGCGGGGACGATGCCCGCCGGGATCGGGTCGACGACGCGCACCACTGCACCGGCGTCGGCGGCCCGGACCGCGAAGCCGTCCATCTGGCTGTTGTCGAAGGTCGGCAGCGGCACCGGCGCGTGCACGGCCACGGCGAGCACGCGGTACCCGTGCCCGGCGTCCGACGCGGTCGCGAGCGACGCCAGCGACCGTCGCTCCGACCCGAGGCCGCCGAGGACCGGCGCGAGCAGTGCCGCGACCGCCTGGCGGTGCTGACCGATCGTTCGCACGCGTGCCTCCGAACTCGTGTGGGCCCGAGCACTCGGCTGCTGCCGGTGGGCCGTCGATAGCGTATCCAGGGCGCACCGCGCGCCGAGGACATCGCCAGGACCTATGGAGGACGACGTGAGCACGACCGCACCTGTGGACGGAACGACCGCACGCATCGGGGTGATCGGCGGCTCCGGCCTGTACCGGCTCTTCGAGGAGGGCACGGCCGACGAGCTCGTCGTCGAGACCCCGTTCGGCGCGACCTCCAGCCCGATCACCGTCGGCACGATGTCGGGCAAGCGCGTGGCGTTCCTCACCCGGCACGGCCGCGAGCACTCGGTCGCCCCGCACCTGATCAACCACCGCGCGAACCTGTGGGCGCTGCGCTCGCTCGGCGTCCGCGCGATCGTGTCCTCGAGCGCGGTCGGCGGCCTGCACCCGGACTACGCGCCCGGCACCTTCGTCGTGACGGACCAGCTCATCGACCGCACCTGGGGCCGCGCCGACACCTTCTTCGAGGACCAAGTGCAGCACCTGTCCTTCGCCGACCCCTTCGACCCCGTGCTCCGGCGCGCGGCGATCGACGCGGTGTCCGCCCTCGACGTGCCCTTCCGGCCGACCGGCACCTGCGTCGTGATCCAGGGACCGCGCTTCTCGACCCGCGCGGAGTCCGTCTGGCTGCGCGAGGCCGGCGGCCACACGATCAACATGACCATGACGCCCGAGGTCCCGCTCGCCGCCGAGCTCGGCATCGGCACCGTGAACCTGTCGTTCGTCACCGACGCCGACGCCGGCCTGGCCCCGGCAGCGGACGAGACGGCCGGCCGACCCGCAGCAGACACGGAGGCCCCCGTCACGCACGCCGCCGTGATGGAGCGCCTGGCCCGGGCGAACGAGGTGATCGTCCGCGCCATCGGCGACATCGTCGGCGCGCTGCCGGACGACTACACCCCGCGCGAGCTCGTCCCCGCCGCCGCCAGCGTCAGCGTCCTGTCCCGCGGGAGCGAGCGGTGACCCGCCTGCTCGTCACCGGCGGCGCGGGCTTCATCGGCTCCGCGATCGTCCGCCGCGCCCTCGCCGAGGGGTACGAGGTCCGCGTGCTCGACTCCCTCCGTGACGACGTGCACGGCGACCCCGCCGAGGTCGTCCGCGCCCACGAACAGCAGGGCACCGCGTTCGTGCACGGCGACGTCCGCGACCGGGCCGCCCTGGAGGCCGCGCTCGACGGCGTCGACGTCGTCTGCCACCAGGCCGCCAAGGTGGGGCTCGGCGTCGACTTCCAGGACGCCCCCGACTACGTGTCCTCGAACGACGCCGGGACCGCGCACGTCCTGGCCGGCATGGACCGCCACGGCATCGGGCGGCTCGTCGTCGCGAGCTCGATGGTCGTCTACGGCGAGGGCGCGTACGAGACCGCCGACGGCGAGCCGACCCGTCCGCCGGCCCGGCGCCGCGAGGACCTGGACGCCGGGCGGTTCGACCCGATCGGCCCCGACGGACGACCCCTCGTCCCCGGCCTGATCGACGAGTCGGCGGCGCTCGACCCGCGGAACGTCTACGCGCAGACCAAGGTCGCGCAGGAGCACCTGGCCTCGAGCTGGGCCCGCGCCACCGGTGGGACCGCGATCGCCCTGCGGTACCACAACGTCTACGGCCCCGGCATGCCCTCGAACACCCCGTACGCCGGCGTCGCGTCCCTGTTCCGCTCGGCGCTCGCCCGGGGCGAAGCACCCCGCGTCTTCGAGGACGGCCGCCAGCGACGGGACTTCGTGCACGTGGACGACGTCGCCGGGGCAAACGCGGCCTCGATCGCCGCGACCGCCGACCTGCCCGCCGAGACGTTCCGCGCGTACAACGTCGGCTCCGGCGTCGTGCACACGATCGGCGACATGGCGTCCGCGATCGCCGGACCGGACGGCCCGCAGCCCGTCGTCACGGGCGAGTACCGGCTCGGTGACGTCCGGCACGTGACGGCGTCCTCGGAGCGCATCCGCGCCGAGCTCGGCTGGCACGCGCAGGTCGACTTCGAGCAGGGCATGCGCGACTTCGCGACCGCCCCGCTCCGCGCCGCCGTCCGCTGACCCGCACCGGGCCGCGACCCGAGACTCGGCCCAGCGGACGAGACCCGGGTCGCGGACCGCGAGTCGTGTCCGCCGCACCGAGACTCGGCCCCGCCCCGCCCAGCCCGGCCACCAGGCCGTCCCCCGAACGCGTGCCGGGACAGCCGCAACACGCGCACCGCCACGCCCGGGGGACACGAATCCTGTACCCCGCGACGTTGCATCGTGTTACGTCGAGGGCATGCACCCCGAGCCGACCGACGCCCCCGACCCCGCCGAGGACGCGACGCGCGCGGCGGACGCCCCGACCCGTCGATCCGGCGTCCCGCACCGAATGGGCGGCATGGACGTCGACGTGATCCTGCCCTGCCTGGACGAGGCCGACGCGCTCCCGCGCGTGATCGGCGCGCTGCCCCCGGGCTACCGGGCGATCGTCGTCGACAACGGCTCGACGGACGGCTCCGCCGACGTCGCCCGCGCGCACGGCGCGACCGTCGTCACCGAACCGGTCAAGGGATTCGGCTCCGCGTGCGCCGCCGGCGTCGCCGCCGCGACCGCCGAGTACGTCGCCTTCTGCGACGCGGACGCCTCGATGGACCCCGGCGAGCTGCCCGCGCTCGTCGCCCGCGTCGCGGACGGCCGCACCGACCTCGCCCTCGGCCGACGCGTCCCCACCACGCGTGGCGCGTGGGCACCGCACGCCCGGTTCGCGAACCGGGTGCTCGCCGTCCTGATGCGCCGCGCGACCGGGTACCGCCTCCGCGACCTCGGCCCGATGCGCGTCATGCGCCGCGCCGACCTGGTCGCGCTCGACCTGCAGGACCGCCGCAGCGGCTACCCGCTCGAGATGGTCCTGGCCGCACACGCGGCCGGCTGGCGCGTCGACGAGTCCGACATCGGCTACGCGCAGCGCGTGGGCGACAGCAAGGTCACCGGCACGCTGCGGGGCACCGTCAACGCGGTCCGCGACATGTCGCGCCTGCTGCGCGAGTACAGCCGGGAGGCACGTCCCCGGACCGTCGCACCCGGTCCCCTCCGGCGGACGGCCGGGTCCACGGCCCCCACTGCTCCCGCCAGCACATCCGCCAGCACCACCGCCACCGCCACCGCCACCGAGGGAGCACGCTCATGACCGACGTCACCGTGGTCGTCGTGGCCAAGGAGTGCCTGCCCGGCAAGGTGAAGACCCGGCTGACGCCGGCCCTGACGCCCGAGGGCGCCGCGCGCGTCGCCGCGGCCTCGCTCGCCGACACGATCGCGACGGTGCGTGCGCTGCCCGCCGCGCGTCGGGTGCTGCTCTACGACGGCATCGTGCTGCCGGAAGGCACCGACGACTTCGAGGTCCTGCCGCAGGTCGGCGGCGGCCTGGACGAGCGACTCGGGGCGATGTTCGACGCGATGAGCGGTCCGACGCTCCTGGTCGGGATGGACACCCCGCAGGTCTCGGCGGCGGACCTGTCCCCCGTGTTCGACGACCCCGACCGGGACGCGTGGTTCGGTCCGGCCGAGGACGGCGGCTTCTGGTCGCTGTACCTGCGCGATCCGGACGGGGCCCTGCTCCGCGGTGTGCCGATGTCGCAGGACGACACCGGGGCCGTGCAGCGGTCGCGACTGGCCGACGCGGGGCTCGACGTGGGCCTGCTCGAGACCCTGCTCGACGTGGACACCGTGCCGGACGCCGACCGCGTCGCCGCGCTCGTGCCCGACTCCCGGTTCGCCGCGGCCCTGCGCGACGAGACCCTGACCGAACTCGCCGAGTGCGGAGGTACCCGATGACGATGCACGACACCGTGACCTTCGGGGCCGGCGGCGGCGAGCCGTACGCCCGGGCCCTGCGCACCGACGGCAGCATCCGGCTCACGGACCCCGAGCGCCCGGACGTCACCGTCACGATGGACGTCGGCCGCTGGAACGCCGCCGCCGACCGGGTGGACCGGTCGCTGCTCGACGGTGCGGACGGCCCCGTGATCGACATCGGCTGCGGCCCCGGGCGGATGCTCGTCGCCGCACGGACCCTGGGCATCCCGGCGCTCGGCGTCGACGTCTCGGCCGAGGCCGTCGCGATCGCCCGACGCTCCGGCGGCACCGCGGTGCAGGGCTCGGTCTTCGACCCGATCCCGAGCGAGGGGCGCTGGGACACCGCACTCGTCATCGACGGGAACATCGGCATCGGCGGGGACCCCGTCGCCCTGCTCGCCCGCTGTGCCGCGATCGTGCGCGACGGCGGCCGGGTGGTCGTCGAAGCGCACGCGGACCCGGCCGCTGACCGCGCGTTCACGGCGCACGTGGTGGACACGGACGGGAACCGCAGCGCGGCCTTCCCGTGGGCCGAGGTCGGCATCGAGGCGCTCCTCGAGCACGCGGAGGCCGCCGGGCTGCGGCCGCGCCAGAGCTGGACCGCCGAGGGCCGGACGTTCTGCGAGCTCGTCGCCTGATCCCTGATCTTTCGTCGTGTTGTCTTGCGTCGTGTTGTCTTGCGTCGTGTTGTCTTGCATCGTGCAACACACGGGCGTAGGGTCTGGGTACCAGCCGACGGCGTCGTGACCGTCGGACCTGGCGGCGCACGAGCCTCGGCACGACGACGAGGAGCACCCGTGCAGAACCGACAGAACCCCCTCGGCGGCGCGTACGTCTCCGGTCTCGAGACCCGCGACGAGCTCGGCGCCTACGCGGTCGAGGCCGCCTGGCGTCCGATCGGCAGCTACACCGGCACCGGAGCCGGCCGCACGCTCGGCCGCTTCGTGGACGTGCAGTCCCGACGCCCGGGCACCGCGACGAGCTCGAACCGGACCGTCACCGGCTCGCTGCGCACGGCCACGGGGTCCTTCCGCACCGCCTGAGTGCGAAGCGGACCCTTCCCGCTCCGCAGCCCGCGGGAGGGGTCAGCCCGGTGCGGGATCAACACGCTGCTGGGGAGTGCGCCGAGCTCTCGCAGGCGCTCAGGCGTCACGGGCATCGATGAGCCCTCGCACGTGTCGCCGCAGGTCCCCGAGCCACTGCACCGGGGTCCGCCCGGTGTCGAGCGACGGGTCGAGGCCGGTGCCGATCGTGTCGAGCAGCCGCTCGATCGCGTCGTCGGTCGGGTACTCGGCGGCGATGGCGCCGAGTTCGGCGTCGATCTCCTCGAGCTCGCCGCGGTTCATCCGTCCGAACGCGTCATCGTAGAGGCGCTCCGCCGTCTCGTACTCGTCGCGCCAGTCGACGGTGCAGTACGCACCCATCAGGGTCCAGGAGTGTGGGTACTGCTTCGTCAGCGATTCGAGGTCCACGAGGTCTACTGGGCTCACGTCGTCGGGCACGAGGTGTCGACCTCGGAGGAGGGGAACGGGCGAGCCACTCCCGGTCAGGCGGCGAGCTCCTGCTCGATGCGGTCTGCCACCTTCCGCAGCCAAGCGCGGTCGTCCAGCCCGTCGTCCTCGGGCACGTAGTTGCAGTCCAGTTCGACCAGCCGCCCGCCGAGCGCCGCCGCGTCGGGCAGCGCCTCGTCGAGGTCACGCACGTTGGTCAACAGCGCGCGCTGCTCGTCGGGTGAGCTGATCGCCAGGAAGTGCTCCAGCGCGTCCGGTCCCCCGTACGGTGCGTCGGCCCAGTCTTGGTGGAAGTAGGCACCGACGAAGTCGTCGAACGCGGGGAAGTTCGTCGCCGTGATGCTGGCCGGCGCCGGGTACGCTGTCAGGATCGTGTAGCCCGACGGCCGGTCCGGCGCCGCGGTCAGGACCACGCGCACGGCATCGAGGTCATGGATCGTGCCGAACGGCATCCCACGCCCCGTGACACCGCCTGGGACCGCGAAGACCCGGAGCGGCTTGGGGCAGTCGTCGGCGACCCATGCGCGGATGCGCAGGTGGTTGGCATCGAGGCCGGCCGCGACGATCCGGTCGGCCTCGTCGGTCCCGCCGGTGAACACCGAGGTCCCGGTCCTGACGCTGTGCGGCACGATGTGCTCCTTCTTCGTGGTGGAGTGGTGTGGATCTTCGTCGCTGCCGGGATCAGCCGTCTGCGGGCAAGGAGGCATGGGCATGGATGCCGACGTCCGGAGCGAGGTGAGGTCGGTCCCCGAGGACGCTCGTCAAGTGCGTTCCAGACGCTCGACGAGCGTGTCCAGCCAGCGTTTCGGCGACAGCCCCAGGTTGCGCTCGGGCGACAGCCCGGTTCCGACGTACCGCAGGAACTTCCGCACTGCGTGATCGTCGGACAGTTCCTTCTGCAGGACCTTGGCCTGCTCGGCCCAGTCATTCCGAGCGTCAGCGGTGAGACCGTCGAACGCGTCGGCGTACGCCGCTTCGACGTCGGCATGGTCGAGCTCCCAGTCGTAATTGAGGTGTGTCTCCTGTCATGTGTGCGCAACGCTCTCCGCTCGCGACTGCCCCGCTCGTTGACGCAGTCGTCGCTCCCCGTCATCCCATCTCCCCGATCGGGTACGACGTCAGAGCGACGACGGAGGAACAACGGATGCACCGCGCGGCGAAGTCCGGGGCCGTCGTGGCTCACTTCGACTGCTGGATCCTACGGACCAGGGACCGCGGCCAGTCAGCGAGCGGCACCCCGAGGTGCAGACTGGGTGCGAGCCCGGATCCGACGAGGTTCAGGAACTCCTGGACTTCGGTCGCAGACGTCAGCTCCCGCGCGAGAACCTGCGCCTCACGCTCGTACTCGGCTCGTGCTTCGGCACCGAGATCGTCGAACACCGACGCGTAGGCGGCCTCAGCGTCCTCGTGGTCCAGGTCCCAGTCGTAGTTGAACACGGCTCCGAGGAGATTCCGGACGTGCGGGACCTTTGCGATGAGTGCCCGTCGCTCGACGTCGTTCACTTCTCCACCGTCGCCTTCGGATAGCTGGTGATGACCCGGTACGGTGGCTCGCCGCCCGGGGTCCAGCGAAGCACGACGCGAACCACGGTGTCGTCGTTCATCGGCGGGACCCGACCTGGTTCGTATCCGCGGCCCACGACACGATCCGCCGGCCAGTCGAATCCTTCGGTCGATGTCGGCTTGCCCGTTCCCTGGTCCGAGCGCAACCACTCCTGGATTGCACCGTGGTTGAAGTCCAGGTTGTTCGCGACCAGCCGGTCGACGTCAGCTCGGACTGCGGGTGGCGACCCAGACCCGCCGACCGGAGGCCCGCCTGCAGTCCGTCACGCAGGCCGCGCAGGTCTTCGACCGTGACCACGACACCGAGGGTCTCGAACACCGACCGCGGGCCGCGCTCGACGACGAGCAGCCCGCCGACGCCCCGGTCGGCACCGCCGACGACGAGCGTCGTCGGCGCGGGGGAACGACGTTCAGCGACCTCGGTCAGGGCCGCCGGGGTGAGCGGCGCGTCGCCCTCGTACCGCGACCACGACGGTCGTCGGCCGAGGGCCGCGAGGAAGCGTTCCGACGCGGGACCGAGCAGGGTGCGCGGCGACGGAGCGTGCTCGACCGTCAGGTCGACGTGGAGGAGGTCACCGACCGGCGCGCCCGCGTCCCCCGCTGCCGCCGCCGGCCGCCACCGCCACCCGTGCTCCGCGAGCAGGTGGAGCGCGGGCCACGACAGCACTGCGCCCGGTGGGGTCTCGACGACGCGTTCCCCGCGGTGTCCCAGCCGAGCCGCGAACGCGGCGTCCGCGCGGACGATCGTCATCGTGCTCTCCCCCGTCGGGCCACGGTCCGTGGTCCCGCGATCAGCCTACGCAGCCCGCCGTCACCCTCGGACACCTCCATCGGGCTGGTGCCAGGATGGGGACATGAACGACCGCGCCGGCACCCCCGCGACCGCAGACGACCTCGTCGACCTCGACGCCCTCCTGGCGGCCTACCACGAGCGCGTCCCGGACGTGTCGATCCCCGAGCAGAAGGTGGTCTTCGGCACCTCGGGTCACCGGGGCTCCTCGCTCGACACCGCGTTCAACGACACCCACATCGCCGCCATCACGCAGGCGATCGTCGAGTACCGGACGCAGCAGGGCACCGACGGGCCGCTCTTCATCGGCCGCGACACGCACGCCCTGTCCGCCCCCGCCGAGCAGACCGCGCTGCAGGTGCTCGCCGCGAACGGCGTCCGGGTCCTCGCCGACGCCCAGGACGGCTTCGTCCCGACGCCCGCGCTGAGCCACGCGATCATCGCGTACAACCGGGCGGGCAACACCGACACCGCGGACGGCATCGTCATCACGCCGAGCCACAACCCGCCCCGCGACGGCGGCTTCAAGTACAACCCGCCGCACGGTGGCCCGGCCGACAGCGACGCGACGTCCTGGATCGCCGACCGCGCGAACGCGATCATCGCCGGCGGCAACGCCGAGGTGCGACGGCAGGACGCGACCACGGCGGAGGGCTACGACTACCTCGGCTCGTACGTCGCCGACCTCGAGCACATCATCGACATCGACGCGATCAAGCGCGCCGGGGTGCGGATCGGCGCGGACCCGCTCGGCGGCGCCTCGCTGCCGTACTGGGAGCGCATCCGCGACCACTACGGGCTCGACCTGACCGTCGTGAACCCTGAGGTCGACCCCCGGTGGGCGTTCATGACGCTCGACTGGGACGGCAAGATCCGGATGGACCCGTCGAGCGCGAGCGCCATGGCGTCCGTGGTGGCCCGCAAGGACGAGTTCGACGTCCTGACCGGCAACGACGCCGACTCCGACCGCCACGGCATCGTCACGCCCGACGGCGGCCTGATGAACCCGAACCACTACCTCGCCGTCGCGATCGAGTACCTGTACGCGCACCGGCCCGAGTGGCGTGACGACGCGGCGATCGGCAAGACCCTGGTGTCGTCGAGCATCATCGACCGGGTCGCCGAGTCGCTGGGTCGGCGCCTGTGGGAGGTCCCGGTCGGCTTCAAGTGGTTCGTCCCGGGTCTGATCGACGGCTCGGTGGCGTTCGGTGGCGAGGAGTCCGCCGGGGCGTCGTTCCTGCGCAAGGACGGCACCGCGTGGACGACCGACAAGGACGGCATCATCCTGGCGCTGCTCGCGTCGGAGATCATCGCCGTGACGGGCAAGACGCCCTCGCAGCTCTACACGGAGCTGACCGAGCGGTTCGGCGCGCCCGTGTACCAGCGCGTCGACGCCGCGGCCAGCAAGGAGCAGAAGGCCCGCCTGTCGAAGCTCGACGGGGACGCCATCACGGCCGACACCCTGGCGGGCGACCCGATCACGGCGAAGCTGTCGAAGGCCCCGGGCAACGACGCGGCGGTCGGCGGCGTGAAGGTGGTCACCGACCGGGCGTGGTTCGCCGCGCGCCCGTCCGGCACCGAGGACGTCTACAAGATCTACGCCGAGAGCTTCGTCGGGCAGGAGCACCTGGAGCAGGTGCAGCGCGAGGCCAAGGAGATCGTGGACGCGGCGCTCGGGGCGTAGTCCCAGCCCGCTGGTCCCCCGGGAGGCGTCGTCGGATCCGTCCGACGGCGCCTCCTCCACATCCCGCAACCACCCTGCCGATGTCCACAGGAACGCCGTCGGTGGGAACAACTGGCTTGCGCCGGTTGTATTTTTGCAGCGAGCGCAACCTTCGATCACCGGGACGGTCGCGCACGCACCAGCACGGGAGACCCGAAGCACATGACCCAGACAGCGACCGCACCTGCGGCTCCCACGACGTCCTCGAACGCCGTGATGAACCACCGGCAGATCCTGCTCGTCATCTACGGACTGATGGCCGGCATGTTCCTCGGTGCCCTCGACCAGACCATCGTCGGCACGGCCATCCGCACGATCGGCGACGACCTGCACGGGCTCGACCAGCAGGCGTGGGTCACGACGGGGTACCTCATCGCCTCGACCGTGACGACCCCGATCTACGGCAAGCTCTCCGACATCTTCGGCCGCCGACCGCTGTTCCTCACCGCAATCGGCATCTTCATCGTCGGGTCGCTCGCCGCGTCGTTCTCGACCTCGATGCTCATGCTCGCCGGCTTCCGCGCACTGCAGGGCCTGGGCGCCGGTGGCCTGATGTCGCTGCCCCTCGCGATCATGGGCGACATGCTCGCCCCGCGCGAGCGTGCGAAGTACCAGGGCTACTTCCTGGCGGTCTTCGGCATCTCGTCGGTCATCGGCCCGCTCGTGGGCGGGCTGTTCGCCGGGGCCTCGCAGATCCTGTTCATCAACGGCTGGCGCTGGGTCTTCCTGATCAACGTGCCGGTCGGCGTCGTCGCGCTCGTCATGGTGCTGACGTTCCTGCACCTGCCGAAGTTCGGCGACCGCGGCAAGCCCCGCATCGACTGGTGGGGCGCGATGCTCGTCATCGTCACCCTCGTGCCGCTGCTGCTCATCGCCGAGCAGGGGCGCGAGTGGGGCTGGGACTCCCCCGGCGCCATCGCCTGCTACGCCATCGGCGCGCTCGGGCTCATCGCGTTCGTGATCGTCGAGCGCTCGATGGGCGACGACGCGATCCTGCCGCTCAAGCTCTTCGGCTCGCGGGTGTTCTCGATGGCTGCGGTGCTGAGCGTCCTGGTCGGCTTCGGCATGTTCGGCGCGATGCTGACCATCCCGCTGTACCTGCAGATCGTGAAGGGCGTGACCCCGACGGAGTCCGGCTTCGCCATGCTCCCGATGGTCCTCGGCCTGATGATCTCGTCGATCGCCTCCGGCCAGATCATCTCGCGCACCGGCAAGTACCAGGTGTTCCCGGTCACCGGCACGGCGTTCACCGCGATCGGCTTCACGGTCCTGACCTTCCTGACCGCCGACCGCCCGCTCTGGTTCCTCATGCTCGGCATGTTCGGCATCGGGCTCGGGCTCGGACAGCTCATGCAGACGCTGACCCTGGCGGCGCAGAACTCGGTGAGCCCTCGGGACATCGGTGTCGCGACGAGCGCGGCGACGTTCTTCCGGCAGATCGGCGGCACCATGGGCACCGCGGTGCTCCTGTCGGTCCTGTTCACGCTGATGCCGACGAACATCACCGGCGCGATGCAGAACGAGTCGACGCTCAAGCCGGCCCTGACCGCCGCCCTCACGCCGTCGGTGGCGAACGCCTCCGAGAACAAGGGCGTGATGGACCAGATCTGGTCGAAGATCGTCCGTCCTGTCCAGCAGAACGTGCAGAGCGGGCTCGACGAGGGTGCCGCCGCGGCCAAGCAGGCGGCGGACCAGGCGGTCACGCAGAAGGTCACCGCGGCCGTCCAGCAGCAGGTCGCCGCCGGCGCCGTGCCCGCATCGGCCGCCGACAGCGTCATCGCCCAGCAGGTCGCGGCCGCGAAGCCGCAGGCCGAGCAGCAGGCGCTCGAGACGGTCGCGTCCAAGGCGAACGCCGAGGTCGTCGACGGCACGGTCCAGGTCGACTACAGCAACGCCGACCAGCGCAGCGCCGTGGTGGACGAGGTCGCCCCGAAGCTCGTCGACCAGCTCAAGAAGGGCAACACGGCGGCGAGCTCCGGAGCCGGATCGGCCACGAGCGACACCTCGTTCCTGAACGGCGCCGACCCGCGGCTCACCCGTCCGTTCCTCGTCGGCTTCAGCAGCTCCGCCGTCGTCGTCTACTGGGTCGGCCTCGCGGTGATCCTGCTCGCGTTCGTCCTGACCTGGTTCTTCCGCGTCCCGCCGCTCCGCAAGGTGTCCGCCCTGCAGGAGCAGGCGAACGCCGCCAAGGGTGCCGCCGGCGGCAACGGCACCGACCAGTTGTCCGCCGACGCCCAGCGCGCGGCCGCGAACACGGGCTCGCTCGTGTCCCCGGACACCGGTTCGATGCGGACCGTGCCCGTGTCGCCGGACGTCGCGGCGAGCCCGCAGCCCCGGAGCGCCGCATCGGCCGTCGGGGCGGGCGCGACCGGCGGGACGGCCACCGCGGTCGCGGACCGGGCCACCGACACCCGTGCGCCGCTGCCGGACGCGACGACGCACGGTGCGCACGCCGCGGCGGCCCCGGTCGACGAGCCGGCCGCCACCACGGGGACGATCCGCACCCACCCGGCCCACGCGGCCGGGACCGGCGAGGCGGACGCGGGCCGTCCCTCCAGTCCGACCGCTCCCACCGGACCGGAGACCGAACCGCACCCGAACCACGGACGCCACTCTGCGTAGCGGTCCACGGGACGGCACGAGGGGCGGGTGCGACGCGACGGCGTCGGACCCGCCCCTCGACCGTCAGGCCCCGGTGCCCTGCTGCTCGACCGCCGCGCCGGGCAGTCGCCGGCGCATGACGTCGACGGCGACCGGGTTGTGGTCGACCAGGACGAAGCGCCGACCGAGCGCGTGGGCGACGGCGCCGAGCGTGCCGCTGCCGGCGAAGGAGTCGAGGACCCAGTCGCCCTCGCGCGAGGACGCCTGCACCATCCGGCGGAGCACCCCCTCGGGCTTCTGCGTCGGGTAGCCGGTCTTCTCGCTCCCGGTCGGCGAGACGATCGTGTGCCACCAGACGTCCGTCGGGAGCTTGCCGCGCGCACGCTTCTCGGGGGTGACGAGTCCCGGCGCCATGTACGGCTCGCGGTCGACGGCCTCGGAGTCGAACCAGTACCGCTCGGGGTCCTTCACGTAGACCAGGATCGTGTCGTGCTTGGTCGGCCAGCGCGACCGGGACTTCGCGCCGAAGTCGTACGCCCAGATGATCTCGTTGAGGAACGCGTCGCGGCCGAACAGCGCATCGAGCAGGACCTTGGCGTAGTGGGCCTCGCGGTAGTCGAGGTGCAGGTAGAGGGTGCCGTCGTCCGCGAGCAGGCGCCAGGCCTCGAGCAGGCGCGGCTCGAGGAACGACCAGTAGTCCTCGAACCGGTCGTCGAAGCGCATCAGGTCGCCGCGGACCCGCTCGTACGTCCGCCCCCGGAAGCCCGTGATCGTGGACGGTGACCCGACGTCGCGCTGCACGGCGGTCACGGCGTGCCGACGCTGCTTCCGGCCGGTGTTGAACGGCGGGTCGAGGTACACGACCGTGAACGCCCCGTCGGGCAGCGTCGGCGTGACGTCGAGGTTCTCGCCGAGCACGACCAGGTCGGGGCTGCGGTCGTCGATGGTGCGCACCGGACCATCCTCCCCGACCCGAGGCGGGCGCCGGTGCCGGTGTCGGTGCTGCGTGCCGGAGCCGTCGCCGGGCGGCGGTGCCCGCGCCGGTCAGGAGTTGGTCGCGGACCCCGGCTGGTCGGACGCCGTCCGGCAGGTCACCGCTCCGGCGTGCACGTCGGATGCGTGCTCCGTCCCCCCGACGAACACGTCGGTGGCCTTCCCGGCGTGCAGCGGCGTGACCACGGCGACGTCGTGCGGCTTCGTCAGGGACCCGACCGCCGCGTCGACGGTGAACTGCACGGCCGCGGCGGCGCAGTCGGCGGAGGGCGTGACGGCGAACGCCACGCAGTCCTCCTCGTCGCACCCGTCGGGGACGTCGGCGTCGGCCACGGTCGTGTCCTCGTGCTGGGTCGCCGTCACGCGGTCGCCGTCGGTCTCGCCGCCGGTCGCACAGGTCACGTCGACGATGTCCGAGGCTTCTTCGTCGTAGTTCTCGACCAGGACCAGCGGGACGCCCTTCGTCAGGCTGACCGTGCGCTCCTCGACGCGGCTCGGCTGGTCGTCGTCCGCCGAGGCGAAGAACCCGACCGTGACGATCGCCGTGCAGCTGTGGTCGCTCGTGATCTCCCACGGGTCGCAGGTGGTGGTCCCCGGGGTCATGTCGCAGGTGGCCTCCCACTCGTCGTCGGCGGCCAGCCAGTACGTCTTGATGCTGCCGTCGTCGGACGCCCAGCCGGGCTGCGGGGCGTCGTCCCCGCCCGACGCCGACGGGTCGTCCGCGGACGGGCCGCTGCCGTCCGTGCTGGACGCGGCGGACAGCTCCTGCCCGACGGAGTCGACGGCGGGGACCGCAGCCACGAGGGAGCCGCCGAGCAGCACCAGAGCCGCGGCACCGGCGGTGAACCCCGCGACCGTGTGCAGCGCCCTGGGCAACGCCCGGGACGGGGCACCCTCGGTGAAGGGTCGAGCGGCGGGGATCGACCACGCCTCGGCGTCCCAGGCGCCGAGCGCCTCGTCGGCGGTCGCACCGGGGTGTGCCTGTGCGGCGCGCGCGGGGAGCTCCGCCGCCCGACGCTCGGCCGCCCAGGCGCGGACCTCCGCGACGGCATCGATCACGGCGTCGCCACGACGGACCACCCCGACGACCCAGAGCGCGGCACCGGCGACGAGCGTCGGGAGCGCGAAGACCGCGGGCAGACCGAGGACCGTCAGGACGGCGACGGCCACGGCGGACGCGACGGTTGCCGCCGCACCGACGTTCAGCACGACCGTGCCGGATCGCGGGAGACGCCGGCGCATCGATCGGGTGAGCGCCCAGAACAGCCACCCCGCGGGCGCCGGGGGCACGTCGGCGGCCGGGCTCCACCCGGCGGCGGGCTCGGTGCCCTGGTACAGCTCGACCCACTCGGGCGAGGGCGTGGGCCACCCGGGCGGGGTCCGGAAGCGCAGGGGCGGTGTCTGGTCGTGCACGAGGTGACAGTAGTGCGTTCCGGGAGCGGTCACAGCCCCGCGTTCGGGGATCGGCGGGAGCACTGCGCGGGACCGCAGCCGGAACGTGGTCAGGGCCGTGGCGTAGCGTCGCCCGCATGGCATCACCCGAGGTCCGGAACGACACCGACGCGCAGCAGTACTCCCTGGTCGAGGACGGCGAGGTGATCGGGTTCGCCGCGTACGAGGTGGAGGGCGACGAGATCCGCTTCACCCACACCGAGGTCGACCCGGCACACCGAGGTGGTGGTCACGCGTCGATCCTCGTCCAGCACGCGCTGGACGACGTGCGCGAGGGCACACGACGGGTCGTCCCGCTGTGCAGCTACGTCAAGGCCTGGATCGAGCGGCACCCGGACTACCAAGAGCTGACGACCCGCTAGTCGGGGTCAGTAGCTGCGGTCGAGCGTGCCCGGACGGGCCTCGTGCCGTCCGGTGTGCCCGACCGCGGGGACCTTGATGAGCACGCTGCCGCTGAGCAGGTCGTGGTCGTCGTCGGCCGGCGTCGGGGCTTCCCGGGGCAAGCGTGACTGCCGTTCGTACTCGGACTGGGACTCGTGCCGTGTCGGCGCGAAGACCTCGTCCATCATCGAGATGGCGCCGCCGGATCCGCCCGAGCGAGTGGCCTTGTTCGACAGGTCGATCCACCCCAGGCGATCGGCGATCCACATCACGACGACCGCTGCGGCCACCGCCCCCATGAGGATCAACCAGTTCACGTGCCCGACGGTACGTCAGCCGGGCGGGTGACACCTCCGCCGCGCGGATGATCCCGTGGATCGGACGGACGATCAGGGGACCCGCTCGAGCCACTCCCGCGTGTCGAACTTCGTGTGCACGAGCTCCTGCGCCCGGGCCCGCTCGGCCTCGGTCACGTGTCCCTCGTGCGCCCCGTACAGCTTCGTGAACGTGCCGATCAACCGGTCGATGATCTCGGCGCGCGTCAGCCCGGTCTGCGAGCGCAGCGGGTCGACCCGCTTCGCCGCCGAGGTCGTCCCCTTGTCGCTCATCTTCTCGCGCCCGATCCGCAGGACCTCGACCATCTTCTGGCCGTCCATGTCGTAGCTCATCGTGGCGTGGTGGAGCAGCGCCCCGGTGCCGAGGCGCTTCTGGGCCGCCCCGCCGATCTTGCCCTTCGTCGAGGTGATGTCGTTGAGCGGCTGGTAGTACGCCTCGATGCCGAGGGACTTCAGTGCCTCGATCACCCACTCGTCCAGGTAGGCGTACGAGTCCGCGAAGGTCATGCCCTGCACGAGGTCGGTCGGGACGTAGAGCGAGTACGAGATGATCGCACCGGCGTCCATGAACATCGCGCCGCCGCCGGAGATGCGGCGGACGACCTGCACGCCGTACTTCTCGGCGCCGGCGGGGTCGACCTCGTTCTTGAGGGACTGGAACGACCCGATCACGACCGCGGGCTGGTCCCACTCCCAGATGCGCAGGGTCGGGCCGCGGCGTCCGGCGCCGACCTCCTCGGTCAGGACCTGGTCGAGCGCGAGGTGCTCGTTCGGGCTGATCGGTCCCTCGTGGACGATCTCCCAGTCGTACTCCTGCCACGTCGACGCCCGTGAGAGCGCGCGTCGGACGGCCACGCCCACGGACTCGGGCGTGAAGCCGAGCAGGACGGCGTCCTCGGGCAGCGCGCCGCGGACCGCGGCGGCGATGCCGGCCGCGTCGGTGGTCGCGGGCAGGCCGGTCACGGCCTGGTCGATCAGCGGGAGGGCGTCGTCGGGTTCGAGGAAGAAGTCGCCCGCCAGGCGGAACTCCTGGATGCTCCCGTCGACGACCTCGAGGTCGACGACGACCAGCTTGCCTCCGGGGACCTTGTACTCACCGTGCACGGGACGAGCCTACGCCCGCCACGGATCGGACTGGAGGATCGTGGCAGGCCCGCCACGAGCCTCCCGTCCCATCCCGTGTCCGGTCGCGTCAGCGACCCACGTGCCGGTCGAGCCACGCGACCAGGTCGGCGACCACCTCGTCCCGGTTCGTCTCGTTGTAGACCTCGTGCCGCGCCCCCTCGTAGACGTGCACCTGCACGTCCGACAGTCCGCCACGGCGGCGGTACGCCTGCGCGAGCCGCTCGATCGAGCGGGGGCCGCCGAGCGTGTCCTCGGACCCGACCTGCAGCAGCACGGGCAGGTTGTGCGGGATGCGGCGCCGCGGGACCCCGAGCAGCCGGAGGGTGTCGCGGAGGCCGAAGAGCTGCAGCACGTCCGCCTCGACCGCGAGCGGGTCCGCCGCGATCGCCTCGATGATCGCCCGGTCGCGGCTGATCCACTCGTAGCGCGTCGGGCCGGAGCCCGCGTGCCGGGCGTTCAGGTCGCCGCTGTTCATCCAGCCGGGCAGGCGGTACGCCGTGGCGGAGAGCACGACCCCGTCGTACGCGGCGGACGAGGTGTTCACGATCCGCTGCGCCATGAGCGAGCCCCACGAGTGCCCGAGCAGCACGAGCGGCAGACCGGGGTCCTGCTCGCGCGCGACCGCGGTCATCTGCTCGACCACGGCGATCGCGGCCCGCAACCCACCGGGTCCGAGCCGGCCGAGCTGCGCGTGGTCGCCGTCCCACTGCCCCAATCCCGTGCGGCCGTGCCCGCGGTGGTCGTTCGCGTGCACGGTCCACCCGGCGCGGACGAGGTCCTGCGCGAGCGCCTCGTACCGGAGCGAGTGCTCGCCGACGCCGTGCGCGATCTGCACGATGCCCCGCGGCCGTCCCGCTCGCCACGTGGAGTAGACGATCTCGACGCCGTGCGCGTCGGTGAACGAGGCGTCGCCCCGGGCTGCGGAGAAGGTCGGCACGGGTGCATCCTCGCAGACCGTGCAACCCGCGCGCGTGTTCACCCGGCGTTCACGCAGCGGGTCCCCGGCGGGCCTACCGTCACCGCCATGGACGTCCTCGTCACCGTCGTGCTGGTGATCGTGGTGGCCCTCGTGTTCGACTTCACGAACGGCTTCCACGACACCGCGAACGCCATGGCCACCTCGGTCGCCACCGGAGCCCTGAAGCCCCGGACCGCCGTGCTCATCTCCGCCGTCCTGAACGTGGTCGGCGCCTTCCTGTCCACCGAGGTCGCGAAGACGGTCTCGCAGGGCATCATCCGCGAGGGCCAGGACGGCATCCAGATCAGCCCGACCATGATCTTCGCGGGACTCGTCGGCGCGGTGCTCTGGAACCTCGCCACCTGGTACTTCGGGCTGCCGTCGTCGTCGACGCACGCCCTGTTCGGCGGGCTCATCGGCGCGTCGATCATCGGTGCCGGGCTGCACTCGGTCGACTGGGCCACCGTCGTGTCGAAGGTCGTGCTGCCGGCGCTCCTGTCGCCCGTGATCGCGGGCGTGATCGCCCTCGTCGCGACGTACCTGGCGTACACGCTCACGAAGAACGCGACCACGCACGGCGCCGCCACGGGCTTCCGGCACGGGCAGACGATCTCGGCGTCGCTGGTGTCGCTCGCGCACGGCACGAACGACGCGCAGAAGACGATGGGCGTCATCACGCTGACCCTGATCGCCGCGAACTACCAGCCGTCCGGCACCGGTCCGGCGCTCTGGGTGATCCTGGCGTGCGGGTTGGCGATCGGCCTCGGCACCTACACGGGCGGCTGGCGGATCATGCGCACGGTCGGCAAGAAGATCTCCGACGTGCAGTCCCCGCAGGGCTTCGCTGCCGAGACGAGCTCCGCGGCGACGATCCTGGTGTCGTCGCACCTCGGGTTCGCGCTCTCGACGACGCACGTCACGAGCGGCTCGGTCATCGGCTCCGGCCTCGGCAAGAAGCTCGCCGACGTGCACTGGTCGGTGGTCGGCCGGATCGTCGTGGCGTGGGTGATCACGCTCCCCGCCGCCGCGGTCGTCGGTGCCCTGGCGACCCTGGTGGCCTCGACGAGCACGATCGGCCTGGTGGTCGTCGCGGTGCTCGCCCTGGTCGGGGGCCTCGGCTTCTTCTTCCTCGCGCGGCGGAAGCCGATCACGAAGGACACCGTCAACGACGAGCAGCCGACGGAACCCGCTTCCGCCTCGGTGTCGGCCTAGGGAGCGACCGTGTCCATCGACTTCAGCAGCATCGGGATCGTCGCCGGCGTCGGGTTCGTCGCCGCGGTCGGCGTCGTGCTCGTCTACACGCTCGGCCTGCGACTGCTCGGGACCGGGCAGCCCGTCGACGCCGCCGGCGAGCGCACCGAGTACCGCGACGAGACCCCGCGGTCCGGGCACACGCCACCGGCCGCCCTCGCCGGCGCCGTGGTCTGCTTCGCGGTGTGCGCCGCTGCCGTCCTCTACGGGATCTGGCTGACGATCCCGCAGTTCCACTGAGTCCGCTGAGTCCACTGGGGCGGGGCGGCTGGGAGGATCGTCCGGTGACCTCCCACCGCCTCGATGCCTCGCTCGACACCGCCGTCGACGTCCTCACCGCCGAGCGCGCCCCCGTGCTCCGCGCCGTGGACGGCGACACCGTCACCGTCCGGACGCTGAGCGCCGCCGGGTACACGAGGCGCCTCGCGTCGCCCGGCGCCGATGCACCGACCCTGCTCGACGCGCGGCGCGGGCACTGCCTGGTCGGCCCGATCGCGGTGACGGGCGCCCGCCCCGGACAGGTCCTGGCCGTGCGGTTCGACGCGCTCGTGCCGGACGACTGGGGCTACACCGGGTCCGGTGGGATCGACACGGAACTGAACCGGGCGCTCGGGCTCGCGGACCCGGCGTCCCGCGGTCCCCTGCTCTGGGACGTCGACGCCGCCGCGGGCACCGCGCGCAACCAGCTGGGGCTCGGCGTCCGCACGGCGCCGTTCCTCGGCGTCGTGGGGCTCCCGCCGGAAGCGACCGGGGAGCACTCCACGATCCCGCCGCGGCCCCTCGGCGGCGGCAACGTCGACTGCCGCGAGCTCGTCGCCGGGTCGACGCTGTTCCTGCCGGTCACCGTGCCGGACGCGATGCTGTCCGTCGGCGACGGCCACGCCGCGCAGGGCGACGGCGAGGTGTCCGGTACCGCGGTCGAGTGCGGGATGACGACCACGATGACGCTGTCGCTCGTCGACGAGGTCCCGGTCGCCGGCATCCACGCGGACACCCCTGCTGGACGGATCACCTTCGGGTTCGACGCGGACCTGAACGCCGCGACGACGACGGCGCTCGACGGGATGGTCGACTGGATCGCCGGGCTGTACGACATCTCCCGCGCCCAGGCGCTCGCGATGGCGAGCGTCGCCGTGAGCTTGCGGGTGACCCAGGTCGCGAACCGCACCTGGGGGGTGCACGCCCTGCTCCCCCACGACGCGATCACCGGTCCGGACGCTCACTGACGGCGCGCCCGACAAGCGCTGACGGCGCGTCCGACGCGCGCTGTCGGCGCGTCCGACGCGCGCTGTCGGCGCGTCCGTCACCACACGGTCGGACGGGAGGCGCGGGTCAGGTCGGCGGACCCGCGCACCCGACCCGTGCCTCCAGTCCGGCGGTTCGAGCCCATCGCGCCTGTCATGGGAGACCGATCCGCGCGTTGGGTGGCAGAAGTTCCGACGTCCGATGCGCGATTCGTCCTCCGACGGGCGGAACGGCATCCCACGCGCGGATCGACCTCGGGGCAACCAGTTCGTTCGCTGAACTAATGAGGTAGGCTAACGGCCGTGCCCGACTCCTCCCTCGCCACCGACCTCCGCATCGCCGTGAACCGGCTGTCGCGGACGCTCCGCGCGCAGAAGGCCGACGCGAGCATGCCGGACGCACACTTCTCGGCACTCGCCCGGCTGCACCGCGAGGGCGCGATGACCCTCGCCGAGCTGAGCCGCCAGGACGGGGTGACGCCCCCGTCGATGACGAAGTCCGTCGCTGCGCTCGTCGAACGGGGCCTCGTGTCGAAGTGCGGCCACGGCGACGACCGCCGCAAGGTGCTGCTCTCGGCCACCCCGGCTGGGTCCGCCTTCGTGGAGGAGACCCGGCGCCGCCGCGACGACTGGCTCACGCCGAGGCTCGGCGCACTCACCCTCGACGAACGCCGCACCCTGGCCGCCGCCACCGACGTCATGAGGAGGCTGGCCCAGCAGTGACCGCCATGTTCCGTTCCCTGGCCGCCCGCAACTACCGCATCTGGTTCGCCGGCGCGCTCGTGTCCAACGTCGGCACGTGGATGCAGCGCACCGCGCAGGACTGGATCGTCCTCACCGAGCTCTCCGACAACGACGCCGTCGCGGTCGGCATCACAATGGCCCTGCAGTTCGGTCCGCAGCTACTCCTCCTGCCGTTCACCGGACTCGTGGCCGACCGGTTCGACCGGCGGAAGATGCTCATGCTCACCCAGGGCCTGATGGGGGCACTCGGCCTGGGACTCGGCGTCATGGTCCTCACCCACACCGCCACGCTCTGGTCGCTGTACGGCTTCGCGCTCGCGCTCGGCATCGTCGCCGCGTTCGACACCCCGATCCGACAGGCCTTCGTCTCCGACGTGGTTCAGGGCGAGCACGTGGCGAACGCCGTCGCGCTGAACTCCGCGTCGTTCAACGCAGCGCGGCTGATCGGCCCCGCGGTGGCGGGCGTGCTCATCGCCGCGATCGGCTCGGGATGGGTGTTCGTCATCAACGCCGGCTCGTTCCTGGCGGTCCTCGTCGCGCTGCGGTTCGTCGACCCCGCACAGCTCGCCGACCGACCTCGTGCAGGGCGCGGCAAGGGCCAGATCGTGGCGGGCTTCCGGTACGTCCGGACCCGGCCGGACATCATCGTCGTGCTCTGCATGATCTTCGTCGTCGGTACGTTCGGCGTGAACTTTCCGATCTTCACCTCGACGATGGCGCGCGTCGAGTTCGGCAAGGGCGCCGGTGAGTTCGGCCTGCTCAACTCGGTGATGGCGATCGGCTCGGTCGCCGGTGCGCTCCTCTCCGCCCGGCGGGACCGCCCGAGGATGCGCACGCTCGTGATCGCCTCGGCCGGGTTCGGGCTCGCGTGCACCGCGGCCGCCCTCGCCCCGACCTACTGGTCGTTCGCCGTCGTGCTGGTGTTCGTCGGCCTCGCCTCGCTGACGTTCATGACGACCGCGAACGCCCTCGTCCAGACCACCACGAAGCCGGCGATGCGCGGCCGCGTGATGGCGCTCTACATGGCGATCTTCGCGGGCGGCACCCCCATCGGCGCACCGATCGTCGGCGCCGTCGCGGATGCCTGGGGGCCACGGTGGGCCATCATCGTCGGTGCCGCGTCCGGGTTCGTCGCGCTGGCGATCGCCCTCGTGTGGCTCGTCCGGTGGGAGCGCTTCCGGGTCCGGTACGACGCCGACAACCGCCTGCACCTCGCGATCACGCACGCGATCCCCGTGGTCGGGACGCGCGCGTCGCGCGCCGCGATCCGGCGGGACCTGGAGCGCGACGAGGCGGTCGCGGACCGCTCGAGCGCCGTCTGACCCGCGGGTCCGGCAGGACCCGCGTGCGCTGGTCGCGCTGAGCGGGCAGGACGCGCCGCCCGTCGTCCGCCGAGCGGGCGGAACCGGTCGCCTGCTGCCGCCGAGCGTGACAGGAGTGGCCCGCTCGCGGTGCGGTGACGCGAGGCGGGCCCAGGGACGGGGACAGGGCGGACGGGAGGCGCGTGGCGGGCCCGCACCGTGCCTCCACGCCGTCACCACCCGGCCCCACCGCCGCCGGTCGCGCCGCGAGCGGGCAGGACGCGCCGCCCGTCGTCCGCCGAGCGGGCGGAACTGGTCGCCCGCGGTCGGCGAGCGTGACAGAAGTGGCCCGCTCGCGGAGCGACGGGTGAGCGGCGGGGCCGTCAGCGCGCCGGGACGGCGGCCGCGAACACGCGCTCGTCGAGGGCCGCCACCACGGCGTCGACCGCCGCGGCGAGACGCGCCGTCACCGTGCGCGGCCACGCGTCGGGCTGCTCGGCGTCGGGGTGCTCGAGCGCGGCGCGTGCCCGGCGGAAGGCCTCGACCTCGTCCGCGACGCAGGCCGGCGCGACGTCGGCCAGGCAGTCGTCCGCCCGCTGCGCGAGGAACGCGAGCGACCGCGGACTGTGTCCGTCCCGGAGCAGGAAGCCCGCGACGCTCGCCGGGTCCGTCGCACGGTGGTCGCGGCCTCGTCGGAAGGCCTCGACGGCGCCGCAGGCCCGGAGCGCGGTCGCCCACGAGTGCGGCGCAGTGGTGTCGACGAGGTCCGAGGCGAGGAGCCGCGCGGTGGCCCCGCAGCGCAGGAGCGACCGGCCGAGCGTGAAGAACTCCCACACCTCGTCGCGGCTCGCGTCGCCCTCGACGACCCCGACGGCCAGGGCACTCCGCTCGCGCACCCACGCCAGGAACTCGTGCGCGCGTTCGACCGACACCTTCCGCGGCATCCGGGACCGGGTGACGTCGAGGCAGTCCCAGAGCTCCGTGGGGACGACCTCGCGGGCCCGGCGGGCGTCGTCCCGGGCCACCGCGACCGCGGACGCGACGGAGGCCGGCTCGTGACGGTCGAGCGCGAGCGACTCGATCGTCGCGGCCCGTCCGGCTCGTCCCGGGCCCTGGGCGCCGAGCACCGCGCGCAGCGCCGACGCGACCGCCGGGTCCTCCCCCGCGGCGACGACGTCCGGGCGGACGACGTACACCTCGAGCATCCGGGCGACGACGTCAGCACGCTCGACCGCGGTCCCGACGCGGAACACGCTCCCCGCGAGTCGGCTCAGCACGTCGGCTCCTGCATGGGGTGAACCTACTGAGGGGTCGTTGCGCTGGTGTTACGGGCGCGCGTCACCGGTGTTGCACCACTCGCGGAGCGCGCAGAGCGGCCACCGGGTCGCTGGGAAGTGCATCGGTTCCCGCGCACTCGCTAGACAATCTAACTAGAGCGTCTAGCATTGTCCTCATGACGACCGAGGTGACGGACACCACCACGGGCTTCTGGTATGGCAAGGGTTCCAGGGTCGACGCGGTGGACGTCCTCAATGCGCTCCGCAGGTACCGGAGTGCCGAGAGCGCTGCCCAGCGACGGGCACGCGAGGCGCTCGGCATCGGCGAGAACGCCCTGCTCGCGCTGCGCATCCTGCTCGACGCCGAGGCCACCGGCCGCGCGGTGAACTCGAAGGAGCTGGCCGACCGACTCGAGATCACGCCGGCCTCGACGTCGGCGCTCGTCGACCGGCTCGTCCGCAGCGGACACGTCGAGCGGCACGCCGACCCGCACGACCGCCGCGGGGTCATCCTCACCGCGTCGGGTGGCTCGATGCGGCAGGTGCTGCAGGTCATCGACGAGCTCGACACCCGCACGCTCGAGGTCGCCGAGCACCTGCCCCAGTCGGACATGGGCGTCGTGGTCGCGTTCCTCGAGGAGATGGCCCGCGTCGTCGACCAGGACGATGACGAGGACGAGCGGTCCGCGTAGCCTGACGGCATGCGCGCGACCGACGACCCCGCGGCGGTGCCGGCGCACGACCCCGAGGACGACATGCCCCTCGCGGAGCTCGACGCCCGTGCCCGCGCGGACGCCGCCCTCCGGCGCATCCAGGCCGGGGCCGACCCGGCGCGCGAGGCGTTCGACCTCGCGAACACGATGAACTACGAGGCCGTGGGCCGGCTCACCGGCGCGCTGCGGCGCTGGCTCCACCGGCCCTGACCTGCGTCAGAATGCGGTGCCGACCGCCGCGATGTCGTCGCCGCCGTGCCCGTCCGCGCTCGCCTGCGCGTAGACCCGGTCGATGCCGTCGAGCAGCTCCGTCGAGACCCCGGCGTCCCGCGCGGCGTCACGGATGAGTCCGATGTCCTTCCGGATCCCGTCGAGCGCGAACTGCGGCGCGAACTCCCCAGACAGCATGGCCTCGCCCTTCGTGTGCGCGTAGGGCGAGTCGCTCGCGGTGCCCTCGATCGCGTCGAGGAACAGGTGCGGGTCGAGTCCGAGCGCGCGGGCGATGGCGAGGGACTGGCCGGTCGCCGCCGTGATGGCGGCGACCCAGGCGTTCGCGGCGAGCTTCAGCGCGGTGCCGTCACCGACCCGCTCGCCGGCCCGGACGGTCTTCGCGCCGATCGCGTCGAGCACCGGGTCGATCCGGTCGACCGTCACCGAGGGGCCCGCGGCGAGCATGGTGAGCTTGCCCTGCTCCGCCGGGCCCTTCGTCCCGAGCATCATCGCCTCGACGAGGGTGATGCCGTACTTGCCGGCGAGCTGCACGACGGTCTCGGTACCCGCGACCCCGATCGTCGAGGCCTGCACCCACACAGCGTCGGTCGGAGCGTCCCCGGCTGCGGCCTCGAGCACGTCGACCACCGCGTCGGTGTCGAACAGCGTCAGGAGGACGACCTCGGCCTCCGCCACCGCGGCGGACGCGTCGCGCTCGACCGTGGCGCCGTCGTCGGCGAGCGGTGTGGCACGGTCGGCGTTGCGGTTCCAGACCGTGACGTCGTGTCCCTCGCGGAGCAGCGACCGCGCGACCCCTGCCCCCATCGTCCCTGTGCCCAACACCGTCACGCGCACGTGCGTCTCCGTCCTCGGACGACGCCGTGCCGTCCTCGGTCCGACGCTACGCCCCGGGTGTGGACGGGTCCCGGTCAGTCCGTACAGCCCACGGCCGCGGGCGCGGGCGCCGGGCAGCCCGGGTCAGAGCAGCCCGCGGGCAGCGAGCCACGGTGCAGGGTCGACCGGGGCGCCGCCGAGGATGACCTCGAAGTGCAGGTGCGCTCCGGTCGAGATGCCGGTGCTGCCGACGGCGCCGACCGGTTCGCCGACCGCGACCTGGCGCCCGACCACCACGTCGATGCGGGACAGGTGCGCGTACCGCGTCTCGGTGCCGTCCGGGTGGCGGAGCAGCACCTGGTTGCCGTACCCGCCGAGGACCCCGGCGGACACCACCGTGCCGGACATGACCGCGACGGCCGGGGTCCCGGCGCGGGCGGCGAAGTCGAGTCCGTGGTGGTCCGTCGAGCACGCGCTGCACCCGTCGACGTGGCGACCGCCGAAGCCCCCGGCGGTGGGGACCGTGCCGTCGACCGGTCGGACCACCGTGACGTCGGAGCTGATGCGCGGCCCACGCCGGAAGTCGTCGCGGACCGAGAAGTCGTCGCGCTGCACGTCCGGACCCGCTCCCGCCGCGACGGCGTACCACTGGACGGTGCCCTGGGGTCCGGTGGCCGCCGGGAGTGTCGCGTCCAGCGCCTGCGCCGGGGTGGACACCGAGACGACGAGACAGGCGGACAGGGCGGCGGCCGTCACGGACAGCCGGGGCACGCTCGGCGTGTGGCTGACAACGGCGCGGAGCACCGCCCGCGCCGGGTCAGCAGAGGGGGGTCGGAACCGTGGGGCGCGGCACCGGGCGACAGACCGCTCGCGGGCGAGCGCGGCACGCCGACTCGATGGGGACGAAGAGGAGCAGGAGGAGGAGACCGGCCGAGCCGCCTGCGGGAGTGGCACCGGGACGGCGGCAGGGGGGACCGCCGCCCCGGTGGTCGAGGGGCGTCGCGGGGACGCCCGGATGGAGACCGGGGCGGCAGCAGGGGGGACTGCCGCCCCGGTGGTCGTGGGACCGGGACGCACCGACCGGGATCGTCGGGCGCCGGCGGCGTGCCGTGCGGCGGCTCGCGGGCGGAGGACGGGGTCCGGTGCGGTCATCGCGGTGGCCCGGGTCAGGCGCGGACGACGCCGTCGCGGGTGATCCGGTCGAGCTCGCCGACGACGGCGTCGACGACCGCGCGGGTGATCGCGTCGGCGACGGCCTCGACGAGGGCGAGCTGCTCGGTCGACACCGCGTGCTCGGCGTCGAGCGCGGCACCGAGTCGGGCGGGGATCTCGTCGATCGCGGCGACGAGCACAGCGGGCACGAGTGCCGATGCCTGCGGCGTGACGGGCGCGGACAGCGGGGACGACGGGACGGGCGCGGTCGCGAGCGGGGCGGACGCACGAGCCGCGGGGGCGAGTGCGGCAGGCGCGGGAGCTGCTGGGGTGGGGCCTGTCACCGCGGGGACTGCGGGTGCGGAGACTGCGGGTGCGGACGTCCGGCGGGAGACGGCGTCGAAGAGCGGGGTGGAGGACATGCTGCGTGCCTTCTGGTCAGGGTCGGCGCGGCCCGTTCCTGTCGGGCCGCTCGGTCACGTGCCGCTCGGGCACGGACCGATTGAACCACTGATATTCCAGATGTGCAATAGGCGTTCTGGGTCAGTCCGGTTCGACGGCCTGCTTCGGGTCGTCCCGGCGCAGCACCTGCTTGACCCGCTCGACGATCGTGGCGGGCGGGTTGTTGTACGCGTTCGCCGGCTCCTGGCCGCTCAGGGCCTGGATCGCCGCCATCACCGCGTCCGTGGCGTGCCGTCGCGCGCGCCCGGACGAGGCGTCGCCGAACGAGGACAGGTCCATCGGCTCACCGAACTCGATGGTCACCTTTGCGAGCTTCGGGACGCGCGAGCCCACGGGCTGCACGTGCTCGGTCCCCGTCAGGGCGACGGGCACCACCGGGGCGCCGCTCGTCAACGCGAGCCAGGCCACGCCCGTCCGGCCCTTGTAGAGCCGCCCGTCGAGGGATCGGGTGCCCTCCGGGTAGATCGCGAAGGCCTCACCGGCCTCGAGCCGCTCGAGCCCGAGGTCGAGGGCGTGCTGCGCCGCGGCTCCCGCCCCACGCTCGACGCCGATCGCACCGATGCCGCCGAAGAACGCCCGGGACACCGCGCCGCGCAGACCCGTCCCGGTGAAGTACTCCTGCTTCGCGAGGAACGACACCTTCCGCGGAGCCATGAGCGTGATCGCCGGAGAGTCGATGAACGAGCGGTGGTTGCTCGCGAGGATCACCGGTCCGTGCTTCGGGACGTGCTTCCTGCCGATGATCCGCGGACGCCAGAGCATCCGCGCGAGGGGCGTCACCACGGCACGGCTCATGGACGTGGCGAGCTTGGTCGAACCGGGCACCGGACCTCCTCGTTGGCGAGTACCCGAGTGTAGTGAGCGCCCGCGGAACCGCATGCCGCCGACGGAATGTTTCCCAGCCGGTGCGGCCGGCCCCGGTCCCGCCGCTCAGTCCGCGTGCGCCGCGACCACGTCGAGCACCGCGCGACCGTACCGCTCGAGCTTCGCCGTGCCGACGCCGGAGATCTCGGCGAGCTCGTCCTGGTCGGCGGGCTTCACCGCCGCGATGCCGCGGAGCGTCGCGTCGTTGAACACCACGTAGGCGGGGACGCCCTGTTCGCGGGCCTGCCCGGCACGCCAGGCACGCAGGGCCTCGAACAGCCCGACGGCCTCCCGCGGCATGTCCGTCACGACCGTGCGACGGGTGCGCGACGACCGGGTGGACTGCACGGGGTCGCGGCGCATGAGGACCTGCACGCGCCCGCTCAGGACTTCCGCACTGGTCGGGCTGAGCACCACCGTGCCGAACCCGTCGCCGGAGACCGCGGCGTAACCCTGCGCCAGCAACTGCCGGGCGACGGCGCGCCACTCCCCCTCGCTCAGGTCGCTGCCGATGCCGAACGTGGCGAGCTGGTCGTGTCGGAGCTCCTGCACGCGCGGCGACTGCTTGCCGACCAGGATGTCGACGAGGTGTGCCACGCCGTACCGCTGCCCGCGCTCCCGGTCGAGCCGGACGACCGTCGACAGCAACTTCTGCGCGGGGACGGTGCCGTCCCAGGGCTCCGGCGGCGCGATGCACGTGTCGCAGTTGCCGCACGGCGTCGACTCCTGCCCGAAGTACGCGAGCAGCCGCACCCGGCGGCACTCGATCGTCTCGCACAGGGCGAGCATCGCGTCGAGGTGTGCACTGAGCTGCCGACGGTGTGCGGCGTCGCCCTCGGACTGGTCGATCATCCGCCGCTGCTGCACGACGTCGTTCAGCCCGTACGCGAGCCACGCGGTCGAGGGCAGCCCGTCCCGCCCGGCACGGCCGGTCTCCTGGTAGTAGCCCTCGACCGACTTGGGCAGGTCCAGGTGCGCCACGAACCGGACGTCGGGCTTGTCGATGCCCATGCCGAACGCGATGGTCGCGACCATGACGACGCCGTCCTCGCGCAGGAAGGTCGACTGGTTGCGTTCGCGGACCTTCGCGTCGAGCCCGGCGTGGTACGGCAGCGCCGGGATGCCCTGCTCGGCGAGGGCCGCCGCGGTGCGCTCGACCGAGTTCCGGGACAGGCAGTACACGATGCCCGCGTCACCGCTGTGCTCGGTGCGGATGAACGTCAGGAGCTGCTGGAGCGCCCCGGTCTTCGGCTCGATCCGGTACTGGATGTTCGGTCGGTCGAAGTCGGCGACGAAGTGCGCGGCGTCGTCGAGGCCGAGGCGGGCGGAGATCTCGCGGTGGGTCTGCGGTGTGGCGGTGGCGGTCAGGGCGATCCGCGGCACCGTCGGCCAGCGCTCGTGCAGGACGCTCAGCTCGAGGTAGTCCGGCCGGAAGTCGTGGCCCCACTGGGCGACGCAGTGCGCCTCGTCGATCGCGAACAGCGCGATCCGCGCGCGGTCGAGCAGGGAGCGGGTGGACTCGAGCCGCAGTCGCTCGGGCGCGAGGTAGAGCATGTCGACCTGCCCGGACACCACCGCGCGCTCGACCCGGGCGCGCTCGTCGGGTCCCTGCGTCGAGTTGAGGAACGCCGCCTGCACGCCGTTCGCCGCGAGGGCGTCGACCTGGTCCTGCATGAGGGCGATGAGCGGCGAGACGACGACCCCGATGCCGTCGCGCACGAGCGCGGGCACCTGGTAGCAGAGCGACTTGCCGCCGCCGGTCGGCATCAGGACGAGCGCGTCGCCGCCGCCCACCACCTGGTCGATGATGGCGGCCTGCTCACCCCGGAAGGCGTCGTACCCCCAGACCCGGTGCAGGACGTCCAGCGCGGGCGTGGAACTCATGCCACGAGCCTACGGGCGACGGGCGACACCCACCGCACTGTCCACAGCGGCACCCGTGCGGTCGCCGGACCCGGCCGCGTCGTCGACGCGGGCCGGTGCACCCGCCCACCCCGCGCCTCCCGGCCGGAACCAACGCGACCCACCTGCGAAGGCCGGCGGCGTCCCCCGGAAGCGGGGCGCCTCGTGACCGGCGAACCGCCGGTCCAGCTTCCGCCACCGCGCGAGCACCTCGACCATCCCCCAGTACAGGAGCGAGGTGCCGAGCGTCACGAGCCATCCGCCCACGGTGCCCTGCGCGTCCTGCGACGTCAGGTCGATCCGCGACCAGCCGGGCGCCTGCAGCACGAAGATCATGATGTTGTTGAAGGCGTGCTGGAGCACCGTCGCCTCCATGCCGCCGGTGCGCAGCACGATGATCGCGGCGACGAGACCGAACGAGCCGACGTCGAGGATGCCCCAGACGTTGTAGCCGTTCGGGATGTGCAGCAGCGCGAACACGACGGTCGAGACGCCGACCGCCACGACTGTGCCGACGAAGCGGACCGGGATCCACGAGCCGATCGTCTGCATGAGGAAGCCGCGGAAGACGTACTCCTCGGCCGCACCCTGGAACGGGACGAGCAGCACGACCAGGACGATCGTCAGCGTGAGTGTGCTGACCGAGACGGTCGACTGCCCGATCGCAGCGTGGTCCCAGCCGAACCCGCCGTCGAACGTGAACATGCCGATGGTCTGGACCGAGAACATGATCGCCGCGATGACGAGCGTCGGCAGCAGGCACCACGCGGTCCAGCGCCAGCGCACCCGGAAGCGCGTCGACGACAGGACGTTCGCCGGGCCGAGCTTCGCGACCTTGACCGCGAGCAGGATGCCGGGGAGCAGCACGACGAGCGACACCAGGGACAGCGACAGGATCAGCGGATCGGTCGGGTCGAGCGCGCCGCTGGCCAGGTCCTGCTGGAAGCGCATCAGCCCCTCGGGTCCCTGCGACGCCCCGATCGGGACGAAGTAGGCGACCGCCAGGACCACCTGCGTCGCGACGTACCACCCGGCCAGGACCGCCAGCGCGACGAGCGGGCGCCACCACCGCCAACGGGCGTCGACGCGGGGCAGGCGGTGGTACGGAACGCTCACGCTGCGCAGGCTACCGGGCCGGGCAGGATGGGAGCCGTGCTCACCGTGCTGCTCGGCCTGACCGGGGCCGTCGTCTACGGCGCCGCCGACTTCCTGGGCGGCGTCGCGGCCCGGCGGCTGCGCGCCGTCACGGTCGCCGCGGCCGCCGCCGCGGTCGGGCTGGTGCCGCTCGCGGTCGGGATCCCGCTCGTCGGCGCGGATCTGACCGGATCGGCCGTCGGGTGGGGGCTCGTCGCGGGGCTCTCCGGCGGGGTCGCGGTGCTGCTGCTCTACCGCGCGCTCGCGATCGGTCCGATGAGCGTCCTGTCGCCACTGACCGCCGTCTTCGCGGCCGTCGTGCCCGTGGTCGTCGCGCTCGTCCGGGGCACGTCGCTGTCGCCGACGGCGTGGGTCGCGCTCGTGGTGGCGGTCGTCGCGGTCGTGCTCGTCGCGGCGGTGCGGGACACCTCCGGCGCGCGGGTCACCCCGGCCGGGCTGGTCACGGCAGCCGTCGCGGGGTGCGGGTTCGGTGGGATCGTGCTCGCCTACGACGCGGCGCCGGACGGCTCGGGGGTCGCGCCGCTGCTCGTGGCGCGCGGGGTGCAGACGGTGCTGCTCGGGGCGGCTGCGGTGGTGGTCGCGGTGCGGTCCGGCGCGTCGGGTCCGGCGGGTGCAGCGCTCGCTGTCGGTGCGTCGCGTCCGGTGGGTGCTGCTGCAGGGACTGGAGGCACGGTGCGCGTGGGCAGGTCGGCACGCGCGGGTGCGTGGTCGCGTCGCGTCGTGGCGACGGTCGTCGCCTGCGGGGTGCTCGACGCGCTGGCGAACGTGTGCATCCAGGCGGCGCTCCGCGCCGGGGACGACCCGTCGACGCTGCCGGTGGTGAGCGTGCTCAACGCGCTGTACCCGATCGGCACGGTGGCGCTCGCGGGTGTGGTGCTGCGGGAGCGCCTCACGCCCGTGCAGTGGAGCGGGATCGGGCTCGCGTTCGCGGCGGCCGTCGGGCTCGCGCTCGCGTGAGGCGGGCGGCCGTCTGGCTCGCGCGGGTCGGGTCAGTCGTCCGCGATCAGTCGCTTGCCGAGCGACACCGCGTGGTCCTCGGCGTACCCGAGCGAGGCGTAGAACCCGAGCACCCGCTCGTTGCCGGCCCGCACCTGGACGTTGACCTTCGGGCAGCCGCGCGCGAGCAGCAGCCGTTCGAACTCGGCCATGAAGGCGCGGCCGAGCCCGGTGCCCTGCTGGTCCGGGTCGACGGCGAGGTAGTTCACCCAGCCGCGGTGGCCGTCGTAGCCGGCCATGCCGGCGCCGACCAGGGTGGGGGCAGCGGCGTCCGAGGACTCGGCGACCAGGAAGAGCTCGGGCTGCTCGGCGGTCTTGCGGGCGATGTCGCGGTACGGGTCGTTCCACGGGCGGAGGAGTCCGCACGCTTCCCACAGGGCGACGACAGCGGCGGTGTCGTCCTCAGCGAAGGTTCGGAAGCGGTACGACATGTCCACAGGCTAGCGCGGCCCCCACCGGACGGACGCTCACGTCTGCTATACCTGTTCGACCACCGCACCTCGGACCAGGAGCCCCGTGACCGCACACGACACCATGCCGTCGGGGCTGTCTCCGTCCGGTGACGAGATCCCGGAGCGCCCCCGCCGGCGCCGCCCGAAGCAGACGGTCGGTGGCGCGCTCGTGTCCCTGCTCGCCGAGCTGCTCATCATCGCGGGCGCCGGCACCGGGCTCTACGTGCTCTGGACCGCGTGGTGGACCGACGTGGTCGCGGTGAACGAGCAGACCGCCCTCGTGCAGGACCTCAAGCAGACCGCGGTGCCCAAGACCGCGGGGACCGAGCACCGCGAGGCCGCTCCCGTCCTGGCCGAGCCTCCGGGACTGTCGACGGTGTTCGGCACGATGCAGATCCCCCGGTTCGGCGCGGACTACAACCGCCCGATCGGTGAGGGCACGGACCGTGAGAAGGTCCTCAACACGATCGGCCTTGGCCACTACCAGGACACCGCGATGCCGGGGGCCGAGGGCAACTTCGCCGTCGCCGGCCACCGCGTCACCTACGGCAAGCCGCTCAACCAGATCGCGGACCTGAAGAACGGCGACTCGATCGTCGTACGCGTGACCGACAAGGCGAAGGACTTCGACGTCTGGTACGTCTACAAGGTCACCGACTCGCAGATCGTCACGCCCGACAAGATCGAGACGATCGCCCCCGTGCCGAACCAGCCCGGCGTGCAGCCCACCGCCGAGGACCGCTGGCTCACGCTCACCGCCTGCCACCCGATGTGGTCGGCCAAGGAGCGGTACGTCACGCACGCCAAGCTCGACTACTGGATGCCCGCTTCGGAGGGCACCCCGAAGGAACTCTCGGAGACGCCGAATTGATCTTCCCGTTCGTCTGGCGCATCCTGCCGGGCCCCGTCGTCCTGAAGGTGCTCGAGCTGCTCGTGCTCATCGCCGCGGTCGTGTGGGTGCTCTTCACCTTCGTCTACCCGTGGATCGCGTCGGACATCCTGCCGCCGCCCGACGGCACGGTGGACGTGTCGCCGTCGCCCTGACGACCGCTCGCGGTCCGCTCCGGACGTGCCGGCCGGGCTCTGCCGTGTCGGGTCGGGCCAGTCCAGTCCGGGCCGGGCCGGGCCGGGCCGGGCCGGGCCGGGCGTCAGACGGTGGTGGTGACGCGGGACCCTCCGCCGGGGGTCCGGCGGACCGCGATGCGCTCGGGGATGCGCTGCTTGAGCTCCTCGACGTGGCTGACGATGCCGACCTGTCGTCCGCCGGCCGTGAGCCGGGCGAGCTGCCCGATCACGTCGTCGAGTGTCTCCGGGTCGAGCGTCCCGAAGCCCTCGTCGACGAAGAGCGTGCCGAGCGCGACGCCGCCGGCCTCGGCCTGCACGACGTCGGCGAGCCCGAGCGCCAGGCAGAGCGACACCGTGAAGGTCTCGCCGCCGGACAGGCTGCCGGGAGCCCGGAGCGTGTCGGTCGTGTGGTCGTGCACGGCGAGGGCGAGTCCGGTCTTGCGGGCGCGTGAACCGGTCTCGCGCTCCTCGGAGGTCTCGAGGGTGAACCGGCCGCCGAGCATGCCCCTCAGTCGGTCGTTCGCGGCAGCGACGACGTCCTCGAACCGCCGCATGAGCACGTACGTGCCGAGGGTGATGCCGCTCGGGTTGACCGAGGTGGACCCGGCGGCGACGTCGGCCAGCCGCACGACCGCGCGGCTCCGGGCGGACGTGGACTCCCGCGCACGGACGGCACGAGCGACGTCCTCGCCGCACCGGGCGGCGGCTTCGAGCCGGTCGGCCGCCGAGACCGCGACCCGGGTGGCGGCGTCGGCGCGCTCGACCGCGGAGTCGCGCGCGGCGACGGCTGCCGTCAGGTCGAGGGGTTCGTCGGCGGTCCGGGCGGCCTCGGCGACGGCCGCCTCGGTGAGGCCGGCGTCGACGACGGCCCGCTCCCGGTCCGCCGTGGCCACGACGGCACGGAGGCGTTCCCCCTCGGCCGCGGGGACGAGTGCCGCGCGGGCCCGCTCGACGGACTCGAAGCCCTGCTCGGCGCAGACCTCGGTGACCTCCGACTGCCGCTCGGCGACGGACGCGGCAGCCGTGGCGGCGCGGACGTCCGCAGCGAGCACGGCGTCGAGCTCCGCGACACGGTCGTCCAGGGCACGCACCGCGTCAGCGAGCGAGCTCCCGCCCGCGGCAGTGTCGGTGCTCGCACTCGTGCCGGCGTCGAGCGCCCCGGTGGCGCGACGGACGGCAGCGTCGACGGCAGCGGTGTCCTGGGCGAGCCGCTCCGACTCGGCCGCGGCGGAGGACACCAGGACGGCGTGCTCGGACGCGACCGTGGTGCGCTCCTGCTCGAGGGCGCGGGTCTGCTCGTCGTGGGCGCTGCGCCGGCGCTCGAGGTCGAGCACCTGGACGGCAGCGTCGTGTGCTGCCCGGACCCGCTCGGCCGCAGCGGTCGCACGGGCCTCGAGGGTGTCGGCGTCGAGGTCGCCGAGCACCGTCCGGAGCCGCTCGTGTTCCTGCTGCGCGAGCGCGAGGTCGGTCGCCGCGGCGGCGAGGGCGGCCTCGGCAGCGCGGGCAGCGGACGCGGCGGACTCGACCGCGTCGGCGGAGGGGTGGTCGTCCTGCGGCACCGCGACGCTCGGGTGCTCGACCGCACCGCACACCGGGCAGGCGTCGCCCGGCTGCAGGGCGGCGCCGAGTTCCCCGGCGAGGCCGGCGATCCGTCGGGCGCGCAGGTCGGTCTCCGTGGCGAGCGCGGCCGTCGCTGCGGCCCGGGCACTCGCGACCGCTCGCTCGGCCTGCTCCTGGGCTCGGGCTGCCGTGACGCGGGTGGACAGGTCGGCCCGGAGCTGAGCAACCCGTTCGACCTCGACCCGGGCGGGCTCGGCGTCGGCGGCGAGGGCGGCGGCGGTCCGGGCGGACTCGACGATCGTCGCGCGCTCGGCCGGACGGCGCTCGAGCGCGTCGACGAGCGCCGCCGACCGTGCCGCGAGGTCCTCGGCTCGGACGGCCGCGTCCGCAGCGCTCCGGCGACGGGTCGCGAAGGTGCGCTCGACCGCGACGAGGTGTCGGACGTCCGACAGACAGTCGGCGAGGGCGGTCCGGAGGCCGACCACGTCGGTGTCGGCGTCGAGCCCGGCACCCTGCCGTTGCGACGCCGCCGCATCCGTCGCCTGTGCGGCACGCGCGCGCGCCGCGTCGAGGGCGTCGGCGCTCGTCGCGACGCGGGTGGCGCGTTCGCCGAGTGCCAGACGATCGCGCGCCGCGGTGACCTCGTCCGCGGCGGCGTCGAGCGCCCGACGACGGTCGAGCAGTGCGGCACGACGTTCGCGGGCGGTGACGCGCTCGCGGACCGACCGCTCGCGCTCTCGGGCCCGCTCGGCGTCGGACACCGCGGCCCGGCGGTGCTCGTCGGTCTCGGCGGCGACGCTGCGGAGACCGGCGACCACGTCGTCGACGGCGCGTTCGTCGGGATCCTCGACCCCGGCGGCCTGCGCGAACCGGGACTGTGCGTCGCGGACGCGGGACTCGGCGCCCTCGACCTCGGCGAGGACCGCGCGACGACGGGCCGCGAGCTCGTCGGCCGTGCGGTCGTAGACCTGCGTGCCGAACAGGGACTGCAGGAGCTTCCGGCGTTCCTCGCCCGGGGACCGCAGGAACCGCGCGAACTCGCCCTGGGGCAACACGACGGTCTGCAGGAACTGGGCGCGGTCGAGCCCGACGATCCGCGTGACCTCGAGCCCGATCTCCGGGATGCGGGACGACACCGGTTCGCCCGCGGGGTCGGCGGGGTGCGCCAGACGGAAGAGCTGGGCGGACGCCTGCTGCCGGACCGTGCCGGTGCCGCGCTGCTTGGGTCGGTCGTACTGCGGGGTGCGCCGGACCCGGAACAGCCCGGCACCCGTCTCGAAGACCAGCTCGACGAAGGGCTCGGTCGCGGGGTCGGCGTGCTGGCTGTGCAGGCGGTCGGGCGTCGAGGACTCCCCCGCGAGGCCGCCGTACAGGGCGAACACGACGGCGTCGATGATCGTCGACTTGCCGGACCCCGTCGGCCCCTCGAGCAGGAACACCCCCGAGGCGGCGAGCGCGGCGAAGTCAATGACGACGGTATCCGGGTACGGCCCGATCGCGCGGAGTTCGAGGCGGTGCAGGTACATCAGCGCGTCCCGTCCGCGTCGAGGGTCTGCAGTGCGGCCTCGTACGCCTCGGTCAGGACCGCCAGGTCGTCGTCGTCCGGCGCCGCACCCGTCGCGAAGGTCACGAAGTCCGCGGCGACCTCGACCGGGTCGGAGGTGGCGCTCACCGCGCGGGCGGCGACGCGCTCGGGGCGTTCCGCGGGCTCGTGCGTGACCGCCAGGGCGAACGGGAAGTGGTCGCGGACGCGGGCGTACATCCGCTCGGGGTGCACGGTGTCGGTGACCGCGACCCGGACCCACGCATCGGCGTCGGCGTGGTGCGCACCGGACTCGATCGCGTCGATCGTGGCGCGGACGTCCACCAGGCGGCGCGGCACCGGTGCCGGCAGGAGCTCGACCGCGACGCCGCCGTCCGCCGCGAGGTCGACGAGGGTCACGCTCTTGCGCTGGTGCCGCTCGCCGAACGAGAACGCGAGCGGGGAGCCCGCGTACCGGATCCGGTCGCCGTCGCCCACCCGCTGCGGCCCGTGCAGGTGCCCGAGCGCCACGTAATCGATGCCGTCGAACACCGTGGCCGACACCTGGTCGACCCCGCCGACACGGATGTCCTGCTCGCTGTCGCTCGGCGCGGCACCACTGACGAAGGCGTGCGCGACGACGACGCTGCGGTGCCCGGGACGCGCGCCGAGGTCGGCGCGGATGCGGTCCACCGCGGCCTCGACGACGGCCTGGTGCGACCGGGCGAGTGGCTCGTCGGGGACCGGAGCGAGGGCGTAGCGCGTCAGGTCGGGGTGCAGGTAGGGGATGCCGTAGACCGCGACCGGGCCGTGGTCGTCGGCGAGGAGCACCGGGTCGGCCAGCCGCGCGGGCTCGGCGACGATGCGGACGCGGTCGTGCATGACCCCGGCGCCGAAGCCGAGCCGTGCCGCGGAGTCGTGGTTGCCCGGCGTCAGGACGACGGTCGCCGTCTGCGCCAGGCGCTCGAGCGTGCGGGAGAGCAGGCGGACGGCGTCGACCGGCGGGATCGCGCGGTCGTAGACGTCACCGGCGATGACGACGAGGTCGACGGCGCGGTCCCGCACGGTGTCGACGAGGAAGTCGGCGAAGGCCGCCTGGTGCTCGAGCAGGTCGGCTCCGAGCAGCGTGCGACCGAGGTGCCAGTCTCCGGTGTGGAGGATCCGCATGCCGTCACGGTAGCGGCGGCCGGGGACATCGCCGGGCACCCCGCGGCGAGCTGTGGAGAGCCGGTCAACTGCACACGTAGAGGATGGTGGCCGACCCCACGGAGAGGGTCCGGTTACCGTCCGCGTACCAGCTGCTCGTCGGCGTGGGGTCGAGGACGCGGATCTTCACGGTCTTGCGCGTGAGGCTGAGCAGCCCGCCGGAGACCGTGACACTGCGGACGCCCGAACCCGCGGTGGCGACCACCTGGTCGTCCAGGAGCACCTGGAACCCCCTCGCGTCCGGCGCGTCGTAGTCCCATGCCACCTGGACGCCAGCCACGCTGATCAGCCCGCAGCGGACGTTCGTCGGGCCGGGCAGGACCGCCGCCACGAGGTTCGAGGTGGGCGAGTTCGTCACCGCACGGAACGGCGCGGCCTCGGCCCGGTGCGGCGCGACCGCCCCGACCCCGCCGAGCACCGTCACCGCGACGAGCAGCGCGCTCCCCTGCCGCAGCGCGACGTGCCGCGCGCCGCCGCGCACGACCGGACCCCGCGCGGACCGCCGCCCGTGGACGCGGGGAACATCGGACGGAAGATGCGGGGCGGAGGTGCCACGGGCCTCCCGTCCGGTCCGACGCAACCCCGCGTCCACCGTGCACAGCGCGAGCATGCCCGCCAGTGCGGCGGCCGCCGCGGCGACCGCGCCCCACCGGCCCTCGTGCGCCCACAGGACCGGCGTGCCGATGAACGGGACCCGCAGGTAGCCGACCCCGTGCACGGCCGAGCGGTCGAGCGGTGTCGAGTCGGCGGCGGGGTTGGCGTCGCCCTTCGTCACGATCGTGCCGTCGGCGCCCGTCTCGACGTACCGGTGCAGTCGCAGGTGCCCGACCTGGTCGGGGTCGTCGGCGAGCAGGACCCGGCCGGGGACGACCTCGGGCGCGGGGACCGGCCGGGAGACGACCACGTCCCCCGGCACCAGCCGCGGTGCCATCGACGCGGTCACGACCGTGGTGGGCTGCCAGCCGACCACGGCCGGGACGGCGGCCCAGAGCGCCAGGCCGACCACGGTCGCGACGATGCCGCGCGCGAGGGTGCCGACCACGACGCGCCCCCAGTCGAGCGCGTCGAGCACGGTGTCCGGACGGGCGTGGCGGTGCTGACCGCCGACGCCGGTGGTGTCCATCACGGTGCCCGTCGCGGATCAGGTGTTCTGCGCCTCCCAGGTGAAGCCGAGCGACGCCGAACCGCCCTGGGCGGTGTTCGGGGTGTCCGGCGACACCGTGTAGGTGAACTTGAAGACCCGGGTCTCGGGGGCGGTGCCAGTGGGCGTCCACGATCCCTTGCCGGTCGCGTACGTCGTGGTGTTCGTGCCGAGCGTCGAGAGCGTCGTCGCGGGGACCACCGAGGCGCCGGACGCCAGGGCGGTGAAGCCGTCGCACGACCCGAAGCCGCCTCCGGTCCCCTGGTCGACGGTCATCGTGATGTTCGCCGCCAGGTCCTTCTGCGATGTGAGGGACGACGTGTAGAGCTTCACCGCGGACGGCAGGGTGCCGCTGGACGTGACGGCGATGCACTTGAACCCGGTCGACCCGGGCTTGAGGTTCGTGACCGTGAAGAGCGCGGTGTTGCTGTCGTCGTCGGACAGGGCGACGCTGCCGGCGGTCCAGTTGCTCGTCGGGTTCGACGTGGTGTCGGAGAAGGCGGAGTACGAGGCCGTCGAGACGACGACCCCCGAGGCGACGAGTGCGGCCGGGACGGCGATCCAGGCTGCGAGCCGGGCAGCACGAGGAGACACACGGGACATGGTTGTCCTCCGAGAGGGGTTCTGATCGGTTTCGGTTCCGGACCCGCGGTGGTTGGTCGCGCTGCGGAACCTGGTGGTTGGGCAACACCGTACGTGCTCCCTGAGCGTTCCACAAGACTCTTTGCGCGTCACTTGCTCAATCGTTCACATACTTGTTGAATGAGGTACATCCTCCCGAGACGAGTCCCATGACGAACACCCTCACCACGCTCACCACCGCCGACCGCCCGGCGCCGGTCGACGACCTGGACCGCGTGCTCCAGGCCTTCCGAGCGCTGCAGACCCAGCACGCGCGGGTCCTGACGCACCAGAGCGCCCTGCGCGGGCTGCACGCGACCGACCTGCGGTTCCTGGTGTTCGTCGCCGGTGCAGACGCGGGCGTCACGCCGAAGCACGCGAGCGACCACCTCGAGCTCACCACGGGTGCGATGACCTCGTTGATCGACCGACTCGAGCAGCGCGGGCACATCGAACGACGGCCGAACCCCGGCGACCGACGGAGCATCCTCGTGCACCTGACCCCCTCCGGGGCCGCGGTCGCCGGCGAGGTCGCGGCACTGTACCGGGAGGCCTTCCGCTCGGGCGTCGACCCTGCCGACCTCGCCCGTGTGGCGGCCGCGCTCGAGGCCGTCGGCAGCGCCCTCGACCGCCGCCGCTGACCGGAGCGAGCCCGTCCGAGCTGCGGGAGGGCCGCGTAGCGTCGGCGGCATGACACCGTCCGAACTCCTCACCGAAGCGTTCTCCCGCGTCCCCGAGACCGTCGCCAGGGCCCTCGACGGCCTGTCCGAGGACCAGCTCGCGACACGACCGGCAACCGGCGCGAACACACTCGCCTGGCTCGCGTGGCACACCGCACGCGGCCAGGACGCGCAGGTCGCGGACCTGGCGGGCAGCGAGCAGGTCTGGACCGCGGACGGCTGGGTCGAGCGCTTCGGCCTGCCGTTCCCCGCCGAGGCCCTCGGCTACGGCATGTCCCGGGACGACGTCGGTCGCGTCCGGGCCTCGGCCGAACTGCTGAACGGGTACCTGCGTGCCGTGCACGAGCGCACGGTCGCCTACCTGGCGACGCTCGGCCCGGAGGACCTCGACCCCGTGGTCGACGACGCGTGGGACCCGCCCGTCACGCGCGGCGCACGGCTGGTCAGCATCCTCGACGACTGCGTCCAGCACGCGGGGCAGGCCGGGTACGTGCGCGGCCTGCTGTTCTTCTCGCGCTGACCCGCCGCGCGTTCTTCGCGAGACGCAACGTGCGAGGTGCGGGAAGACGGACGGGAGGCACGGTGCCAGCTGGCACCGTGCCTCCCGTCCGTTCTCCGGTCGCGTCGCGATCAGCGCGCAGCGAGCTCCGCGACGATCCCGTCGCCCGGGCCGGCCTCGACGAGGTCCGCCTCGATCTCCGCGTTCTCGAGGATGCCCTCGATCTTGCGGCGGCGGCCACGCGGGACGAGCGTCACGACAGTGCCCTGCTTGCCGGCACGGCCCGTGCGGCCCGAACGGTGCAGGTACGCCTTGTAGTCGTCGGGGGCGTCGGCCTGCACGACGAGCGAGACGTCGTCGACGTGGATGCCGCGCGCCGCGACGTCGGTCGCGACGAGGACGTTCACCCGGCCGCTCGTCAGGAGCTGCAGGTTGCGGGTCCGACGGGACTGGTTGAGGTCACCGTGCAGCGAGGTCGCACGGATGCCGGCGTCCTCGAACTGGTCGGCGAGACGCTCGGCGTAGGCGCGGGTACGGGCGAAGACGATGGTCTTGCCGTCGCCCGCGACGAGCTCCTCGAGGACCTGGTCCTTCTGGCGCTGCTCGACCACGAGCACGCGGTGGTCGATCGTCGAGGACGCCTGGTCCTCCCCGGCGACCTCGTGGACGCTCGGCTCGTGCAGGAACTCCGACACGAGCGACGCGACCTGTGCGTCCAACGTCGCGCTGAACAGGAGCTTCTGCGCACGGTCGCCGTGCGGGGTGACCTCGGCCGTGGCCGAGAGGATCTCGCGCACCGGCTCGAGGAACCCGAGGTCGCACATGTGGTCGGCCTCGTCGAGCACGGAGACGACGACCTCGCTGAGGTCGAGCTTCCCCTTGTTCATGAGGTCCTGGACGCGACCGGGCGTGCCGACGATGATGTCGACGCCACGCTCGAGGGCACCCTCCTGGCGGCCGTAGGGCACACCGCCGTAGATCTGCGTCGTGAAGAGGCCGACCGAACGGGCGATCGGCTGCACCGTGCGGTCGATCTGCAGGGCGAGCTCGCGGGTCGGGGCGAGGATGAGGGCGCGCGGGGCACGGCCCATCCGGCGCTTCGTGCCGCCGCCGTGCTCCATGAGCTTCTCGACGAGGGGCGCACCGAAGGCGATGGTCTTGCCGGAACCGGTGCGGCCACGGCCGAGCACGTCCTTGCCGGCGAGCACGTCGGGGATCGTCGCTGCCTGGATCGGGAACGGGCTGGTGGCGCCCATCTCCGCGAGGGTGCGGGAGATGTTGCCGCCGATGCCGAGGTCGGTGAAGCTCACGCCCTCGACGTCGGCCGCGATCGTCGCCTCGGCCTGGAGCTTCTCGAGCTTGACGTCGTCCGCGGGGACGTACCCGGTGCGGGCCTCGTCGCGGGCGTCGCGGCGCTGGGGCCGATCGTCGCGGTCGAAGCGGCGCGGGGCACGGTCGTCCCGGTCGAAGCTGCGGGGAGCGCGGTCGTCGCGACGCTGCGGGCGCTCGTCACGGTCGAAGCGGCGCGGGGCGCGGTCGTCCCGGTCGTCGCGACGGGGAGCGCGGTCGTCGCGGTCGAAGCGACGCGGGGCCCGGTCGTCGCGGTCGAAGCGACGCGGGGCCCGGTCGTCACGGTCGTCGCGACGGGGAGCGCGGTCGTCACGGTCGAAGCGACGCGGGGCACGGTCGTCACGGTCGAAGCGACGCGGGGCCCGGTCGTCGCGGTCGAAGCGACGCGGGGCACGGTCGTCACGGTCGAACGAGCGCCGCTGCGGGCGCTCGTCCCGGTCGAAGCGGCGCGGGGCGCGGTCGTCACGGTCGAAGCGACGCGGGGCACGGTCGTCACGGTCATCACGACGGGGAGCGCGGTCGTCCCGTTCGAAGCGACGCGGAGCGCGGTCGTCCCGGTCGGAGCGACGCGGCGCACGGTCGTCCCGGTCGTACCCGCGTGCACCGCGGTCGTTGCGGTCGAAGCCACGCGCGCCACGGTCGTCGCGACGCTGGCCGCCGTCGCGCGGCTCCCAGTTCGGACGCGCCGGACGCTCGCCCTGCGCCGAACGGCCGCGGCGCTCCTCGGCGTCCCAACGCTGCTTCTGTCGCGGCTGCGACGGGTCGGCGGCGCGGAAGCCGCGGTGCTTGCTGCTCCGCGCGGCGGGGGTACCGTTCGGGTGGCGGACTCGGTCGTCGGCACGCTGACGCGCGCCCTTGTCGTACGGGGCCATGGCTACTTTCCGGGGTGCGGACGTCCGCATGCCCGGCAGCGACATCGGCGCGGAGCTTCGAGCGGAGAGGGGGTTCTTCCCGTCGCGGTTCGACGTGAATCCAGCCCTCGAGCAACACACACCCAAGCAGAATCCGTGATCACAGTGTCACGGTGTCGAAGGCCGACCGCGGGAGTCTACGCGAGATCCGCCGCCACGGCCAGCCCCCCCCCCCCCGGGTCAGGACTCCGCGAGCCGGCGGCGCTCCTCCGCCACGTCGAAGTCCGCCGGCGGCCAGGTGAGCTGCATGTCCTCGAGCGCGCGGAGCAGCAGCTGCTGCACCGCGAGCCGGGCGTACCACTTGCGGTTCGCGGGGACGACGTACCACGGCGCCCGCGCAGTCGACGTGCGGTCGAGGGCGATCTGGTACGCCTGCTGGTAGTCGTTCCAGAGCAGGCGCTCGTCGATGTCGCCCGGGTTGAACTTCCAGTGCTTGTCCGGGCGGTCCAGCCGGTCGCCGAGGCGCTCGCGCTGCTCGTCCTTCGAGATGTGCAGCATCACCTTGACGATCGTGGTGCCCTGCGCGACCAGGTCGTCCTCGAAGTCGACGATCGCGCCGTAGCGACGCTCGATCTCCTCCGGCGGGGCGAACGACCGCACGCGCTGGATGAGGACGTCCTCGTAGTGCGACCGGTCGAAGACGCCGAGCTGGCCGGCGCGCGGAAGCTCGCGTTCGATCCGCCACAGGAAGTCGTGCTCGCGCTCCTCGGCCGTCGGCGCCTTGAACCCGGCGTAGTGCACGCCGTTCGGGTCGACCGCACCGACGACGTGGGAGACGATCCCGCCCTTGCCCGCGGTGTCCATCGCCTGCAGCACGAGGAGTACGCGGCGCACGTCGCCGGCGGTGCTCGCCGCGTGCAGGCGCTCCTGCAGGGCGGCGAGGCGTGTGGCCCCCGCGGCGAGGGACTCGAGCCCGTCGATCTTGCGGCCGGCGAACCCCGGCGTCGAGTCCGGGTCGACGCGGTCCAGGCGGAAGCCCTCCTCGACGCGCAGGAGGGGCTCGGGGTCGGTGTTCCAGGCCTTGCGACGGCTCACGGGGTCCTCCAGCTCACGGGGTCGCCCCCATCCTGGCACCCGCTCGTGGTCCGCGTGGTGCTGGGGAACGCCCGGAGCCGGGTTAGCGTGGACGCGATGAGGTCCCGCCGTCGAACGATGCTCGCGCTCCTCGCCGCGGGCCTGGCGATCGGGGTGCTCGGAGCACTCGGGTCGTGCAGCGCCGACCCGGCCACGGACAGCAACGCGACCGTGACGACGGACCCCGTGATCCACCCGCTGTCGCTCCGCTACCCGGGCATCGACGTCGTCACGGACGTCCCCTACGGTGCGGATGCCCTGCAGCGGCTCGACGTGTGCCTGCCGCCGGACAGTGCCCCGGACACGAAGACGACCCCCACAGCGGCACCGACCCCGTCGCCACGGCCGTCGCCGGCGACCGACGACGCAGCCGACCGCCGCGGTGGACGGCCCGCCGTGATGATGGTGCACGGCGGCAGCTGGTCCCACGGCGACAAGGCCACCGCGGCGTACCGGGCCGTGTGCGAGTACCTCGCCTCCGAGGGCTTCGTCACGGTGAACGTCGACTACCGCCTGGCGCCGACCGACCCCTTCCCCGCGGGTCTCGACGACGTCCGCCGGGCACTGGACTGGGTGTTCCGCCCGTCGACCCTCGCCACGTACGACATCGACGCCGCCCGTGTCGGGGTCTTCGGCGGCAGTGCCGGCGGTAACCTCGTCGCGCTGCTCGCCGTCACCGACCACGAGTCCGCCGCGTACGCCGCAGGTGATCGGATCCGCGCGGTCGTCGACCTGAGCGGGCCGACCGACCTGACCGAGCGGTCCACCCGCGCGGACGGCGTCTCGGCGTCCTTCCAGCGGAAGCAGCTCCTGTACCTCGGCTGCCGGACGTACACTGCGTGCCCCGCTGCCGAGCGCGCGTCACCGACCTCCCACGTCACCCGGGACACGGCACCGTTCTTCGTCGGACACTCCACCGACGAGTTCATCCCGCTCTGGGAGTCCCAGGAGTTCGTGGCGGCGCTCCGTGCCCACGACGTCCCGGTGACGTTCGTCGCGGTGGAGGGGTCGGCGCACTCGATCGCACAGCTCGACCGGGCGATGAGCGAGCGGGTCGTCGCGTTCCTGCACGCACGGCTCGGGTGACGGCGACGCGACCGGACCCGACCGCGACACGACCGGGCCCGGCGGAGCGCGTGCCCCGTGCGGGTGCCACCCGGAGGCGGGCGTGCGCGAGGGTCCCTCGCACCCCCAGACTCCTGGGGTGACCGACACGCCGACCCGCCCCGCGCGCGCCACCTCCGAGTGGCCGCGCCGCACCGCCGCACAGACCGGGACCGAGCTCCTGCTCGGTCTGTCATTCACGGCCACGGTGGCGACGAGCGGCTACGCGGCGGCGACCGGCCACCTCGCCGTGGTCGCCCAGGGCACGGCCGTCGTGTTCCTCGTGACGCTCACGTGCGCGCTCGTCTCCTGGTTCCGGGGCAGCGAGACCCACTGACCGAGTCCGCGACCGGGAGCGTGACCGGGACCCGGACCCGGACCGGGACCCGGACCGGGACCGGGACCGGGACCGGGACCGGGATCAGTGTGACGCGCTGACCCCGCCCGGAGCCGGTTCCCCGGCACCTCCCGACTTCGCCGCCCGACGGTCCGCCCGCCGCTCCCGCGCACCCTCGACGACGGAGTACAGCGCCGGCAGCACCACGAGGGTGAGCAGCGTCGAGGACACCAGACCACCGATCACCACGAGCGCGAGCGGCTGCGAGATGAAGCCCGACTTGCCCGTGAGCCCCATCGCCATCGGCAGCAGCGCGAAGATCGTGGCGAGCGCGGTCATCAGGATCGGTCGGAGTCGCCGCGTCGCGCCCTCGACCAGGGCCTCGCGCACCCGGAGCCCGCGGCGCCGGTACTGGTTCACGAGGTCGATGAGCACGATCGCGTTCGTCACGACGATGCCGACGAGCATGAGCAGACCGATGATCGACGCGACGCCGAGCGGGATGCCCGTCGCGATCTGGAGCAGCACGGCGCCGGTCGCGGCGAACGGCACCGAGAACAGGAGCAGCACCGGCTGGAGCAGGCTCCGGAACGTCGCGACCATGATCACGTAGACGATCAGCACCGCGACGAGGATCGCGAGGAACAGCTGGCTGAACGCGGACGACTGGCTCGACGCGACGCCACCGATCGAGGCCGACGCACCCTTCGGCAGGTCGAGCTGGTCGACCGCCTTCGTGACGTTCTGCACGGCCGCACCGAGGTTCGACGCGTCCGGCGTCACCGTGATGGTGGCGGTGCGGACGGCGTTCGACGTCGTGATCGTCGTCGGGCCGTCGGACTGCTCGACCGTGGCGAGGTCGGACAGCGGCACCTCGCCGGTCGCGGTGGGGATCGACAGGCTCTTCAGTGCGTCGATCGTGGCCGGCGGGTTCGCGTCGGCGATGTACACGTCGAGCGTCGCGTCGTCGATCTCGACGCTCCCGGTGTCCCGCGGTGACACGGCCGCGGCGACGAGCCCGCCGACCTGGGTCTCGGTCAGCCCGCGCTCGGCGGCCGCCTGCCGGTCGACCTTCACGGCCAGGTACGGCTCGGCGGCGGACAGGTTGCTCGTCGCTCCCGTCGTCCCGTCGACCGCCCGCATCTCCTTGAGGACCTGCTGCGCGGCGGTCTGCAGCTCGGCCTGGGTCGGGGCGGTGACGTCCACCTCGATGTCGCTCGAGCCGCCGAACCCGCTGCTCGAGGTCAGCGACACCTCGCCGGCGCCGTCGATCCGGTCGATGCGCTTCCGCGCGTCGGACTGGATGGTCGTCTGGTCGCGCTGCGCGTCGGTCGTGACGTTGTACTGCACCGAGGCCGACGCCCCGCCGCCGAACGCCGCCTGGATCGACTGGCCGCTCGAGCCGATCGTCGTCTGGACGGTCTGCACGCCGGGGACGTCGCGGAGGGCCCGTTCGACCTTCTCGGCCTCGTCCGACTGCACGGCGAGGCTCGTGCCCGGCTTCAGGTCCTGCGTCACGGTGAACGTGTTCTGGCCGGAGTCGCCGAGGTAGTTCGTCTTGACGAACGGCACCGCCGCGGCCGTCCCGCCGAGCACGAGGACGGCGAGCACCAGCACGATCGCGGGCCGCCCGATCGCCCAGCGCAGCACCGGTTGGTACCCGCGGCGAAGCCGGTCGGGAGCAGCGGCGTCGTGCAGGTCCGCGCCGGACGACAGCACCCCGGTCGACGACGCAGACGACGCAGGCGACGCCGACGCCGACGCCGACGAGTCAGGAGACGCGGCCGCACCCGCGTGCTTGTGTCCCTTCGGCGGGCGCAGGAACCAGTACGCGAGCACCGGCACGATCGTCAGCGACACGAGCAGCGACGCGACGAGCGCCATCGTCACGGTGAGCGCGAACGGCCGGAACAGCTCACCCACGAGCTCGGCGACGAAGGCCACGGGCAGGAACACCGCGACGGTGGTGAGCGTGGACGCGGTCACCGCCCCCGCCACCTCGCGCACGGCGTCGAGCACCGCACGCCCCCGGTCGACGCCGGGTTGCAGGTGCCGCTTGATGTTCTCGATCACCACGATCGAGTCGTCCACCACGCGACCGATCGCGATGGTCAACGCCGCGAGCGTGATGATGTTCAGCGTGTAGCCGGCCGCGCGCATGCCGATCGCCGCGAGCAGCACCGACGTCGGGATCGAGATCGCGGTGACGATCGTCGACCGCAACGACAGCAGGAACACGAGGATCACGACGACGGCGAAGCCGAGGCCGAGCAGCCCCTCTTCGGCCAGCGAGTCGATGGACTGCTGGATGTACGGCGCCTGGTCGAACACGACGGTGAACTGCGGGCTCCCCGTCACCTTCGCCTCGATCCCGGGCAGCGCGGCCTTCACCGTCTCCGAGACGTCGACCGTGTTCGCCTCCTGCGTCTTCGTGATCGCGATGGTCAGCGCGGTCTTGCCGTCCACCCGGCTGATCGAGGTCCGCGGCGACTCCGCGATCTGCACGGTCGCCACGTCGCCGAGACGGGTCGGACTGGAGGCACTGCTCGCGCCCGCCCCGCCGGTCGCGGTGGTCCCGGTGCCGGTCTGGCCGGCGGCGGATCCCCCCGCGGTGCCGTCACCGGACGTGGCGCCACCGGACGCGGCCCCGCCCGACGCGGCGGAGCCGCCGGCCGCGCCCGTTGCGGAGCCACCGGCGGACGACGAGGACGACGACGAGGAAGAGGACGAGGACGACGCCGTGAGCGGCAGGTCCTCGATGTCGGCGAGCGAGGCGATGCGCTGCCCGGTCTGCACCGAGAGCGTCGTGCCGTCCTGCGTGATCGTGCCGCCCGGGATGAGCGTGCCGTTGTCGCTCAGCGCGTCCGAGATGGACTGGCTCGTCAGCCCCTTCGCCGCCAGCTCGGACTCGTTCGGCGTGATGACGACGCGGCGCCCCGGGTTGCCGAACACGCTCGCCTGCCGCACGCCGTCGAGCTTCTCGAGGTCGGGCACCGCGGTCGCGTTCAGCCGGTCGACCAGCTGCTCCTGGTTGCCGGAGGCCGTGACGGCGAGCTGCAGCACGGGCAGGTCGTCGAACGACCCGGTGACGATCTGCGTCTGCACGGTGTCCGGCAGCGACAGCGCGTTCACGGCGGTCTGGATCTTGTCCTCGGCGCTCGCCAGGTTCGAGCCGTAGTCGAACGACGCCGACACCACGCTCTGCCCGGTCGACGACGTCGAGGTCGTCGACTCCAGGTTCGGCACGACCTGGATCGCCTGCTCGATCTTCGTCGACACGTCGTTCGACACGACCTCCGGCGTGGCACCGGGGTAGGCGCTGACGATCGCGACCTGCGGGAACTCGACGCTCGGGATGAGCTCCTGCTTCAGGCTCGTGAGCGAGATGCCGCCGAACACCGCGACGACGATGGTGACGAGGGCGATGAGCGCGCGGTTCCGGATGCTGAAGACCGAGAGGAGGTGCACCCGGTGATCCTCCCAGTTCCACCTGCGAACCAGACCCCCCCCACGGCTGACCTGTGGAGAACCGCCTCACCCGCCGATGAGCAGCAGTGCGCCGAACACCCCGACGGCACCGACGAGTCCGGTCGCGAGCGCCGTGACGCGGCCGACCGGGCTGCCCGCCCGCACGATCGACACGACGAGCACCACCACCCCGACGGCGAGCTGCACGGCCCAGGCGGGCGTCGTCTCGGGCGTCGCCACGCGCAGGAACGCCCGCACCGACTCCCCCACGAGCACCGCCGCCACGACCCCGAGCGCCCCGGCCGCCAGCACCGCGCCCCGGGTGCCGCGCCGGCGTCCGCCACGCAGCGCCACCGCGACCGCCCCGGCCAGCAGTCCCGCGGGGACCCCGAGCAGGACCCACGGGTTCGTGATCGACAGGACGTCGGGGTACCCGCGCAGCACGGTGGCCGCCCAGTAGCCCACGTGCATGACCTCGAGGAGCACGACGCCGAGCAGCATCGCGAGCGGCAGGGCCACCCGGCCGGCCCGGACACCGGCGACCGCACACAGCAGCACCGCGACGACGAACCACGGCCCGGCCGAGTTCGACACGGTCGCGAGCGCGGGGACCGCCTGCCCGAACGAGGTCAGCACCCCGGCCAGCAGGGCGCCGGTCAGGGCGATCGACACCCGCGCGACCGGCGGGACCGGACGGGCCGGAACGACGTGGACGGAGGCAGGATCAGAGGCGGAGACGAGGGCGTCGGTGGGGCGGGTCGGCTGCACGTCCTCAGCCTCCGGCGCAGCCGCCCGCACCGCGTCGGCCGTCGGAGCGACGATGCGCCGGGCGGGTCAGCCCAGCGGATGACGTGCGCTCACACCACCGCGGCGAGCGATCCGCGGATCCCGACCCCGTCGCCGCCGATCCGCGCCCAGGCCCGCTCCAGCACGTCGACCATGCGCTCCCGGTCCGCCGGCGCGGTCGTGAACGGGACCCGCAGGAACCGCTCGAACCCACCGTCGGGACCGAAGACCCCGCCCGAGGCGAGCACCACGCCCTCGGCCCGCGCGGCGAGCACGAGTGCGCTCGACACCGGCCGGCCGAGGCCCACCCACGTCGTCAGCCCGCCCGCCGGCGACGGGACGTCCCACTCCGGGAGCCGCGTGCGCAACGCGCCCACGACGTCGTCGCGACCGGCGCGCAGGAACGTGCGCCGCGCCTCCAGGACGGCCGCCGTCCGCGGGACGAGCTCCCGCGCGACCAACTGGTCGAGCACGGGCGTGCCGAGGTCGCCCGACGGGCGGGCGAGCAGCATCCGCTGCAGCAGGTCAGGCTCGGCGCGCACCCACCCGATGCGCAGCCCACCCCAGAACACCTTGGCCGCCGAGCCGATCATCACGACGGTGGAGGACGGCACGGCGGACGCGGCCAGCGGCAGCTCCGGCGAGCCGTCGATCCGGAGCTCGCCCATGGTCTCGTCCGCCACCACGACGGTGCCGGTCGCCGCCGCGGTCGCGAGCAGGCGCTCCCGGGTCGCGGCGGGCATCGTCGCGCCGGTCGGGTTGTGCAGCTCGGGCATCACGTACGCGACCGCGGGCGCCGTCCGGCGGAGCGTCGTCTCGAGTGCCGACGCGTCCCACCCGGTGTGCGCGTCGACCGGGACGCCGACGAGCCGGCCGCCGGCCTCGCGGAAGGCCTCGTGCGCGTGCGGGTAGGTCGGCGACTCGACCAGGACGGCGTCGCCGCGGCGCACGAGCACCCGGGCGAGCAGCGCGATGGCGTGCTGCGCGCCGATGGTCACGACGATCTGCGACGGGTCGGTCGGCAGCCCGCGCTCCGTGTAGCGCTCGGCGATCACGGCCCGCAGCCCGGGGTCCCCGACCGTGTCGTACCCGATGCCGGCGAGCGCCGCGGGGACGTGCCGGACCGCGCGTTCGACGGCCTCGGCGACCTCGGGGGCGGCGTGCAGGGCGGCCTTGCGCAGGTCGAGCAGCCCGCCGTCGACGACCCCGCCGAGCCGCTCCGGGTCCGGGCGCCCGGCGAGCTCCCGCGGCAGGTGCACGACGCTGCCGGAGCCGCGCAGCGACACGAGGAACCCGTCGGACCGGAGTCGGGCGTAGGCGTTCGCGACCGTGGTCCGCGAGACGCCGAGGGCCTCGGCCAGCCCGCGCTCGGCCGGCAGCCGGACGCCCAGGGGCACGCGTCCGTCGATGACGAGCACGCGCAGGGCGTCGGACAGCGCCTCGTACGCGGGGGCGTCGGACCCGTCCCGCCAGTCGGTGAGCAGGAGGGCGGCCGATCGGGCGCTCAGGAGAACCGGGGTCACGGGTCCACCGTAGCCAGATTGGCTCTCGACCAACAGGCCAATCCGGCGGGAGTATCGACCCGTGCCCCGCTCTGTCAGCCTCTCGCTCCGCTCCGTCCAGCTCCTCGTCGGCCTGTTCCTCTACGGCGCCTCGACCGCGCTGCAGGTCCGCGCCGTGGTCGGCGTCGGCTCGTGGACGGTGCTCACGCAGGGCCTGGAGAACGTGCTGCCCTGGTCGTTCGGCGTCATCACCGTGGTGTCGAGCGTCGTCATCCTGCTGCTGTGGATCCCGCTCCGCCAGAAGCCCGGGATCGGCACGCTGTGCAACGTCCTGGCGATCGGCCCGTCCGCCGACCTGGTGCTCTGGCTCGTGCCGGAGCCGGACGGACTCGTCCCCCGTGTGCTGCTGTTCGCGGCGGGCCTGGCGCTCCTCGCGGTCGCGACGGCCTGCTACATCGGCGCCGGGCTCGGGACCGGCGCCCGGGACGGGCTGATGGTCGGCGTGCACGAGCGCTTCGGCTGGCCGCTCTGGCTCGCCCGCACCCTCATCGAGGTCACCGTCGTCCTGGTCGGCTGGCTGCTCGGCGGTGACGTGGGGGTCGGCACGGTGGTCGCCGCGTTCGCGATCGGGCCGATGGTGCAGCCGCTCATGCCGCTCTTCCGCCGCCTGCCGTGGTCCCCCACCCGCACGGGCGACGCGGAGCCCGTCCACACCCCTGGTGGCGACGAGACCGGAGCGGCTAGGGTCGCGCCATGCGACTCGGAGTGTCCTCCTACAGCTACGCCCGCTCCCTCCAGCGCGGTGCGCTGACGATCTTCGACGTGGTCGACCGCGTCGCCGCGGCCGGGGGCGACCACCTCGAGGTCGCGGCGGGTGGCTTCGGCGACGACCTGCCCCGGCAGCCCGAGCTGGTCGAGCAGCTGCGGGGTCACGCCGCGGCGCGCGGCATCGGGCTCGCCAACTACGTCATCGGCGCGGACTTCTCCGACCCCGCCACCGTCGACGCCGAGGTCGCGCGGGTCCACGAGCACCTCGACGTCGCGCACCGGCTCGGCATCACCCGGTTCCGGCACGACGTCGTGCCGTGGGCCTGGCGGGACGCCGACCACGCCGAGTTCGAGCGGGTGCTCGCGCAGGTCGTGCCGGTCTGCCGCGCGGTCGCCGAGCACGCCGCCACGCTCGGGATCACGACGATGGTCGAGAACCACGGCTTCGCCTTCAACGACAGCGAGCGGATCCTGCGGCTCGTCCACGAGGTCGGCCACCCCGCCTTCCGCACCCTGCTCGACGTCGGCAACTTCGTCTGCCTGGACGACGACCCGCTCCGCGCGGTGCAGCGGACCCTGCCGGTCGCGGCCGTGGTGCACCTGAAGGACTTCCTGGTGCGCGAGACCCCGCCTGCCGCGGACGGCTGGCTCACGACCCTGGCGGGTCGCGCGGTGCTCGGCACGGTCGTCGGGCACGGTGACCTGCCCCTGGGCCGGATCGTGGAGCGGATCGTCGCGAGCGGGTTCGACGGCCCCCTCTCGATCGAGTTCGAGGGGCTCGAGGACGACGTCGACGCGGTCGAGCGCGGACTCGCGAACGCCCGCAACCTGTGGGCAGCGGCCGGCGGCTCCTGAGACGGTGCCGCGACGGACGGGAGGCGCGGTGCCAGCCGGCACCGCGCCTCCCGTCCGTCAGTGCGGTGCGCTCAGACGGACCGCACCCGCACCGTCTCGCCGCTCGCCGCAGACTCCTGCGCCGCCAGCACGACCGCCAGCGTGCGGAGGCCGACCGCGGCGTCGGGCTGCGGCTGCTCGCCGCTCCGGACCGCGGTGACGAACGTCTCGAGCATCGCCTGGTCGAAGTCCGGCCCGTACGGCAGCACCACCGACCGGCCGGTCGCGGCGTCGAGCCCGCGCACGCTCGGGCGGAAGAAGTCGACGTCCACGGATCCCTCCGACCCGACCACGGTGAGCGCGAGCCCACCCCACGTCGGCGAGGTGTCCGGGCGGCCCCACGAGCAGTCGATGGCCGCGATCGTGCCGTCCGCGTAGGTGATCGTCACGAGCCCGGCGGTCTCGGCCTGCGCGCGGGCGGCGTGCAGCACCCGGTTCGTGACGGCCGTCACCGTCACGGCCGGCGTGCCGTCGAGGAGCTCGTCGAGCAGGTCCGCGATGTGCACCACGTGGTCGACGATCGCGCCGCCGCCGGACAGCTCGGGCTCGGTGAACCACGAGCGGGTCAGCGGGAGCATGCCGTTGTTCGCACCGCGGACCGAGAAGACCTCGCCGAGCCGGCCGGCCCGCTTCGTCGCCGCGAGCCGGGCGAAGGTCCCGGCGAACCGCACCGGGAAGGCGACCATGAGCAGCACGCCCGCGGCCTCGGCGGCGGCCCGCATCGCCAGGCCGTCCTCCCACGTCGTCGCGAGCGGCTTCTCGCACAGCACGTGGACACCCGCGGCGGCGGCCTGCTCGACGAGCGCGCGGTGCCTGGCGTTCTCGCTCGTCACCACGACGGCGTCGACGCCCTGTGCGAGGAGCTCCTCGACCGAGTCGACGTACGCGACCCCGAGGGCGTCGGCGAGCTCCCGACCGCGCAGGTCGGTCAGCTCCGTGCCCGTGGAGGTGCCGTCCGGGTCGGTGCCGACGACCTCGGCGCCGGGCATCGCCTGCAGCGCCGTCAGGTACGACAGCGCGTGCGTGTGCGCGAAGGACAGGACGCCGATGCGCAGGGCGGTCATGCCGTCGCCCCCTCGTGCGTCCCGGCCGCGGGGGCGGGCTCCAGGTCGACGGGCTGCCCGGTCTCGACCGACCGGAGCGCCGCGTTGACGATCCGGACCGCGGTCGCGCCGTCCTCGGCGGAGACGCGCGGGACGGCACCGCCCCGGAACGCACCGAGGTACTCGCGGATCTCGAGGAAGTAGGGGTCCTCGGTCGGGTCGAGCTCCGGCAGGTCGCCGCCGACGGCCGCCTCGTCGAGGAGCTCGGCCGTGTAGTTCCGCTCCGCGCGGGAGTCGTGCGACAGGGTGCCGAGCGTGCCGGTGGCCGAGAACTCGGTGACGAACGGCAGGTGCGCCGGACCCCAGATGCCCGCGACGTGGCTGATCGCACCGGACGCGTGGGTGAGCAGCACGTGCGCCGCCTCGACCGGGTGGTCCACGGTGCCCTTCCGGACGTGCACCGCGCTGACCCGGACGACGTCGCCGGCGATCCACCGGGCGATGTCCAGGTCGTGGATCATCTGGTCCATGATGATGCCCCCGGACAGCTCCGGGTCGGCGAACCAGGCGGAGCGCGTCGGGAAGCCGCCGGAGCGGACGAAGCGCAGGACGGCGAGCTCGCCGAGCTGCCCGGCCTCGACCGCGGCCTTCAGCCGGACGTACTCGGGGAAGTACCGGACGACGTGCGCCGGGTAGAGCTGTCGGCCGGCCTCGTGGGCGCGTCGGACGAGGTCGTCGGCGTCCGCGTCGGTGCGGGCGAGCGGCTTCTCGCTGATGACGTCCTTGCCGGCGGCGAGCGCTGCCCGCACGACCTCGGCGTGCGCGTACGTGGGGACGACGACGTCGACCACGTCCACGCGGGCGAGGAGCTCGTCGAGCGAGCCCACCACCTCGCCGCCGTGCGTGGCCACGAGCTCCTCGGCGCCGACCTCGGAGAAGACGACGACGTCGCCGAGGCGGAGCAGGTTCGGCAGGTGTGCGTGGGCGATCACCCCCGCACCGACGAGGCCGATCCGGAGTCGCTGTTCGGTCATGGGGTCCTCCTGGTTCCGTGTGGTGCTGGGTCCGCGGCGGGCGCGGGTGTGCTGGTCGTGGGCGCGCTGGACGTGGGCGCGCTCGTCGCGCCGGTCGTGCTGGTCGCGGCGGCGGTGCGGGCGAGGAGCGCGGCACCCGCCAGTCCGGCGCCGGCCCCCGCGAGCGACTGCTCGATGCGGGGCGACGGCCGCCAGCCGAGTCGGGCGTCGACGGCCGTGCGGAGCGGGGCGAGCAGGCGCTCCCCGGACTCGCCGAGCCCGCCGCCGACGACGACGACCGCGGGGTCGAGCACGGCGGACAGGATCGCGACCCCGGCGGCGAGCGCGTCGACCGCGTCCGCCCACACCGCGGCCGCGACCGGGTCGGTGTCGACCGCCGCGACGATCTCGTCGGTGGCCCCGTCGATGGTGCCGCCGGCCGCACGGTAGCGCCGACGGATGTTCCGGGCCGAGGCGTAGGCCTCGACGCACCCGCGCTGCCCGCACGTGCAGGGCTCCCCGCCGGGTCGGACGCAGACGTGCCCGACCTCGCCGGCACCCCCGGCGGCGCCGACCACCAGGCGGCCGTCGACGACCAGGCTCGCGGAGATGCCCGTGCCGATCGGGATGAAGACCATCTCGGTGACGTCCCGACCGGCGGCGGTGCGGGCGGCGATCTCGGCCGTGGCCGCGGCACGCGCATCGTGCGCAACGGCGACGGGGACGCCGTAGCGCTCGCGCAGCAGGTCGGCGATCGGCAGGTCGTGCCAGTCGAGGTTGACCGCCACGACGACCGTGCCGGCCGCGGAGTCGACGACCCCCGGGGTGCACAGGCCGATGGCGGCCAGCGGGTGGCCGGCGCCCGTGGCGGCGGCCGCGAGCCGGTCGACCACGGCGACGACCGCGGCGAGCGCCGGCCCACCGGCTGCCAGGTCGCCGACCGCCGTGCCCCCGGTCGACGGCCCATCGGCCATCGCCGCGCCGGCCGTCGCCGTGCCGGCCGTCGCAGTGCCGGCCGTCGCCGTGCCGGAGACCGTCCCGTCCGCGGGTCCGACGGTCCCGAAGGTCGGGACGACGGCCCGGTCGAGCACGACGTCGCCGATGCGCAGCATGCCCTTGACCGTCGTGCCGCCGACGTCGACCGCCACGACCGCGCCGGACTGCTCGAGGTCGCGGACCGCGGTGCTCATGCGGTGCGCTCCGCCGCGGTCCGGACCATCTCGTCGATGCGGGTGGGGGCGAGGACCTCGTCCACGGCGAGCACCGTCGCACCGCGGATCCCGGCGTCACGGGGCTCCCGGCTCGCGCGGACGTCGAGCGCGTCGGCGACCATCGGCAGGCACGAGCGGTAGAGCTCGCCGCGGATGGTGGCGACGAGCACCGAGGACGCGGACATCGCGCCCGCGAGCACGACCTCGCTCGGGTTGCAGAAGTTCACGATCCCGGACAGGACCCGGCCGATGTGCTCCCCGGCCCGGCGCAGCTCGTCGAGGACCACCGGGTCGCCCTGGGCGGCGAGGGCGAGGACGTCGCCCGTGCTGCCGACCTCGCGCCCAGTGGCCCGGAGCCGTGCGACGACGGCGCCGCCGGAGGCCACCGACTCCAGGCAGTCCGGCACGCCGCACGTGCAGCCGATCGCGGCCTCGCCGTCCACGGGGGTGTGGCTGATCTCGCCCGCGGCGCCGCTCACGCCGCGGTGCAGCCGGCCGTCGAGCAGGACGCCGGCGCCGATGCGCGTGCCGAGCTTCACCGCGACGAGCGTGCCCGAGCGGTCCGGCTCGGGGTGCTCCGCCAGGGCGATGAGGTTCGCGTCGTTCTCGACGAGCACGGGGACGTCGGTGTACTCCGCGAAGAGCTCGGGCAGCACGGCCCCGTGCCAGGACGGTTCGAACGACGGGGTCGCGATGCTGCCGCCCGGGTATGACACCGGCGCGGGGATGCTGATGGCGGCCCCGCGGAACCGGTCCATGTCGAGACCGCTGTCCCGCGCGAGCTCGACGAACCGCTGCCAGAGCGCCGCGACGGACGCCCGGGGCCCGGCGGCGACCGGGACCGTGCCGGCGCCGTGCTCGAGGGCGTCGGTGTCCGCCAGGACGGTCCCGGCCAGGTCGGTGAGGACGATGCGCACGTGGTGCGCACCGAGGTCGGCCGCGGCGACGAACCCGGCGTCCGCGACGAGTTCGAGCCGTCGGGCCCGGCGTCCGCCTCGGGACCCCTCGGCACCGCTCTCGCGGACGAGCCCGAGGGACGTCAGCGCGTCGACCCGGGCGGACGCCGTGGACGGCGCGAGTCCGGTGCTCCGGGCGATGCTCGAGCGCGAGGTCGTGTCGGATACGCGGATGAGTCGGAGGACGTCCCCGACGGACCCCGGGCTCCGCGCCATGTCCTGGAAGTGCTGCTCGTGCATGTCGTCACTGTAGCGGCTGATCGATCGATGATCGAACGAAGTCGGTGCAGAATCGACTATTTACTTTTGGTGATCGAACGGTAATCTGCTCGAAACAGCCGTTTCCTAGCGTTCAACGACGAGCCAAGAGGAGGTCCGCATGACGAGTGCGGTTCAGAACCCGACCAGGGTGACCGTTCCCGGTCGACGGTCGTCCACCGCGGACGCCAGCCGGATGGAACGACGGGAAGGCCGGGCGGGCTACGTGCTGATCGCCCCCACGACGGTGCTGCTGGCGCTGTTCTACCTGTACCCATTGGCGCAGACGGTCTTCTACTCGTTCACGAACTGGAACCCGGCGTCGGGCGAGACGAACGGCTTCGTCGGGCTGTCGAACTTCACCGGCCTGTTCCGCGACGGCGAGTTCCTGCGCGCCGCCGGCAACACCGCGCTCTACGTGGTCGTGGTCGTCCCCGTCACGATGGCGCTCGGACTGTTCTTCGCGGCGCTGCTCGCCCAGCCGTTCCGCGGCCGTGGCGTCTACCGCGCCCTGCTCTTCGTGCCGTACATCGCCCCGATCGTCGGCAGCGCCCTGATCTTCAGCTTCATCCTGTCGCCGCTCGGCGGCCTGGTGAACGGCGTCGTCACGGCGCTCGGCGCTCCCCCGATCGGCTTCCTGACCTCGGAGCCCTGGGCGCTCGTCTCGGTGATCGTGTTCTCGATCTGGCAGGGCGTCGGCTACACGATGATCATCTACTCGGCCGCGCTCACGAACATCCCGGCGTCCTACATGGAGGCCGCGACGCTCGACGGCGCCGGACCGATCCGCCGTTTCTTCCGGATCTCGCTCCCCCTGGTCGCACCGACCACGGGCTTCCTCGCCATCACCGGCGTGATCGGTGCCCTGCAGGTGTTCACGCAGGTCTACGTCCTGACCCAGGGCGGCCCGATCAACTCGAGCGAGACGATCCTCTACTACATCTACAACCAGGGCTTCGTGTTCTTCCACGGCGGCTCGGCCAGCGCCGCCGCCGTGATCCTGCTCATCGTCGGCATCCTCGTCGCGGTCGTCCAGCTGCGGGTCATCAACCGCCGCGACCCCATCGAGCTGAACTAGGACCGCACCGTGACCCAGATCGCATCCCGCGCCCTCCCGTCGGACGCGCACCGCGCCTCCCGTCCGCACCGCAGCCGACCCTTCGGCGTGCTGTTCCGCAAGCACTCGCCGGCCGTCCTGCGCCACGTCATCCTGATCGTCGCCGTCGTCCTGTTCTTCGGCCCGTTCCTCTGGATGCTGCTCACGAGCTTCAAGTCCTCGGAGGAAGCGCTGGCCTTCCCGCCGACGTTCCTGCCGAAGCAGTGGGAGCTGTCGAACTACACCGACATCTTCACCGTCGCGCCGTTCGGCCTGTACTTCTTCAACTCCACCGTCGTGGCGATCGCGACGACCGCCGGGCAGATCGTGACGAGCCTGGCGGCCGGGTTCGCGTTCTCGCGGCTGAAGTTCAAGGGCAAGAACATCGTGTTCGTCGTCCTGCTCGCCGCGCTCCTCGTGCCGTTCGAGGTCGTGTTCACGCCGCTGATCACCCTGCTGTCCTCGCTGCACTGGCTGAACAGCTACCAGGGGCTCATCGTCCCGAACATCCCGTCGATCCTCGGCACGTTCCTGTTCCGGCAGTTCTTCACCTCGTTCCCGAGCGAGATCGAGGACGCCAGCCGAGTGGACGGCGCCGGCGTCTGGCGGCGGATGTGGTCCGTCGTGACGCCGATGGCGACGCCGATGATCGGCTCCTTCGCCGTGCTGTCCTTCGTCTACAACTGGAACAACTTCTTCTTCCAGTTCCTCGTGGCGTCCCGCACCGAGTTCTTCACGGTGTCCGTCGGCCTCACGCAGCTGCAGTCCGCGAACGCGAGCCAGAGCTTCAACCTGCTCATGGCCGGTTCGACGCTGGCGATCCTGCCGGTGTTCATCGTCTTCATCATCTTCCAGAAGCAGATCGTGTCGGCCATGGCCGGCGGGCTCCGCTGATCCCGACCACCCCTCCCCGCTCCACCCCCTCAGCACCACTCCCTGCACCATTCCTCGCACCACCCAGAAGTCCGAGAAAGGACGATCTCATGCGCAAGCGACTGCTCGGTGTCACGGCCCTCGCCGTCGGCGCCGCTCTGGCCCTGTCCGGGTGTTCCGGTGGGTCCGTCACCGGCAACTCCGGCGGCAGCGGCGGCAAGACGACGATCACCGTGTGGCACAACTACACGGGACCGCAGGCCACCGAGGTGAAGAAGCTCATCGACGAGTACAACGCCTCGCAGGACAAGATCGAGGTCCAGCCCCAGTACGCCGCCTCGTCCGACCAGTTCGACGCGAAGCTCATCAACGCGTTGAAGAACGACACCGGCCCCGACATGGTCCTCGGCGACAGCACGCCGCAGCAGACCGGCGAGGTCATCCAGACCGGCAAGGTCCTGCCGCTCGAGGACTACCTGTCCGGCGGCGACATCACGAAGGACAGCTTCACCGAGGGCATGCTCTCGACGGGCGAGTTCGACGGCAAGCAGTACACGCTGCCGACCGACATCGGCGACTACGCCGTCGTCTACAACAAGGAGATGTTCAAGGAGGCCGGGATCACCGACACCCCGACCACCTGGGCCGAGCTCGCCGACGACGCGAAGAAGCTCACGAAGGGCACGACCCAGTACGGCGCGTACCTGCCGATCGGCACCGGCGAGTGGCCGGTCTTCACCTGGCAGTCGATGCTGTGGGGCGCCGGCGGTGACTTCCTCAACGAGGACAACACCAAGGTCGAGTTCAACAGCGACGCGGGCGTGAAGGCCCTCACCGCCTGGACCGACATGCTCAAGGACGGCACCGCGTACCCGCAGTCGCTCCTCACCACCTCGACGAACGGCGCCGTCCCGGCCCTGACGTCGAAGAAGGCGGCGATGGCGATCACCGGCGCGTACGACCTGTCCACGATCGACAGCACGCTCGGCAAGGACAACGTCGGCGTCTTCGCGCTCCCCGGCATCGAGAAGCCGGCGATGAACCTCGGCACGAACAACTCGTACCTGATCAAGACGACCAAGGCGAAGCAGGACGCGTCCTGGAAGTTCATGCAGTGGTGGCTCAGCCCCGAGACCGAGGCGAAGTGGGACATCGCGACCGGCCTGCTCCCCGCGAACAAGGCCACGTCGGACAACGAGACCTGGAAGAAGTACCTCGACGACAACCCACGCCTGAAGGCCTTCGCCGACGAGCTCGAGTACGCGAAGGCCCGTCCGTCCATCACTGCCTACGGCGAGGTGAGCGCGGCGCTGTCCACGCAGCTGCAGTCCGCGATGCTGCTGAAGACCAGCCCGAAGGACGCGCTCGACGCCGCGGCCGAGAAGGCACAGGCGGCGCTCGACTCCGCGTCGAAGTAACCGCCCCGCCGAACCACGACGGCCCCGCACCCACCAGGGTGCGGGGCCGTCGTGCACACCCCGTGACAACCTCGGTCTCGCGATGTATCGTGACTTCCACCAACGCGATACATCGCGAGTTTCAGGAGGCAACATGGCCCAGGAGAAGTGGCTCGTCGAGGAGCCGAAGGTGATCGACACCGGGATCGTCCGCGCACTGCGCGTCGGGCTCGCCGGTGGACAGGTCGACGTCGTCGCACACGACGAGCCGACCGCCCGCATCGAGGTGCACAGCGTCTCGGGCAAGCCCCTCAAGATCGAGCTCGACGGCGACACCCTGACCGTCGACCACCCACAGATCGGCTGGGACGACCCGCTCGGCTTCCTCAAGTCCTTCCGCGGCCGTGCCGCCGCCGACGTCAGCGTGCTCGTCCCCCGCGACGCGCGCGTCACGATCGGCGTCGTCTCCGCCGGCGTTCTGCTGTCCGGCACGAACCGCGGCGCCTCGGTCAACACGGTGTCCGGCGACGTCGTCGTCGACGGCCTCACGGGCGACCTCGCCGTGCACGCGGTGTCCGGCACCACCACGGTCCGCGAGCTCGACGGCGCCCTGACGGTCCGCACGGTCTCGGGCGACGTCGTCGCGACCGGCGCCATCCCGCGCTTCACCGCCGACGGGGTCAACGCCGACGTGGTCCTCGACCTGCAGGGCACCCCCGACACCGCCCGGGTCAACACGGTCTCCGGGTCGGTGAGCGTCCGGCTCGAGGACGGCGTCCCCTACCGCTGCACCGTGAGCACCGCCTCGGGCAAGCTGCAGTTCGACGACTCCGAGATCCGCGGCGTGCGCGGCTCCTACGTCAAGCAGGGTGGCGAGCTCTCCGGACAGTGGCTCGACCTCAAGGTGAACTCGGTGTCCGGCGACATCGCGGTGCTGCACGCACCGGCCGCGCCCGCCGCCCAGGCTCCCGCCGCCTCCACGACCGTCACCGACGAGAGCGAGGCGCCCGCATGAGCCCGGTCTTCGCCCACGGCCACCTGCGGCTGTACCTGCTCGTCCTGCTGGCCGACCACCCGATGCACGGGTACGAGGTCATCCAGGCCCTCGGCGACCGCTTCGGCGGCACCTACGTCCCGAGTGCCGGCACGGTGTACCCGCGTCTGGCGAAGCTCGAGGCGGAGGGGCTCGTCACCAAGACCGTCGACGGCCGCAAGACCGTCTACGCGATCACCGAGGCCGGTCGCGCCGAGCTCGACGCCCGCGCCGACGAGATCGCCGCAGTGCAGAACGGCGTCGCCGACTCCGTGAAGTCCCTCGCCGACGGCGTCCGCGCCTCGGTGGGCCAGGCCATGCGGTCCCTCCGCGCCGACCTCGCCGCGAGCGCGCAGGCACCCCGCGGGCAGACCGCGGACGAGCCTCAGGACGTGCCGTCCGAGGGGGCGCGTGCGCTCCGCGAGGTCGAGATGGTCCTGTCGTCGTTCCGGCAGCAGGTCCGCGCCGACCTGCGTCGCCACGCGACGCGCGGTTCCCTCTCGGACGACACCGTGACGCGCCTGCGCGACGGTCTCGAGGCGCTGCGCCGATCGCTCTGACCGCGCGCGACGACGGACCGGGCCGGTCGGGCGGGCGCACCACGCGCCTCCCGTCCGGCCTCGTTCGTCGTCAAGACCTGGCGAGAGACCCGAGCGCGTCGCGCAGCACCAACGCGAGGCGTCCGCTCATGAGACCCGTCATGTGCCCGGAGTCGCTCCGGACGAGGGTCCTGTCGATCGTCGCGGGACATGCTCCGTCCACGGTGCAGAACCAGTCGAGCACCGCGACGTGACGGGCATCTTGTCCGGATGCGACCAGCGTGGCCACGGCGGATGCCTCAGCCCGATCCTTCTTGATCGCGGCGGTCGGCAGTGCGCCGGAACACGCGCTCACTCCGGTGAACCGCGTCGCACAGGCGTCGACCGGAGCACCTTCCGGTGGCGCCCCGAGCGCGACGACCGTACGACCCGGCCCGGCCAGCTGCCGGTAGCCATCGACTGCCCCCGTGTACCACCGCTCTTCCACGGACGTCGCATCCTCGGTGCTGCGGAAGGATCCCTCGGACGTCGAGGTGAAGACGAGGTCGGGCCGTCGATCATCGACCCAGTGGCGCATGACGTCGCGTGCTGTTGCACAGCGCGCAGTGTGGTCGACTGCTCTACTGGTCTGACCAGGCGTCCACACCATCGAGCACGAGGCGAACCCCATCGCTTCGATCCGCCAACCGGCACCGAGCGCGTCGACGATCGCCGGAGTCCAGGACAGGGCGATGGAATCACCCACGACGACGGCCGTACGGGGAGCATCGTCGTCGCCCCAGGAGCAGACGGACGGATCGTCCAGTTCGTCCGGCAGGAGATCGTTCTTGCAGCCACCATCAACGAGGGCTGGGGCAACGGTCGCTCGAGCAGGAAGGTCGATGCCAGGCTCGACGTCCACGGGATCCGGTGGTTCCGTCAATCCCCGTGCGACGAACGTGCTGAGGTCTGCCGGGTCGATCGCGGACGAACGGTCATGACGGTCCGCGATCGCAGCCCTGGCGGGTGTCGTGGTGCCGCTGAGGGATGGTTCCATCCACTGCACCCCGGCAGCCAGCACGAGCACCGTCGTCACGAGTCCCCCCAACGCGAGCGAGCCGGGGCCGCGAACAGGCGAGGACCGGCGGGCTGACGGCCGGAGGAACGGCCGTTCGACGTACCGTTCGGTCAGGACAGCGAAGAGGAACGAGATGCCGACGGCCAGGAGGGCGACCAGCGGTGACGGTCCGGCGAGCGATGCAGCGACGACCAGGACCGGGAGGTGCCAGAGGTAGAGCGAGTACGACGTGCGCCCGAGGTAGCGGAGCCCTCGCCACCGCAGCGGGAGCGCGGCGACGACCGAAGCCCCGGTCCCGAGGACCAGCACGGTCCCGACGACGGGGAGCGCGGCCCCGGGCCACGGGAAGGCGGCGCCGTCGTCGAGGACGCACGCCGCGAGGACGATCGCGACGAGGCCGAGCACGAAGGCCGACTCGCGCAGCCACCGCGGAAGGCGACCGACGACGGGTGCGGCGGTCGCGAGCAACGCCCCCGCGCCGAGCTCCCACGCACGGACCACCGGGTCGAAGTAGGACGCGTCCGGCCTGGTCGTGGCTGAGACGACGGCCCACGCGATCGATCCAGCGATCATCAACCCTGCGCACACCGCGACGCTCCCCCTCGGCGGGAGCCATCGCCGGAGGATCGGTACCGCCATCAGCAGCAGGAGTGGCCACACCGCGTAGAACTGTTCCTCGACCGCGAGCGACCAGAAGTGCTGGAGCGGGGACGAGGCAGCACCGGACTGCAGGTAGTCCGCCCCGGTCCGGATCAGCCTGACGTTCTCGACGAAGGAGAGCGACGCGACCGCGTCCCACCACGTCGCGACGGCGCGGGGAGCGAACCAGACGAGGGCCGCAGCGACGCAGGTCACGCCGAGCACGACGAGCGCGGCGGGCAGGACACGGCGGGCACGACGCACGTAGAAGCGGGCGATCGACAGCTGCGCGTGGTCCTGCAGGTCCCGCAGCAGGATGCCGGTGATCAGGAACCCGGACAGCACGAAGAACACGTCCACGCCCACGTAGCCACCGCTCGGGAACGCGAACGCGTGGTAGGCGACCACGAGCAGGACGGCGATCCCGCGGAGGCCGGCGATGTCCTCGCGGAAGTTCTTCGGTCGTGCGGCGTCCACTGGCTCCCCTGATGTCGATGACCCGTATTGCAATATTACATGTGATCATTTCAGCAGGCAACCGGCGCCGGATCCCGCGGACATCGACGGCGGTCGGTCGTAGCATCGGTCCTCGACATGACGATCTCCGACCTGCGCACCTTCGCGACGTTCGACGGCCACGGCGGCAAGGTGTCGAAGCGCGTCGAGGTGCTCGACCACGAACCCTCCCCGGCCGGCCCGTACGCCGGCCTCGTCGCGGTGCGCGGCGAGCACCCCCTCGGCGCAGTCGACGAGCGTCCGGCCGACGACGGCGCCGACCTCGCCCGCGGGGTCGCGAGCATCGGCTGGGTCGACCCCGCCACGCTCCGCGACTGGTACCGCCCGGACCGCGTCGTGGTGTCCCGGCTCGAGGCGCGCCGCTCCGGGCTCGAGCCCGGCCTGTACGCCGATTCGCGCGGACGCGGTCGCGTCCGGATCGACGGCCTGGAGGGACTGCTCGCCCCCGACGGTCGGCCCGCCTTCCGCGCACTGGCCGGCCCGGCTGACGCCCCGGTCGTCGACGTCCGACTCCCCACGGACCAGGCGGTCCGCCTGGTCGCGGTCCGCGAGGTCGACGAGGGGTTCGAGGTCGTCACGACGCCGGTCTCACCGTTCCTGTCACCAGGGCAGCACCGGGCGTACGACGACGACGTGGTCGGACTCCCGCCGCGCCCGTCCTCGGGGACCGTCGAGGTCCGTGCCGCCGTGCTGCTGAACGGGTCCCTCCACCATGTGGTGCGCATCGACGAGCGCGCCGCGACGATCTGGCTGCGGCAGGGCGACGCCGAGGTCCCCGTCGCGTCGAGCGCCGTGGGCGCCGACCTGGTGCGGTACACGGTCGTCCCCACCTGAGCGCGCCGCTCGCGCCGTGGAGTTCCTTCTGTCCCGCTCGCGCTGTCGGGGGACGACGTGCTGCGCTGGCCGGACGGTCCCGCGCGTACGGTCGGCGCCATGACCGACGCAGCAGATCAGACCCCCGACGACGCCCACACCGGCGAGACGCTGGGCGGCGAGCGACCCGACCCCTCGACGACCGCGAGCAAGGACCCCGAGGACTGGGTGACCGGCGACGAGCCGATGACCGGTCCACAGCGCAGCTACCTGGACACCCTCGCGCGCGAGGCGGGCGAGGAACTGCCCGCCGACCTCACCAAGGCCGAGGCGTCCGAGCACATCGACCGCCTGCAGCAGCAGACCGGGCGCGGCGCCGACTCCTGACGCTCCCGACCCTGAAGGCGTGTCCGCGGTTCGGCGGACCGTTGTCTGGGGGACCCCTGGCGAAGTCCGGCAAGTCCCCCGGACGAGGGGGATCGATGACACGTCACTGGATACCGTCGTCGCCATGCGAACGACATCGACATCCATCGGCCTGACCGCGCTCCGCATCGTCCTCGGCGTGGTGTTCATCGCCCACGGTGCCCAGAAGTTCGCCCAGGGCATCCCGAACGTGACCCAGGGTTTCGCCGGCATGGGCGTCCCGCTCGCCGAGGTCGCGGCCCCCGCGGTCGCCGGCCTCGAGCTGGTCGGCGGCGTGCTCCTCGTCGCCGGCGTCGCCACCCGGGTCGTGGGGTTCCTGCTCGCGGTCGACATGGTCGTGGCCGGCCTGCTCGCCCACGCCACGGCCGGCTTCTTCGCCCAGGACGGCGGATTCGAGTACGTCCTCGTCCTGGCCGTCGCCTCCCTCGCCGTCGCACTGACCGGCCCCGGTCGGTTCTCCGTCGACGCCCTCGTCCTGCGTTCCTCGCGCCGGAAGCGGGGCGTCGCGGAACCCCTGCCGGCCTGACGTTGGAGCCGCGGTCCGGGGGACGCCGTGCGGGGTGTCGGGATCGGGGTACATGGTAGAGTGATCGGCAGATTTCAAACCACGAACCGTCTGGTTCCCCGGGTGGCATCCCCCACCCGCCAGGACCGGACCAGAGCCGAACACGAGGGGGTCACGCATGGGGCGCGGCCGTCAGAAGGCAAAGCACACCAAGGTCGCCCGGGAGCTGAAGTACTTCAGCCCGGAGACGAACTACGGTGCACTCGAACGCGAGCTCTCCGCCGGGCAACACTCGGACGAGAACTCCTACGTCGACCGCTGGGCAGACCAGTACGGCGACGAGGAGGACGACGAGCTCGAGACCCAGCAGGACCAGAACAAGTCCGCCTGACCTCACCGTGACGCCGCGCACCCTCCGGGGTCGCGCGGCGTTTCCGCGGGCTCGGGCTCGGGCTCGGGCTCGGGCTCGGGCTCGGGCTCGGGCTCGCAACCGTCCCACGCGCCGGGCTCCGCACGAACGGGCCAGATCTGGCGCGCTCGTGGCGCCGACGCGACACATCATGCCCGCCGGGCAACACGCGCGCGGCGTTCCGCGCACGCTCGACACGCCTTCCGGCCGAGGGGACGCAGCGCACCGGCCCAGCGTCCCTCGTCGAGGGCGCTCAACGGGCGGGCCAGATCTGGCACACTCGGGCCGTCCCGCCGACGTCTTTTGCACGCTCGGCGTCACGCACGCGGCGTGTCCTGCCCGCTCGACCGCCGCCGGCCCCCGAGCACCGCCACCGACCCGGGCAACCCGGCGCGAGACCCCCGCGCCACGCGGCCTCAGCCCGCGTAGCTCCCGACGAGCCGGACGGCGCCGCCGTCGACGCCCTTCGCGCCCTGCTCGAAGCCGTCCAGGTCGCGCGCCGAGGTCGAGATCGCCCCGACGGTCCACGCCGGCAGCCCTGCGGCACCGAGCGCCGCGACGACCGAGTCGGCAGCCGACGCCGCGACGACCGCGAACATCCCGATGCCGAGGTTCCACGTGCCTTCGGTGTCCTCGACCGGGGTGCCGGCCATGTCCGCGAGCACCCGGAACACCGACGGGGGCGTCCAGGTGGCCCGGTCGACCTCGACCCAGGTGCCGACCGGCAGCACGCGCGCCAGGTTCGCGGCGATGCCACCGCCGGTCACGTGCGACAGCGAGTGCACGGCGCCGGGCTGGGCGTCGAGCAGGTCGAGCAGCGGTGCGGTGTACAGGCGGGTGGGCTCGAGCAGTGCTTCGCCGACGGACACCCCGGCGCCGAACTCCGGCAGCTGGTCGGTGTAGCCGACGCCCTTCGTCGACAGGATGTGCCGGACGAGCGAGTAGCCGTTCGAGTGCAGGCCGGAGGACTCGATCGCGACGACGACGTCCCCGTCCTCGACCAGGTGCGCGCCGAGCTGCCGGTCGGCCTCGACCACGCCCGTCGCGGCACCGGCGACGTCGTAGTCGTCCGGGCCGAGCAGCCCCGGGTGCTCCGCGGTCTCGCCACCGACGAGCGCCGTACCGGTCGCCGAGCAGCCGCGGGCGATGCCGGCGACGATGTCCGCGATGCGGTTCGGGACGACCCGGCCGCAGGCGATGTAGTCCGTCATGAAGAGCGGCTTCGCCCCGACCACCACGATGTCGTCGACGACCATGCCGACGAGGTCCTGGCCGATGGTGTCGTGCTTGTCGATCGCCTGCGCGATGGCGACCTTCGTGCCGACGCCGTCGGTCGAGGTCGCGAGCAGCGGCCGTTCGAAGTCCTTCAGGAACGAGACGTCGTAGAGACCCGCGAACCCGCCCACTCCCCCCAGCACCGAGGCGTTGTGCGTCGCCGAGACGGCGGACTTCATGAGCTCGACGGCCAGGTCACCGGCGGCGGTGTCGACGCCGGCGGCTGCGTACGGGTTCGGCATGCGTTGTCCTCCGCGGGGCATGGCAGACTTGTTCGGTACCACCCGATCCTACGGTCTGGAGCACTCCGCGAATGTGCGGCATCGTCGGCCTCGTTGCGCAGGGGCCCGTCAACCAATCCATCTACGACGCCCTGCTGCTCCTGCAGCACCGGGGCCAGGACTCGACGGGCATCGCCACGGTCGAGGGTCGCGTGCACCACATGCACAAGACACGCGGCCACGTCCGCGAGGGCTTCCGCACCCGTGACATGCGGGCGCTGCTCGGCACGATGGGCCTCGGCCACGTGCGCTACGCCACGAAGGGCGTCGCGAGCAACGAGGAAGAAGCCCAGCCCTTCTACGTGAACGCCCCGTACGGCATCGTCCTGGTGCACAACGGCAACCTCACGAACACGCGGGAGCTCACCCGCGAGCTGTTCGACATCGATCGCCGGCACCTCAACACGAGCTCCGACACCGAGCTCCTGGTGAACGTCCTGGCGCACGAGCTGCAGGGCCAGGTCCGCGGCAGCGAGCTCGACCCCGGGCAGGTGTTCGACGCCGTCGAGCGCGTGCACGAGCGCGTCGAGGGCTCCTACGCCACGATCGCGACCATCGCCGGGCACGGGCTGCTCGCGTTCCGCGACCCGTACGGCATCCGGCCGCTCATCCTGGGCCACAAGTTCGACGAGGCCGGCCAGCCGGAGTGGATCGTCGCGAGCGAGTCGCTCGTGCTCGAGTCCGGCGGCTACGAGATCGTCCGCGACATCGCCCCGGGCGAGGCCGTCTTCATCGAGATGAACGGCCAGATGCACGCGCGCCAGTGCGCGAAGGACCCCCGCCTGGTGCCGTGCTCGTTCGAGTACGTCTACCTGGCCCGTCCCGACTCGGTGATGAACGGCATCTCGGTCTACGACGCACGACTGCGGCTCGGCAACCGGCTCGCGGACACCATCGCGCAGTACGCGCCGACCGGCGACATCGACGTCGTGATGCCGATCCCGGACTCGTCGCGTCCGGCCGCGATGCAGGTCGCGCAGAAGCTCGGCATCGACTACCGCGAGGGCTTCTTCAAGAACCGCTACGTCGGCCGGACGTTCATCATGCCCGGGCAGGCGGAGCGGAAGCGCTCGGTCCGGCAGAAGCTCAACGCGATGTCGTCGGAGTTCAAGGGCAAGAACATCCTGATCGTCGACGACTCGATCGTGCGCGGCACGACGAGCCGCGAGATCGTCGAGATGGCGCGGGCTGCCGGTGCGAACGAGGTCACCTTCACGAGCGCCGCTCCCCCGGTCCGGTTCCCGCACGTCTACGGCATCAACATGCCGACCCGTGCGGAGCTCATCGCGCACGACCGGAAGATCCCGGAGATCAACCGCGTGCTCGGCAGCGACCACCTGATCTACCAGGAGGTCGCCGACATGCGGGACGCGATCATCGAGGGCTCGGACGTCACGGACCTCGAGATGAGCTGCTTCACCGGTGAGTACGTGACCGGCTCGGTCACGCCCGAGTACCTCGCCTGGGTCGAGGCGAACCAGCTCAGCTAAGACCGGTCGCGACGCGACCAGGAGACGGACGGGAGGCACGGTGCCGGCTGGCACCGTGCCTCCCGTCCGTCATCTGGTCACCACCGCCGGTGGTGCCGTCCGCCTGTCCGTCTCCTGTCTTTCAGGGACGGTCGCCGTCCGGGTGCTCGATCTCGCCGTCGACCGTGTCCGGCACGGGCTCGACCTCGACGCGCTCCGCCGTGAGGCGGGCGGCCCGCTTCGCGAGGACGCGGTCGAGCACGACCGCGACGATCGCGCCGATCGCAGCACCGATCGTGACGCCCCACAGCGAGAAGTAGCCGACCAGGGTGCCGAAGCTGGCGTCCTGCTGGTCGCCGCGGTCGATGTCCATGGTGACCGACACGACGACGAGGGTCGCCAGGAAGCCGAGGACCGCACCGCCGAGGATGAACACGCCGAACTTCGGTGCCCGGCGGATGGTGACCTCGTCCGGGGTGGAGACGGTGTTCGGGGCCGGCGCGGCGGGCGCGGGCGTGCGGTCGTCGGGACCGTCGTCGGGTCGGGGTTCGGATCGGGCGGAGTCGCTCACGCGTCCATTGTCCCCCACTGTGGGTGGTGGTCCGGTCTGTCCTGTCCCCCGCGACCGGGGCAAGATGGACTGACGAGGAGCGGGAGGTGGTGGGGGTGCGAGACCGACCCGTCGGCGACCGTCGTCGCCCCGGCTCACCGGCGCGCGTGCCGTGGCCGATCGTGCCGCGGCGCGAGGAGGACCGTGCGGTCGCGGTCGTCGCCGAGCACCGCTGGAGCGTCGCGATCGTCGGTGCCCCCGGACTCGGCAAGACCTCGACGGCGGCGCGTGTGACGGACCGGGTCGCCCGACGCGACGCGACCGGCCGGACCCTCGTCGTCCCGATCACGGCCGTCGCCGCCGGACGCTCGATGCCGTTCGGCGCCGTGGCGGACCGCTTCGGGGAGCTCCCGGCCGCCCTGGCCGAGCTCGTCGACGACGCGGTCGCCGCCCAGCGCCTGCGCGAGACGACCGACCTCGCCGACCGGGACGTGCTGCTCCGCGTCGACGACGCCGACCACCTCGACGCGATCTCCGCCCGGTACGTCGCGTGGCTGGTCCGCGACCAGGGCGCCCGGCTCGTCCTGACCTGCAGGGACTTCACCGCACTGCCCGACCCGCTGCGCGCCCTGTGGCAGGACGACCTGCTCGAACGGATCGACCTGGCACCGCTCGACCTGCGCGAGACCGGCGAGGTCGTGGCCGCGGCACTCGGCGCCCAGCTCGAGACGGCGTCCACCGAGCGCGTGCACCGGGCGACCGCGGGCAACCCGCTGTACCTGCGCGAGGTCGTCCGGGCCGCCCTGGCGTCCGGCGCGCTCGAGCAGACCGCGTCCGGGTGGTACTGGCGCGGCCGCGTGACGGCGTCGAACAGCCTGGCGGACATGTACCGCTCGGAGCTCGGCGCCCTGCCGGAGGACCTGCGGGACGTCGTCGACATCGTGGCGCTCGCCGACCCGATCCCCCTCGAGCGGCTGCTGCGGCTGGTGTCGGGCGGGGACGTCGACCGGGTGGTCGCGCTCGGCCTCGTCACGATCGACACGGCGGACGACTGCGCCCGGGTCGTCCGTCCGTCGCACCCGCTCGTCGGCGAGGTCGTCCGGGCGCTCGTGCCGGTCGCCCGGCGTGCGGCCCTGTTCGCGCGCGCCAACGCCTTCCGGACCGACAGCCCCGAGGGCGCCCCGCCCGCCGCTCGACTCCGTGCCGCGCTCTGGGCGCTCGACTGCGGCGTGCTGCCACCCGTCGGGCAGCTGCTCGACGCGACCCAGGTCGCCGTCCGGCTGCAGGAGCACGAGAGCGCGATCGCCCTGGCGTCCGCCGCACTCCGCACCGCCCTGACCGCGCGCGAGCGGGTGACGGCGCGCTGCCTGCGGTCGATCGCGCACTCGTACAGCAGCGGGCGCGAGGCCGGCCGCGTCGACGCCGAGGCCGCCTGGTCCCTCGCGCGCTCCCGTCCGGCCGAGGTCGGCGACGCGATGGTCGTCGAGGCCTGCGAGACGCTCGCGAACATCCGGCAGTTCCACGACGACGACGTCGACGCCGCGGTGGCCCTGGCCGAGGCGGCGGCCGGCCTCGTCGGTCCGGAGACGGCCGAACGCCTGCGGATCCTGCGCCTGGCGCACCTCGGGTGGGGCGGCCGGTTCGAGGAGGTCCGCGCCGAGGTCGAGCGCTCCGGGGTCCTGCAGCAGCCCACGGTGTCCGTCGCGTTCCTCGCGCTCGCCCCCTGCGCCGTGATGGCCCTCGCCACCGCCGGACGGCTCGACGACGCCGCCGGGCTGGCACGACGGGCGCTGGCGACCGCGGTCGAGCACATCGAGGAGGCCCCGTGGGCCGTCGGCGAGGTGGTCTCCGTGACGCACCAGCTCCAGGTCTGGCGCGGGGACGTCGCCACGATGCTCACCGAGATCCCGGTCCGCCGGGCGAGCCCGTTCCTGAAGTACGACTTCACCCTCGAGCTGATCGGCGTCGGCAACCAGGCGATCGGCCAGCGGCGCTGGGACGACGCGATCGCTGCGCTCTCGGCCGCGTGCGAGCGGTACGACGTGGCCGACCACGGCGGGTTCGCGGCCTACCCGTGGGCCCGGCTCGCGATGGCGAACGCCTACGCCGGGCACGCCGAGCAGGCCGCTGCCGCACTCGACCGGGCACGGAGCACCCCGCTGCGGGCGATGCGGATCACCGGCGAGCAGGTCGCGATGTCGATCGCGTGGACCGAGGCCGTGCTCGGCAACCCGGCCGGGCTCCGGCACGCGGACGAGATCACCGCGCGGGCGACGGCGAGCGGCGCGTGGCTGCACGTGATGTACGCCGAGACGCTGCACTTCGCCGACGACGTCATGCGCGGGCACGACGCCACGGTCTCGCGGGAGCGCATGCGAGCCGCCGCGGCCCGGGTGGACGGGCCGCTCGCGAACGCGGTCGTCGAGTACGCCGACGCCCTGCGCGCCGAGGACCGGTCGCGGATCGCCGAGGCAGCTGCGGTCCTCGCGACGCACGGCATGGCGGTCACGGCCGGCCGACTGAAACCCCCACTGACCCACCGGGAGTACGAGGTGGCGGAGCTCGCGGCACGTGGGCTGAGCAACCGGCGGATCGCGGAGTCGCTCGGCCTGTCCGTCCGGACGATCGACGCCCACCTGTCGCGGGTCTTCGCGAAGTGGGACCTGCACGCGCGGTCGGAGCTCGCGGAGATGCTCGGGCCGCGCTGACGGTTCTCGTGTCGCCCCGTCACGAAATCGTCGACAACGAAACCCAGGGTTCGTTGTGGATTGCAGCACGACGCGCCGCGATGGTTGACAACGTAACCCGCAAGTCGCGTACCTTGGAGTCTGTCGCCGGGTTCGGACCCGTTCGGGTCGGGTCCGAATCCCGGCGACTTCTACGCTACGGGGACGGCCACGCAGGGCACATCGGTAGGACCTACCTAATCCCGTGAGCCTCGTCGAACAACTCGTCGGTCGAGCCGGCTGCTCCCGGCGGTGACGTTCCGTGACGTCGTCGTTCAGGTGGCGGTGCGGACCGGCAGGAACGCCGTGATGTCCGCGCGCGAGCCCGAGGCGCTCACCCGCGCGGCGGCGACGGCCTCGCTCCACCGCAGGGACCCGGTCGCCAGTGCGATCCAGGTCGCAGCGTCCGTCTCCACCACGTTCGGCGGGGTCCCCCGGGTGTGCCGTGGACCGGGCACCGCCTGGACGGCAGCGAACGGCGGGACGCGGACCTCGACGCTGTTGCCCGGGACGTCGTCGGCGAGTCGCTGCAGGGTCCACCGGACCGCGGTCGCGACGTCCGTCCGGACCGTGGAGCCCCCGAGCACCGCGGTGAGCGCAACACGGCCGACGGCGTCCTCGATCCTCTTCGGCGGCATGTCCACAGGCTAGCCGTCGCATCGCGGGCGGCGTGTCGCGCTCGGTAGGGTGATCGGGTGCGAATCCTCGTCCTCGGTTCCGGTGCCCGCGAGCACGCGATCATCACGGCCCTCCTCGCTGAACGCGCAGGGCACGTCATCACGGTGGCCCCCGGCAACGCCGGCATCGCGGCCGACGTCGAGACGGTGTCGCTCGACCCCACGAACGGCGCGCTCGTCGCCGAGTACGCGATCGAGAACGGCGTCGAGCTCGTCGTCGTCGGACCGGAGGCACCGCTGATCGCCGGTGTCGCGGACCCGCTCCGGACCCGGGGCATCCCGGTGTTCGGCCCGAGCAAGGCCGCCGCACAGCTCGAGGGCTCCAAGGCGTTCGCGAAGCGGATCATGGCCGAGGCCGGGGTGCCGACCGGACGCCCGGTGTCCGCCGGCAGTGTCGAGCAGGCAGTGGCCGCGTTCGACGAGCTCGGGGCGCCGCACGTCGTCAAGGCCGACGGGCTGGCCGCCGGCAAGGGCGTCCTGGTGACCGAGGACCGTCAGGCCGCGATCGACCACGCCACGTACTGGCTGCAGCACGGCCCGGTGGTGGTCGAGGAGTTCCTCGACGGCGAAGAGGTCTCGCTGTTCTTCCTGAGCGACGGGCACGACGTCCGCCCGCTCAGCCCCGCGCAGGACTACAAGCGCCTGGGCGACGGCGACGCCGGCCCGAACACCGGCGGCATGGGCGCCTACTCCCCGCTGCCCTGGCTCGACGAGCGCTGGGCCTCGGAGCAGGCCTTCGTCGACGAGGTCACCGACCTGGTGGCGCTGCCCACGGTCCGCCGGCTCGAGCACGAGGGCACGCCGTTCGTCGGGCTGCTCTACTGCGGGCTGATCGTCACCGAGCAGGGCGTCCGGGTCATCGAGTTCAACGCGCGGTTCGGCGACCCGGAGACCCAGGTCGTGCTCCCCCGCCTCGCCACGCCGCTGAGCGGACTGATGGCCGCGGCGGCGACCGGACAGCTCGCATCGGCGCCGCGTCCGGAGTTCCGGCCGGAGGTCGCCGTTACGGTCGTCCTCGCGAGCGAGGGCTACCCGGAGAACCCCCGCACCGGTCGGGTGATCACGGGCATCGACGCCGCGAACGCCCGGGACGGCGTCTCCGTCGCCCACGCCGCGACCGCCGTGCTCGACGACGAGCTCGTCGCCACCGGCGGCCGGGTGCTCAGCGTCGTCGCGGTCGGCACCGATTTCGCCCAGGCGCGGGAGCGCGCGTACGCCGGCCTCGGCGACATCGCGCTCGAGGGCGCGCAGTACCGCACCGACATCGCCGCGAAGGTCGCCCGGTGACCGCCGCACCCGTCCTGCCCGGCTGGCGGCACGTCTCGTCGGGCAAGGTCCGCGAGCTCTACGTCCCCGAGGGCACGGCCGACGTCGCCGACGCGACCGAGCTGCTGCTCGTCGCGTCCGACCGGGTCAGCGCGTACGACTTCGCGCTCGAGCCGCCGATCCCGGGCAAGGGCGAACTGCTGACGCGGCTGTCCCGCCACTGGTTCGACCGGCTCGCGGACGTCCCGAACCACCTGATCCCGGACGGCTCCGGCGGGACGCCCGTCCCCGAGTCCGTCGCCGCGCGGTCGATGCACGTGCTCCCGCTCGACATGTTCCCGGTCGAGTGCGTCGTGCGCGGGTACCTCGTCGGCAGCGGCTGGGCCGAGTACCGGGAGTCGGGCAGCGTGTGCGGCGTGCCGCTCCCCGACGGCCTGTCCGAGGGCGACCGCCTGCCCGAGCCGATCTACACGCCGGCGTACAAGGCACCGCAGGGCGAGCACGACGAGAACATCTCGTACGAGCAGACCGTCGAGCTCGTCGGGGCCGAGGACGCGGCGACCCTCCGTGACCTGTCGCTGCGGGTCTACGGTGCCGCGGCGGCGATCGCGCTCGAGCACGACGTCGTGATCGCCGACACGAAGTTCGAGTTCGGTCGCGACGCCGACGGCGTGGTCCGGATCGCGGACGAGGTCCTGACGAGCGACTCGAGCCGCTACTGGGACGCCCGCTCGGGCAACCGCACGGACTCGTTCGACAAGCAGATCGTCCGTGACTGGCTCAGCGCGCACTGGGACCGCCAAGGCACGCCGCCGGTGCTCCCCGACGCGATCGTCGAGCGGACGGCCGCGCGCTACCGGGAGCTCATCGAGCGCCTCGGCGCCTGACGCACCGCGCCTCAGTCGCGCGCCAGCACCACCACGGTCAGGTCGTCGCCCGGGTCGTGCTCGAGCGCCCGCGCCCGGACCCGCGCGAGGAACGCCTCGACGTCGGGCTCCTCGCGCCAGAGCGCCCCGAGCCGGGACAACGCGGCGAGCGTCGAGTCCCAGAGCTCGAGCGCGCCGTCGCTCACGATGATCAGGACGTCACCAGGCGCGAGGTCGACCGCCCCCGGGGTCCGTCCGAGCCCAGCCGGGTGCAGCCCGATCGGCAGGTCGCTCGACAGCAGGGTGCGCTCGGCGCCGTCGGCGCGCATCTGCAGCACGAGGCCGTGCCCGGCGTCGACGAAGTCCAACCGCCCGGTCGCCGGGGTGAGCCGCCCGTGGAACATCGTCGAGAACGACGACGCCCGGCCGAGCTCGGGTGCGACCTGGTCGTCGAGCGCGGCGACGACGTCCCGGGGGTGGGCGTCCGGACGGGCGAGCAGCGCCCCGCGGATCGTCGCCGCGAGGAGGCCGGCCGACATCCCCTTGCCCATCACGTCGGCGACGGTGAGGTGCAGGTCCGTCCCGGTCAGGTGCCAGTCGTGCAGGTCGCCCGAGACGACGCCGTGCGGGACGCTCATCCCGCCGATCCGGTAGCCGGGGACCGCCACGGGCGTCGGCTGCAGCCCGGCCAGCACGTCGCGGAGCCGGTCCTCGTCGGCGCCCGCGGCGAGTTCGCGCTCCGCCCACAACCCGAGTTCCTCGAGCAGCGCGAGGTCGTCAGGGTCGAGCGCGCGGGGCGTCGGGTCGATCAGGCAGAGCGTGCCGACCTTGACGGCGTCGTCGCCGACGCGCAGCGGGACCCCGGCGTAGAACCGCACGTTCGGGTCGTCGACCACCATCGGCATGTCCGAGTAGCGGGCGTCGGCCCGGGCGTCCGGCACCACGACGGGCCCGGACTCCGCCAGGGTCCGACCGCAGAACGTGTCCTGGAGCGGGATCGTGGGACCGAAGACGGTGTCGCTCGACTGCGACTTGATCGTGACGACCTCCGTGCCCGCGAGGTTGAGGAAGGAACCGGTGACCCCGAACGCGTCCCGGGCGATCCGGGTGATGCGCTCGAAGCGCTCCTCGGGTCCGCCGTCGACGACGTCGAGCGCGGCGATGAGGGCGGCGCGACGGAGTGCAGCTGGTGATGATCCGACGGAGGTTGGTGAGGTCCCCTGGTGCATGCCCCCCACGGTATCCCTCCGGGCGACCCGTGCCGCGTCCCCCGAACGGAGGACCCCTCAGACCCGCGTCCCGAGGGCCGGACTCCGAACGACGGCACCCGAGGCACCGCGACACCGACCCCTGACAGATGTCACGCCGAAGTCGTGACGACCGGCACCCGGGTGCCGCCCCGCCCGACGGGATCGTGGAGCCATGAACGAGACACCGGTCATCCAGCTCCGCGGGCTCCGCAAGCGCTTCGGCGCCGTCACCGCGGTCGACGGCGTCGACCTGACGATCCGTCCGGGCGAGGTCGTCGCCCTCCTCGGTCCGAACGGCGCCGGCAAGACCACCACGGTGGACCTGCTGCTCGGCCTGGCGACCCCCACCGAGGGCGACGCACGCCTGTTCGGCACCGACCCCCGCTCCGCGGTCGTCGACGGCCGTGTCGGCGCGATGCTGCAGGGCGGGGCGCTCCTGCCCGACGTGACGGTCCGCGAGGCGGTCGCCCTCGTCGCCGCGGCGCACCGCCGCCCGATGCCCGTCGCCGAGGCCCTGCGCCGGGCACGCTGCGAGGACATCGCGACCCGTCGGGTCTCGAAGCTGTCCGGCGGGCAGCTCCAGCGGGCACGCTTCGCGGTCGCCGTCGTCTCCGACCCGGACCTGCTGGTGCTCGACGAGCCGACCGCGGCGATGGACGTCGAGGCCCGGCACGTCTTCTGGTCGTCGATGCGGGAGTTCACGGACGCCGGCCGCACGGTCGTCTTCGCGACGCACTACCTGGACGAGGCGGACACCTTCGCGGACCGCATCGTCATCCTCCGCGACGGCCGGGTCGTCGCGGACGGCACCCCCGCAGCCGTCAAGGCGACAGCGGCGACGCGCACCGTCCGCTTCGCGGGCATCGCGGAGGACCGGCACGTCGCGTTGCGCGGTCTGCCGGGAGTCGTCGGACTGGAGGCGCGGCACGACGCCGTCACGCTGCGCACCGACCGCAGCGACGACACGCTCCGCGCCCTGCTCACCGCGTTCCCGGAGGCGCACGACCTGCAGGTGGTCGCCTCGACCATGGACGACGCCTTCCTCGCCATCACCGCCGACCGCACCGCCACCACGACCACGAGCACGAGCACCACCGAGACCGAAGGGGTCCTCGCATGACCACCACCACCGCCACCCCGGCCGCGACCACCACCGCGTCCACCGCTCCGTCCACCGTCGGCTCGTCCCGCACCACCGCCGGTCGGCTCCCGGTCCGGTACGTCGTGCTCGAGACGCGTCGGCAGCTCCGCAACGTCAAGGCGATGGTCTTCACGTTCGCGATCCCGGTCGTCATGCTCCTGGTCTTCGGTGCCGCGTACGGCGGCCAGGTCGACCCCGTGACGCACCTGCCGTTCCTGGTCGTCACCACGCTGCAGATGACGGCGTACGGCGCGATGATGGCCGCGCTCAGCCAGGCGTTCTCGCTCGTGACCGAACGCTCGATCGGCTGGAACCGCCAGCTCCGCGTGACGCCGCTGTCCGGGTGGGCGTTCCTCGTCTCGAAGCTCGTCGCGGCGATGGCCTTCTCGGCCGTCTCGGTCGTGGTCACCTTCGCGATCGCGATCCTCGGGATGCACGCGTCGCTCGGCGCCGGGCACTGGGCCGCCGCCGGGCTCGGCATCTGGGCCGGGGTCGTGCCCTTCGCGCTCATCGCGATCCTGGTCGGGCAGTTCGCGAAGCCCGCGTACGCCCAGCCGCTGTTCATGGTCGTCTTCATGGGCCTGTCGATCCTCGGCGGACTGTGGGTCCCGCTGTCGGTGATGCCCGCCTGGATGGGGTCGATCGCGCACCTGCTGCCGTCGTACTGGCTCAACCGGATCGGCCAGATGGGTGCCGGGGCGACCGGTTCCGCGGGGATGACCGAGCCGGCCCTGGTGCTCGTCGGGTGGACGGTCGTCCTCGCCGCGGTCATCGTGTGGCGCTACCGCCGCGACGCGGCGCGCCGGTGACCGGTCACGACGGTCGTACGCTGACCGACGTGACGGACCTGTCGGAGGTGTCGGGGGTGGACAGCACCAGCCCGACCGACGCGCGGGGCGCGGACGACGCGTCCCGCGCCTCCCGGCCGTCCGCCCGTGCCTTCCCGTGGGCCGCCGCACCGGGCGCCGACGACGCCGAGGTCCGCGTCGCCCGCCGCCGCTGGTACGGCGGCGCCGCCTTCGGCCTGCTCTGGCAGGCCCTGCTGCTCGTCGCGGTGTGGACCGACGGCCGCACGGTCGACGAGCACGTCTCCGCGACCCTCGCGCTCGCGGTGCTGTACGTCGGGTACCTGTTCGCCCCGGAGGCCATGTGGCGGCACGGACTCCGACGGCGCGTGGTCGTCCTGGCCGTGCTCGCCGCCTACGCGGGACTCCTGCTCGTCCCCGTCGGCCCGGCCGCGGTGTGGTCCTGGCTGCTCGTCGTCGCGCTGTCCGGGTTCGTGGCGGTGCGGCTCTGGGTGGCCCTCGCCGTCCTCGGGGTCGTCGTCGCCGCCGAGCTCGTCGTCGCCGCGGTCGTCGGGTGGGACGCGGCGTCGAGCACGGGCATCCTGTTCGCCCCGATCGTGGCGGTGTCGATCGGGGCCTCGATGGTGTTCTTCGGTCGCCAGCGCGAGGCCGAGGACCAGCTCGGGGTCGCGCAGGACGAGCTCACCCGGCTCGCGGTGGTCGAGGAGCGCGCACGGTTCTCCCGCGACCTGCACGACGTGCTCGGGCACTCGCTGACGGTCGTCACGATGAAGTCCGAGCTCGCGGCGCGGCTGGTCGACGTCGACCCGGCCCGCGCGAAGACCGAGATGCAGGACGTCGAGCGGCTGTCGCGCGAGGCGCTGCAGGGACTCCGGCAGGCGGTCAGCGGGTACCGTCAGGCCGACCTGGACGCCGAGCTGGTCTCCGCGCGCTCGGCGCTGGACGCGGCCGGGGTCGTCGCGGAGCTCCCCGTGACCGGGGACGCGGCGGCCGGGGACGTCCGGAGCCTGTTCGCGTGGGTGCTCCGCGAGGGCGTGACGAACGTGGTGCGCCACGCGGCGGCCAGCCGGGCACGGGTGACGCTGACCCGGACCACCCTGACGATCGAGGACGACGGCACCGGAGCGGTCGACGCCCCCGTGCCCGCCGGACCGTTCGACGTCGGCGGCAACGGCCTGCGCGGACTGCACGAGCGGGCGGACGCCGTCGGGGCCACGGTGACGACGGGCACGAGCGACCTCGGCGGCTTCCTGCTGCGGGTCGAGAGGAGACCACGGTGACCGACCCCATCCGCGTCCTGCTCGCCGACGACCAGGCGCTCGTCCGCGGAGCCCTGGCGTCGCTGCTGTCGCTCGAGCGGGACATCGACGTCGTGGCGCAGGTCGCCCGTGGGGACGAGGTGCTCGAGGCCGCCCGGACCTCGCAGGCCGCCGTGGCCCTGCTCGACGTCGAGATGCCCGGCACCGACGGCCTGACCGCCGCCGCGACCCTGGCCCGCGAGCTCCCGGCGTGCCGGTCCCTCATCGTGACGACGTTCGGCCGCCCCGGGTACCTGCGGCGAGCGCTCGAGGCCGGCGCCGCGGGCTTCGTCGTGAAGGACACCCCCGCCGAGCAGCTGGCCGACGCGGTCCGCCGGGTCGCCGGGGGCTTCCGCGTGGTGGACCCGGTGCTCGCCGCGGAGTCCCTGGCCGCCGGCCCGTCGCCGCTCACGCCGCGGGAGACCGACGTGCTCGTCGCGTTCCGCACGGCGTCGACCGTCGCGGGGATCGCGGCGGTGCTGCACCTGTCCGAGGGGACGGTGCGGAACCACCTGTCCGCGGCGATCGGCAAGACGGCGGCCCGGAACGCGACCGAGGCGCTGCGGGTCGCCGCCGACAACGGCTGGCTGATCGGCACGTAACCTGGACCGGTGCTCCGACGCCCCCTGCTCGCCCTCGCCGTGGTCGCCCTCGGCGCGCTGTCCCTGACCGGGTGCGGTGCGCACGACTCGACCGGGCAGATCGCCGTGACCGTCTCGGAGAACGCGGCCGAGCACCCCTACGAGGTGCGGGTCTACGCGGCGACCGGCAAGCTCTCCGAGCACCAGCGGGTGTTCCCGGGTGGCACCGCCGACTTCGCGGGGATCCCGCTCGGCCGGGTGACGGTGCGGGCGACGGACCTGTGCTCGGCGAAGGCCACCGTCACGGACGACCACGTCGCGACCGTGACGCTCGCCACCACGGGCTGCTGACGACCCGGCCCCTGGGCGCCGACGACCCGGTCAGTGCGTGAGCAGCACCTTGACGAGCCCGATCGCGAACGCCACGGCCGCGAGCACGATCCCGCCCCACAGCCCGAGGAACGACGGGCGCCGCCCGCTGAAGCGCTGCAGGAACACCCCGACCAGGCCGATGCGCACCACCAGGATGACGATCGCGGCCGTCTGCGCCCACGGCGCCGGCAGCCACCCGGCCCACGCCACGGCGTAGAGCACGGCCGGGATCAGGCCGGAGGTCGCGATCGGGTTCGCGTCGCGCAGGATCGCCCCGACGGTCTCGCGGTGCTCCTCGTCGTCGCCGGTGTCACCGATCGCGTGCGCGACGACGTGGGAGAGCACGTGCGCCAGGTAGGTCAGGACGGCCGTCGCGAGGACCGTCAGGACGGCCGCACCGTGCTCGATCTGCTCCGGGGAGACCGCGATCGCGACGGCCAGGACGGTGATGTTGCCGTAGATGTACGACGACATCCGGTCGCGCAGGCGCTCCAGGGGGAACGTGGACGGGTCGGGGCGGTGGCGACGTTGTCGGGATCGGCGGGGCACGGACCCATCCTGGCCCCCGGAGGTGCCAGGCTGGGCGGGTCGGCGCACCGCGGCGTCGACGGACAGGAGACACGAGACATGTCCCAGCGCCCACTCGACCAGCGCCAGCTCGACGAGCGCCCACTCACCCAGCGCCCCCTCGCCCTGGTGACCGGGGTCGGCCGCCGCGCCGGCATCGGCGCCGCGATCGCCACCCGGCTCGCCGCCGACGGCTGGGACCTCGCCCTCTCCTGGTGGGGCCCGTACGACGCCCGCGTGCACGGCGGGGCCGACCCCGACGGGGTGGACGCGGTCGTCGCCCAGGCCGAGCGTGCGGGGGCTCGCGTGACGCGCCTCCCGGTCGACCTGGCCGACCCGGAGCAGGCGGCCGCACTCGTCGGCCGTGCCGAGGCGGAGGCGGGCGCCCCCGTGACGGCCGTCGTCATGTCGCACTGCGAGTCGGTCGACTCCGACTACGCGACCACCACGCTCGAGTCCTTCGACCGGCACCTGGCGGTGAACGTCCGGGCGCCCTTCCTGATCGTGCAGGCGTACGCGCGACGGCTCCGCGAGGGCGCACCCGCCCCCGAGGACCGCCGCCGGGTCGTGGCCCTGACGAGCGACCACGTCGGCTTCAACCTGCCGTACGGCACGAGCAAGGGTGCGCTCGACCGGCTGATGGTCGGCGCGGCCCAGGAGCTCGGCGACGTGCACGTCAGCGCGAACGCGGTGAACCCCGGACCGAACGACACCGGGTGGTTCACCGACGAGGTCCGCGAGGCCGTGGTCGCGCAGACCCCGCTCGGACGCCCGTCGACGCCCGCGGACACCGCGGCGCTGATCGGGTTCCTGCTCGGTCCGGACGGCGGCTGGGTGAACGGGCAGCTGCTCAAGACGGACGGTGGGTTCAGCGCCCGGTAGTCGCGCCTGCCGATCCGGTCGGCGCCGATTTGGTTGACGCGTCAACCAAATCGGCGCACACTGGGTGCATGCACACGCAGGATCTCCTCGCCGCGGACACCGGGATGGGCGCCGTCACGCTCCGGGTCGCCGACCTCGACACGATGGTCGCGTACTACCGCGACGGCGTCGGACTCACCGTCCTGACGCAGGACGGCGGCGTCGCGGTGCTCGGTCGCGGGACGACCCCGATCGTGGTGCTCGAGCACGCGCCGGCGATGCGGCACGCCGCCCCGCACGAGGCCGGGTTGTTCCACACCGCGATCCTGTTCGACACGCAGGCCGACCTGGCGGCAGCGCTCTACTCGGTCGCGACGAAGTACCCGCGCACGTTCACGGGCAGCGCCGACCACCTGGTGAGCAACGCGTTCTACTTCCAGGACCCCGAGGGCAACGGCGTCGAGCTGTACTGGGACCGCGACCGCACGGAGTGGTCGTGGACGCACGGCATGGTCGACATGGCCACCATCTACGTCGACCCGAACGCCTTCGTGCAGGAACACCTGACCGCCGCGGCGCTCGAGTCCGCGCAGTCCCGCCCCGGCCGGGTCGGGCACGTGCACCTGTCCGTCGGGGACGTGGCCACCGCGAAGGCGTTCTACGTCGACCGGCTGGGCTTCGCGACGACCGCGGCGATGGGCGACCAGGCGCTGTTCGTCAGCGCGGGCGGCTACCACCACCACATGGCGATGAACACGTGGAACTCCCGCGGTGCCGGACGCCGGCAGCTCGGGCTCGGGCTGGGACTCGTCCGGATCGAGGTCCCCGGGGCCGACGACCTCGGCGCGCTCGTGTCCCGCATGCACGACACCGGGGTGCAGACCGCCGACGACGGCCGGACGGTCGCGTTCGAGGACCCGTGGGCGAACCGCATCGAGGTGACGGCGCCCGGTCGGGGCTGAGCGGCGCGGGCGCGCGCGGACCGGCTCGCCGACTGGCCGCGAGACTCGGCTGTCCGGACACGTTCGCGGGTCGGACGCCGCGGAAGCGTCCGCATGGACGAGTCTCGCGCTCGGCCCGCAGCCGCACCCGGCAGGATGGGCACGTGAGCGAAGACATCCGGTGGGAGGTGGTCGAGGAGAGCGCGCTGTCGCTCCCCGACCACGAGGCGATCGCGGCGATGCTCGGGCAGGCCTTCCCGAGCTGGTCGCACTGGTACGTGGGCGGCCGTGACTACGCCGGCATGCAGCCCGAACGCCGGGTGATCGCCCGGGACGCCGACGGTGTGGTGCTCGCCCACGTCGGGATCCGCCGCATGTTCATCACCGTGGGCGGGCAGGACGTCCTGGTCGGCGACACCGGCATCGTCGCCGTCGCGCCCCGACTCCAGGGCACCGGCATCGGCCGCGAGCTGCTCGACCGCACGCACGCGGTGCTCGAGGGACTCCGCGTGCCGTACGGCTTCCTCGGTGCCGGTGAGGACCGCATCCCCTTCTACGCGCACATGGGCTGGCACGAGATCGCGGGTGCGGTCGGCACGTTCTCGGCCTTCACGGCTGACGGGGCCGGGGTCACCGAGACCGAGCAGGGCGGCTGGATGGTCCGGCCCGTCACCGCGGCGCTCGAGGACTGGCCGACCGGAGAGATCCTGCTGAACGGGCAGCAGGTCTAGGACGCGGACTGGGCTGCGTCCAGAGCCGGAGAGATCCTGCTGAACGGGCAGCAGGTCTAGGACGCGGACTGGGCTGCGTCCAGAGCCGGAGAGATCCTGCTGAACGGGCAGCAGGTCTAGACCGGACACACCGACGGACTGGAGGCGCGGTGCCAGCTGGCACCGCGCCTCCAGTCCGTCCTGTCGTTACGCCTCGACCGCGACCTTCGCCGGGTCCTCGTTCGATCCCGGCGCGCTCGGCGCGACGGCGGCGCGCACGCGCGCCCCGAGGTCGGCGTCGACGCTCGTCCAGTAGGCGAACACCCGCTCGCGCAGGTCGTCGCGCGTCACCTTCGAGACGTGGCCGGCGATGTTGCCGACCAGGCGCTCACGGGCGGCGTCGTCGAGGACCTCGCGGTAGAGCGTGCCCGCCTGGCCGAAGTCGTCGTCCTCTGGGTGGAGGGTCGCGGCGGAGCGCTGCAGCGCACCGTCGGACTCCCAGCCGGGAGCGTCGTCCGTCGCGGACGGGTCGGCGTGTGCCCCGCCGAGCGAGTTCGGCGCGTAGACCGGCACCTCGGACTTCTGGAAGTCGAAGCGCATGGCGCCGTCCTTCGAGTACGAGTGCACCTCGTTCTTCGGGGCGTTCACCGGCAGCTGGGCGTGGTTCGTGCCGACGCGGTAGCGGTGCGCGTCCGCGTAGCTGAAGATGCGCGCGAGGAGCATCTTGTCCGGGCTCGCCGCGATGCCCGGGACGAAGTTCGACGGCGCGAAGGTCGCCTGCTCGATCTGCGCGAAGTAGTTCTCCGGGTTGCGGTTGAGTTCCATCGTGCCGACCTCGATGAGCGGGTAGTCCGCGTGCGGCCACACCTTCGTCAGGTCGAACGGGTTGAAGCGGTAGCTCTCGGCGTCCGCGTACGGCATGACCTGCACCTTGAGCGTCCACTTCGGGAAGTCACGGCGCTCGATGGCCTCGTGCAGGTCGCGGATGTGGAAGTCCGCGTCCTCGCCGGCGATGCGGTCGGCGTCCTCCTGCGTCAGGGTCTTGTGGCCCTGCTGCGTCTCGAAGTGGTACTTCACCCAGAAGCGCTCGCCCTCGGCGTTGATCCACTGGTAGGTGTGCGAGCCGAAGCCGTCCATGTTGCGCCAGCTCGCCGGCAGACCGCGGTCGCCCATCAGCCACGTGACCTGGTGCGCCGACTCCGGGGAGAGCGTCCAGAAGTCCCACTGCATGTCGTGGTCGCGGAGGTGCGAGCCCGGCAGGCGCTTCTGCGAGCGGATGAAGTCCGGGAACTTGATGCCGTCGCGCAGGAAGAACACGGGGGTGTTGTTGCCGACGAGGTCGTAGTTGCCCTCGGTCGTGTAGAACTTCAGCGCGAAGCCGCGGGGGTCGCGCCAGGTGTCCGGGGAGCCCTGCTCGCCGGCGACGGACGAGAAGCGGGCGAGCATCTCGGTGGTCTGGCCCGGCTGCAGGAACGCGGCGCGGGTGTAGCGGCTGACGTCGTGCGTGACGGTGAAGGTACCGAAGGCGCCGCCGCCCTTGGCGTGGACGACCCGCTCCGGGATGCGCTCGCGGTTGAACTGGGCGAGCTTCTCGACCAGGTAGTGGTCGTGCAGGGCGATGGGGCCGTCGGCGCCGACCCCCATCGAGTGCTGGTCGCTCGAGACCGGGGCCCCGCTGTTGGTGGTGGTCGTGGGGGTGCCGGCCGGCTGGCCGGTCGTGTTCTGGTCGGACACGGTTCCTCCTCGGAACGTTGGTTCGGTCAGGGATGCTCGGGTTGCTCGTGGGCCACGGGGGTGGCGGTGCCGTCGGCGGCTGCGGCCTGCTCGGCTGCGGCCTGCTCGGCTGCGGCGCAGAGCTCGCAGATGCCCCAGTAGGTGACCTCGGCCGTCGTGACGGCGAAGCCGTGCGTCTCGGACGGGGTCAGGCAGGGTGCGTGACCGACCGCGCAGTCGACGTCCTGCACCGCACCGCACATCGTGCAGACGACGTGGTGGTGGTTGTCGCCCGTCCGCCGCTCGTACCGCGCCGGACTGCCGGCCGGCTCGATCCGCCGCACGAGTCCGGCGCCGGTGAGGGCCCCCAGCACGCCGTACACCGCCTGGTGGCTCGTCGTCGGGAGCTCGGCGGCGAGCGCCGTGAGGACGTCGTCGGCGGTGGCGTGCGGCATCGTGCCGAGCGAGCGCAGGACGGCCAGGCGCGGGGTCGTCACCCGCAGGCCGGCGGTGCGCAGGAGTTCCGCGTCGGTGTCCATCCCGCCCCCTCGTCGGTCACTGTCTTGCATCGGTCAAGACAACAGTAGCGGTCCACCGCCCCGAGCCGCGAGCACCGGCCGGGTCCGCGCGTGTCGTCACGATCGGGTCGCGATCAGCTGGGACGCGGCTGGACCGGGCGGGAGCGCCGGTACGGTCCCTCCATGGGGGCAGCAGCGGGAACACTCGTCCGGCAGGCGATCGCGCAGCGGGACCTGGTCGTCGACCTCGTCCGGACCGCGTGCGTGGTCCTCGTCGTGGTGGTCCACATCACGATGGTCGGCGTCGCGGTGGGACCCGACGGCATCGCGGTGACGAGCCCGCTGCAGGAGGCGCCGTGGTACGTCGCCGCCACCTGGGTCGGACAGGTGATGCCGCTGTTCTTCGTCGTCGGCGGGTTCGCGAGCGCGGTGGGGTGGCGGAGCACGGTCGCGCGGGGCGGTGGGGCGCGGGACTTCGTCGCGACCCGGCTCGTGCGGCTGTTCCGCCCGGCGGTCCCGTTGTTCCTCGTGCTCGCGGTCGCACTGGGCACCGCGACCGCCGTCGGCACGCCGCCGGAGCTGCTCGGCGAGGTCGCGTTCGGCATCGGCTCCCCGCTCTGGTTCCTCGCCGCGTACGGCATCACCCAGTGCTGCGTCCCGCTCATGGCGCGGCTGCACGCCCGGGCTCCGTGGCGGACCCTCGGTGCACTGCTCGTGCTCGCCGCGGCGGTCGACGCGGTCCGGTTCGCCACCGGCGTCGCGGAGGTCGGGCTGCTCAACCTCGGTCCGGTGTGGCTCTTCGCGCAGCAGCTCGGCTTCCTGTGGGCAGACGGCTGGTTCGCCCGGCGCTCCCGGCTCGTGCTCGTCGGCGGGGCGGTCGCCGGGTACGCGGCGCTCGTCCCCCTCACCTCCGTCGGGCTCTGGGCGCCGGACATGCTGCAGGACCTCGACCCGCCGATGCTCCCGCTGGCGTTCCTCGCGGTGGCGCAGGCGTGCCTCGTGCAGCTCGCGCACGGTCCGCTCTCGCGTCTCATGCGGACCCGGAGTGCCCAGACCGCCGTGTTCGTGGTCGGCCGGGACGGCATGGTGGTCTACCTCTGGCACCTGCCGCTGTTCATCGCGCTGAACGGCATCGCCCTGCTCCTCGGTGCGCCGTTCCCGGAACCCGGCTCCGCGGCCTGGTGGGCGACCCGGCCGGCGGCACTCGTCGTGGTGCTCGCCGTCGCGATCGGGGTCGCCCGTCTCCTGGGGTGGTTCGACCGACCGCTCCCTCGCCTCGTGCCGGGCACGGACCGTCCGGGGTGGCCGGTCCTCGCCGTCGCGGCCCTCTGCACGATCGGACCGGCCTTCGCGGTGATGCAGCTGCACCTGTCGCTCGGGACCGCCGTCGTCGGCGCGGTCCTCGTGCCGCTCGGGGTCGTGCTGCTCGGGCGGACGGTGCGGCTGAACTGATCCTCACCGCACCGGGACTCGTCCGAGGGCCCACCGCGACGTCGACGGCAGAGGATGGCGGGACACCGACCACGCCCTGTTCTCCCCCGGAGGTTCCCCACGCCGCAGCCCGCCGAGTTCTGGAGCACGTGGCAGTTCGACCCCCTCGCCGCCGTGATGCTCGCCGTCGCCGCCGTCGCCTACGGGTGGTGGCTCGTCGGAGCACGCCGTCGAGGCGCGCGCTGGTCCGGATGGCGGACGCTGTCGTTCCTGCTCGCGCTCGTGCTGTTCGGGCTCCTGCAGTTCGGCGTCGTCGGGCGGTACGACCAACTGCTCCGCTGGGCCTTCACCCTCCGGCTCGCCCTGCTCTTCTTCGCCGTCCCGACGTTCGCCGCCCTCGCCGCACCGGTCTCGCTGCTGCGGCTCGGCGGCCCTGGACGCCTGGCACAGCTCGCCGATCGCGCGATGGGGTCCCGCCCGATCCGGGTCCTCGGCAACGCGATCGTCGCCCCGGTCGTCGGACTCGTGCTGTTCGCGGTGCTGCTGACCCCGCTCGCGGCGACCATCCGGGAGTCCTCGGCGTGGGCGGTCGCGATCACCGTCCTCGTGCCCGTGCTCGGCTTCGGGTTGCTCGCGCCGCTGTCCGAGCCGGGCGTGCTGCGGAGCTCGACGTTCGTCACGGTCGAGTTCCTGCTCGCCTTCGTGGAGCTCCTGCTCGACGCGGTCCCCGGCATCGTGATGCGCGTGACGAACCACGTGCTCGACGGCTCCCTCGTGCACGTCGTCGGGCAGCCGTGGTTCCCGAGCCCCCTCGAGGACCAGCACCTCGCTGGCGACCTGCTGTGGTTCATCGCCGAGGTGGCCGACGTCCCCGTCCTCATCATGCTGTTCATCCGGTGGCAGCGGACCGACCGCCGCGAGGCTCGGTCCGTCGACGCGCTCTCCGACGAGGAGATGGAGGCGCTCACCCGCGAGCACCTGCAGCGCCGCGGCTGAGCCCGGTGCGGTGGTGCTGTGCGGGGCGCCCGCCGTCGGCTCGTGCGTCATCGCAGACGTCGTACGACAGCGGCGATGACGCTGCCGCCCGCCCGCTCGCACGCCCGACACCCCGCGCCCCGCTCCCCCACGGGACCGGCCCCGCACCACCCCCGGTCGGGGACGGTACGGGGCCGGGATCGACGCAACGCGGGTCAGGCGTCGGCGTGACGACCGTGGTGGTCGGAGGCCGCCAGCTCCTCTTCCGCGGTGGCCGGCGCCGGAGCCGCAGCATGCGCCCCCGAACCCGCACCGGCACCGGCACCCGCACCGACCCGCTCGGCCTCGGGCTGCGTCGGCACCGCCCCGGTCTGCTGCCACTGCACGGTCTGCTTCGGCTTCGCCAGGAACAGGGCCGCGACGATCGCCACGACGAGCACCAGGGCCGGCAGCACGAGCGACTGCCCCATCGCCGTGGCGAAGGGCTGCTGCAGGAACGCCGGCAGCGCACCGACCTGCTGCTCGGCGCCGCCGCCCGACGACGAGCCCGCTCCGGACGGGAAGTTCGCCGTGATCCGGGCCTCGATCAGCGCCGCGATCCCCGCAGAGCCGAGTACCGCACCGATCTGCCGGGTGGTGTTGTAGACGCCCGAACCGGCACCCGCGAGCGCCGGCGGCAGGTTCCGCGTCGCGGAGACCGAGAGCGGCCCCCACATGCACGCGTTCGCGAGCCCGAGCAGCGCACTCGGCAGCAGCGTCCAGCCCCAGTCGGCACCGGACCACAGGAGCGACCCGAACCAGAAGAGGGCGCCGGAGAAGCAGGCGAGACCGAACGCCCCGACCCACCGCGGGTTCCACTTGTTCAGGTTCTTGCCGACGAGCGGCGCGAGCCCGGCGGAGATGACGGCCTGCGGCACGAGGAGCAGCGCGGCCTGGGTCGGGGTGAAGCGGAGCACGTCCTGCGCCCACAGCATGATCGGGAGCGCGAACGACGAGATCGCGACGCCCACCGCGGTGATCGCGATGTTCGCGAGCGTGAAGTTGCGGTCCTTGAACAGCCCGAGGGGCAGCAGCGGCTCGCCCTTCTGCGTGCCCTGCCACACGACGAACGCAGCGAGGACGACGATCCCGGTGATGATGAGCGACCAGACGGAGATCGGCCCGGTGATGGTGCCCCAGTCGTAGGTCTCGCCCTCCTGGATGCCGAAGACGAGCAGGAACATGCCGACGGCGGACAGCACGATGCCGAGGTAGTCGAAGCGGTGCCGGCGGCGCTCGAAAGTCGGGACGAACCGCTGCGCGAGCACGAACGCGACGACGCCGACGGGGACGTTCACGAAGAAGATCCACTCCCAGCCGAAGCCGTCGACGAGCAGGCCGCCGACGATCGGGCCGACGAGCGAGGCGACACCGGCGACGGCACCCCACAGGCCCATCGCAGCGCCGCGGTTCTGGGGCGGGAAGATGCGGGTGATGACGGCCATCGTCTGCGGGGTCATCATGGCGGCGCCGAGGCCCTGCACGACGCGGGCGACGATGAGCACCTCGATCGAGCCGGCCAGGCCGCACCACAGGCTGGCGAGCGTGAAGACGACGAGCCCGACCTGGTACAGCACCTTCGGGCCGAAGCGGTCGCCGAGCCGGCCCGTGATGAGCAGCGGCACCGCGTACGCGAGCAGGTAGGCGCTGGTCACCCAGATCACGGCGTTGATGTCCGCGTCGAGCGCCGAGGCGATGGTGGGGGTCGCGACCGACACGATGGTCGAGTCGACGAGGATCATGAAGAACCCGACGACGAGGGCCCAGAGCGCGGGCCAGGGCTTCTTCTCGTGCGTGGTCGGGGCGCCAGTGGTGGTGGCGGAGGTCATCGAGTGTGTTCCTTGCTGCTGGTGGTGGTGTCGGGGAGGACCGGGTCGGTCCAGGGGACGGCGCCGTTCCGGAGGCGTTCCGTCGTGGCACGGAGCCACTCGATCTGGGCGGTCAGCATGGCACGGACGTACGACACGTCCAGCCAGTACCGCTCGGGCAGGTCCTTGCCGCGGACGACGTCGAGGATCTCGTCGGCCTCGTCCCGCTGCCGCTCGAGCGCGTGCACCCGCCGGCCGAGCGCGTCGACGGCCTCGGCGAGGGGCAGGTTCTCGACCTCAGCGAGCGCCAGGTGGAACACCGGGTACTCGTCGGCGGGGTCGGCGAGCATGCCGACCAGGCCGTCGTGCAGCACCGTCCACCCGCTCTCGGTGATCGCGTAGGTGGTGCGTTCCGGTCGGTTGCCCTCGCGGTCGGTGCCGACGACCTCGGCGAGGCCGAGCTCCACGAGGCGGCCGACCTGGTGGTAGAGGGTGCCCGGCCGGACCTTGACGTTCCGCCCGTCGCGCCGGTGGGTCATCGTCTGGAACATCTCGTACGGGTGCGTGGGGCCCTCTGCGAGGAGCCCGAGCGCGGCGAACGCGAGCGGCGTGAGCGACGCCATCCGTGCCTCCAGTCCGACATGACGGATTGTTCCGTCCCGATCATTCGACTTGGAATGTACGCCTTGGAGCAGCCATCGGCAACCAGACGGGCGCGTCCTCCACAGGCGCGCACCGCGCGTGCAGTTCCGCACAGGAGGCACGGTGCGGTCCCGGCGCGTCGCGCGCGGACCGTAGACTGGTCGCGTCCCACCCAACCCACCCAAGCGCTGGAGTGAACACGTGCCAACCATCGTCGTCGAGGTCATGCCCAAGGCTGAGATCCTCGATCCCCAGGGCAAGGCGGTGGGCAACGCGCTCGCCCGTCTCGGCAAGGCCGACCTGACCGACGTCCGCATCGGCAAGCGCTTCGAGATCGCCGTCGACGGCCCCGTCGACGACGCGAAGCTGGCCGAGGTCCGCGAGATCGCGGCCGACGTCTTCTCGAACGCCGTGATCGAGGACGTCGTCTCGGTCACCGTCGCCGAGCAGGCGTGAGCCGCATGCGGATCGGCGTCATCACCTTCCCCGGCTCGCTCGACGACCGCGACGCCCAGCGCGCGGTCCGGCTGGCCGGCGGCGAACCCGTCGCGCTCTGGCACGGCGACCACGACCTGCAGGGGGCCGAGGCGATCATCCTCCCCGGCGGGTTCTCGTACGGCGACTACCTGCGTGCCGGTGCGATCGCGGCGAAGGCCCCGATCATGGCCGAGGTCATCGACGCCGCCGGCAAGGGCATGCCCGTGCTCGGCATCTGCAACGGCTTCCAGATGCTGGCCGAGGCACGACTGGTGCCGGGCGCGCACACCCGCAACGCCCACCAGCAGTTCATCCGGCGCGACCAGAAGCTCCGCGTCGAGAACGCCGGCACCGCGTGGACCTCGGGCTTCGACGCCCAGCAGGAGATCACCATCCCGCTGAAGAACGCCGACGGCCGCTTCGTCGCGGACGCCGACGAGATCAAGCGGATCGAGGACAACGGCCAGGTCGTGTTCCGCTACGTCGGCGTGAACCCGAACGGGTCGATCGACGACATCGCGGGCGTCTCGAACGAGCGCGGCAACGTCGTCGGGCTGATGCCCCACCCCGAGCACGCGACGGAGCCCGGGTTCGGCCCGGACACCCCCGCGGCGATGGCCTCCGGCACGGACGGCCTCACCTTCTTCACCTCCGTGATCGAGTCGACGCTGGTCAAGTGACCGCGGCCACGACTCCAGTGACAGGGAACGACAACACCGTGACGACCCACGTTCGCCCGAAGCCCGACACCGTCCAGGACGCCGCCGCGACGCCCGACAAGGAGCAGCCGTACGAGGCCCTCGGGCTCAAGGCCGACGAGTACGCGAAGATCCGCGAGATCCTGGGGCGCCGCCCCACCTCGGGCGAGCTCGCGATGTACTCCGTGATGTGGTCGGAGCACTGCTCGTACAAGTCGAGCAAGAACTACCTGCGGCAGTTCGGCAAGAAGGTCACGCCGGAGATGACCAAGAACCTCATGGTCGGCATGGGCGAGAACGCCGGTGTCGTCGACGTGGGCAACGGCTGGGCGGTGACCTTCAAGGTCGAGTCGCACAACCACCCGTCCTACGTCGAGCCGTACCAGGGCGCCGCGACCGGTGTCGGTGGCATCGTCCGCGACATCATCTCGATGGGCGCGCGTCCGGTCGCCGTGATGGACCAGCTCCGCTTCGGCGCGATCGACCACGAGGACACCGCCCGCGTCGTGCACGGTGTCGTCGGCGGCATCTCGTTCTACGGCAACTGCCTCGGTCTGCCGAACATCGGCGGCGAGACCTACTTCGACCCGGTGTACCAGGGCAACCCGCTGGTGAACGCCCTCGCGGTCGGTGTCCTGCGGCACGAGGACCTGCACCTGGCGAACGCCTCCGGCGCCGGCAACAAGGTCGTGCTCTTCGGTGCCCGCACGGGTGGCGACGGCATCGGCGGCGCGTCGATCCTGGCGTCCGACACCTTCACCGAGGGCGGCCCGACCAAGCGTCCGGCGGTCCAGGTCGGCGACCCCTTCGCCGAGAAGGTGCTCATCGAGTGCTGCCTCGAGCTGTTCCAGAAGGAACTGGTCGAGGGCATCCAGGACCTCGGCGCCGCCGGGATCTCGTGCGCCACGTCGGAGCTCGCGAGCAACGGCGACGGTGGCATGCACATCTCGCTCGACGACGTGCTGCTCCGCGACCCCACGCTCACGGCAGAGGAGATCCTCATGTCGGAGAGCCAGGAGCGCATGATGGCCGTCGTCCGTCCCGAGAAGCTCGACGAGTTCCTCGCGGTCGTCGGCAAGTGGGAGGTCGAGACCAGCGTCCTGGGCGAGGTCACCGGCACCGGCCGTCTCGTCATCGACTGGCAGGGCCAGGAGATCGTCAACGTCGACCCGCGCACCGTGGCCGTCGACGGGCCCGTGTACGACCGCCCGGTCGCCTACCCGACGTGGATCGACGCCCTGCAGGCCGACACCGCGGCCTCGCTCGACCGTCCGACCGACGGCCCGGCGCTCAAGGCGCAGTTCCTGCAGCTGCTCGGTTCGCCGAACCTGGCGTCGAAGAACTGGGTCACCAACCAGTACGACACCTACGTGCTCGGCAACACCGCGCTGTCCTTCCCCGACGACGGCGGCATGATCCGCGTCGACGAGGAGACCGGACTCGGCGTCGCCATCGCGACCGACGCCAACGGCCGGTACTGCCAGCTCGACCCGAAGCAGGGCGCACGGCTGGCCCTGGCCGAGGCGTACCGGAACGTCGCCGTCACCGGTGCCGTCCCGGCCGCGGTCACCGACTGCCTGAACTTCGGCTCCCCCGAGAACCCCGAGGTCATGTGGCAGTTCTCCGAGGCGGTCGAGGGCCTGGCCGACGGCTGCATGGAGCTCGGCATCCCGGTCACCGGCGGCAACGTGTCGTTCTACAACCAGACCGGCACCACCCCGATCCACCCGACCCCCGTCGTCGGCGTGCTCGGCATCATCGACGACGTCGCGCTGCGGGTGCCCTCGGGTTGGCAGGACGACGGCCACAACATCTACCTGCTCGGCACGACGAGCCTGGAGCTCGACGGGTCGGCGTGGGCCGGCACGGTGCACGGGCACCTCGGCGGACGCCCGCCGGCGGTGGACCTCGAGCGCGAGAAGGCCCTGGCGGAGCTGCTGTACGCGGCCTCCGGCGAGCAGCTGCTGACCAGCGCCCACGACCTGGCGGACGGCGGCCTCGGCCAGGCCCTCGCCGAGTCGGTGCTGCGGTTCGGCCTCGGCGCCCGGGTGGTGCTCGACGAGCTCGAGGCCCGCGACGGCGTCGACACCGCGACCGCGCTGTTCTCGGAGTCGACCGGCCGCGTCATCGTGACCGTCCGGCGCGAGGACGACGTGCGCTTCCAGGGCCTGTGCGACGGCCGGGGCTTCCCGGTGCTGCGCATCGGCGTGACCGACGCCACGTCGGGCACGCTCGAGGTCCAGGGCGCGTTCGAGTCGACCCTCGACGAGCTCCGCGGCACGCACGCCGCGACGCTGCCGGCCCGCTTCGGCGACGTCATCACCGAGGACGTGACCGAGGGCTACGTCGGCCGCGGCCCGCTCGCCACCGACGGCGCGTTCTCGCCGCGCGCCGACAGCTGATGTCGATCCGGCGGACGGCAGTGGCGGTGGTCGCCTCCGGCCCGGTCACCCGGGTCGCGCGGTGATCGTCACCCTGCCGTTCGCCGAGCTCGTCGACCGCTTCGGCCCCGTGCCGGACGGCGTCGAGCTCGACGTGTGGGACGTCGAGGGCCCGTACAGCCGACCCGACGAGGTCGCCCTCGCGCTGCTGCCGTTCTACTTCGGCGGACGGCACCGCTGGCAGTACGTGCACGAGCTGCCGAACCTGCGGCTGCTGCAGCTCCCGAGCGCCGGCTACGAACACGCGGTGCCGCACGTCCCGGAGCACGCCGAGCTCGCGAACGGCCGCGGCATCCACGACGACGAGACCGCCGAGCTCGCCGTCGGGCTCGCGCTGACCTCACTGCGGGAGATCGCGGCGTTCCAGGCCGACCGTGCCGCCGGGGTGTGGGATGCACGGCAGACCCGCTCCCTCGCGGACCGTCGCGTCACCGTGGTCGGCTACGGGGCGATCGGCGCCGCGATCGCGACCCGGTTCGAGGCGATGCGGTGCCCGGTGACCGTCGTCGCACGGACGGCTCGGGAGCAGGACGGTCGGCAGGTGCACGCCTTCGGCGACCTGCCGTCCCTCGCCGCCGACACGGACGTCCTCGTGCTCATCACCCCGCTGACCGACGAGACCGAACGGCTCGTCGACGCGGACCTGCTCGCCGCACTGCCGGACGGTGCCCTCGTGGTGAACGTCGCCCGCGGCAAGGTCGTCGACACCGACGCCCTGGTGGCGGAACTCACCTCGGGCCGTCTGAGCGCGGCGCTCGACGTCACCGACCCCGAACCACTGCCGGCCGGACACGCGCTGTGGACGACCCCGAACACCGTGCTCACGCCGCACGTCGGCGGCAACACGGACCTCAGCGTGCCGCGCACCCTCGAGCTGATGCGGCAGCAGGTCACCGCGCTGGCCGAGGGCAGCCCCTTCCGGAACGTCATCCCCCGCTGACCGGCGAGGCCGGCGCGCCGCGCCGCCGCGCCGTCGCGCCGTCGCGCCGTCGCGAGACTCGCCCCCGCGGACGGTTTCGCGGGTCGGCGGCCGCGAAAGCGTCCGCCGAGCCGAGTCTCGGGCCGCGCCGCGCCGCCGCTCAGTCGATCGGCAGCGCCATGCCCAGGCTGGGCGCCACGTCCTGGAACCCGAGCGACCGGTACAGCCGCTGCCCGGGCGGATCCCCGACGAGCGTGATGTAGGCCCCTCGGGGCGCTCGCGCGCGGACGTCCGCGACGAGCCACTCGACGACTGCACGTCCGAGTCCGCGGCGCTGGTGCGCGGGATCGGTGGCGATGTCCGCGATGTGGAAGTACCACCCGCCGTCCCCGATGGTGCGGCCCATCGCGATCGGCACACCCTCGGGGTCCACGACGTGGCACGCCGACCACGACCCCGCGATCGCCCCGGCACCCTGCTCGGGCTCCTTCGGCGACAGGCCCGAGTCCCGCCGGAGCCGCAGGTAGTCGTCGAGCGGGGGCGGACCCACGACGAGCCCGTACCCGTCGGCGAGGGGCCCGTCGGCGAGCACTCCCCCGGACACGGTCAGCCCTTCGCCGACGGTGCGATCGGCAGGACGCACGCCGGGCTCCCGACGGCGATCTGCGCCACGGGTCCGCCGGGCACGCCGTCCTCGCCCACGGGCAGCACCGCCACGGCGTCCGACATCTGGTTGGCGACGAGCAGGAACCCGGGGACCTGCGCGAAGTGCCGCGGCCACACCCCACCCGAGGATGCGCTGCCGACCACGGCCAGCTCGTCCCCGGTGGTGTCCAGCACGACGATCAGGTCCCGGCCACGGACGGCGACGAGCACCCGCCCGGCGTCGTCGACCTCGATGTGGGACAGGAGCGACTCCCCCACCGGGCCCTGGAAGGTCGCGGCCGAGGCGATGGGCACGAGCGACCCGGAGTCGTCCCGGCGGAGTCGGTACACGCGCCCGTCGAGCTCGCCCGCGACGATCAGGTCGTCGCCGAGCCACACCATGTGCCGCGGCCCGACCCCGGGACCGAGGTGGTGCACGCGGACCAGGTCGATCGCGGGCTCGTCCGTCACGCGGAACTCGTGCAGCGCGTCACCGCCGAGGTCCGCCACCAGCACGGTGCCGTCGGGCGTCCCGATGGACTGGTGTGCGTGCGGCCCCTCCTGCCGGTCCTCGACGGGACCCTCGACGTCGGGCAGCACGCCGGTGACGATCGCGGAGTCCGGCACGACGACGCGGTCGCCCAGCCCGTGCGGCTCGGCGGAGCCGGAACCGACGGAGCTGCCGTCGAGCACTGCGGACGCGTGCGCCTCCGCTGCCGCGAGCCCGATCGCCGTGACCGTCCCGGAGACGTAGTTCGTGACGACGAGCGCGCCGGACGGGTCGACCCGGACGTGGCAGGGGGCGTCGCCGCCGGCGCTCGCGTCCCAGCGGTGCTCGAGTGCGCCGTCGGCGTGGCGGAAGGCCGAGACGCTGCCGTCGGCGGTCTCGGACACGGCGTAGACCCGGTCGCCGTCGAGGGCGAGGAACGACGGATCGTCCATCACGGCCGCGGTGTGGGCGGTGGTGCCGTGCACGATCGAGATGCCGGTCGCCGACCCGCCACCCGTCGCCGTGTAGGACCCCACGAGCACGTGTAGGTCGTCGAGCACAGCCAGCTCGTCGAGCGACCCCGCCCCACTCACTTCGCGCCGCCCGCGATGCGCTCGTGGTGGTGGATGACCTCGGCGACGATGAAGTTCAGGAACTTCTCCGCGAACGCCGGGTCGAGGTGCGACTCCGCCGCGAGCTGCCGGAGCCGGGCGACCTGGACCTGCTCACGGTTCGGGTCGGCGGCGGGCATGCCGGCCGAGGCCTTGAGGTACCCGACGCGCTGCGTGTACTTGAACCGCTCCGCCAGCATGTGGATCACGGCGGCGTCGATGTTGTCGATGCTCTGCCGGATGCTCGTCAGCTCGGCGACGGGATCCGGAGCGGCAGGATCGACGGCGGCAGGCACGGACTCGGGCTCGACGGCGCTCATGTCCCGAGCCTACCGGCGAGGCCCACGGGTCCCCAGCGGTCGGAGCGCCCCAGCGGACGGAGCACCACTCCCGGGCTGCGAGAATGGAGGCCATGTCGGTCCTGCTCGTGATCTCGAGCGTGTGTGCGGTCCTCGCGGGCCTCGTCCACGTGTACATCTTCTTCCTCGAGTCCGTCGCCTGGACCAGCCCCCGCGTGCGCCGCGTCTTCGGCATCGCGAGCGAGACCGAGGCGCAGGCCACCCGCGCCCTCGCGTTCAACCAGGGCTTCTACAACCTGTTCCTCGCGATCGGTGCGATCGTCGGCGTCGCCCTGGTCGCGGTCGGCAACGGCGCCACCGGCTGGCCGCTCGTCGTGTTCTCGACCGTGAGCATGCTCGGCGCCGCCGTGGTCCTCGCGGGAACGGGGCGCCGGTACCTCAACTCGGCGTTCGTGCAGGGCTCGCTGCCGCTGATCGCCCTCATCTTCGCGTTCCTCGGCTCGACCTTCCCCGCGTCCTAGCCCGACGCACGCCGGACGCACGCCCGACGCACCCCCGGCTCGCCGAACGCCGGCGTCGTTCCGTCCCATCGCGCGTGCGATCGGAGGACGGAACGCGCATCGGGAGCAGGAAGGAACGGTCTTCTTCGAGCGGATCGGCCTCCCACACGCGGATCGGCACCCCACGCGCGGATCGGCAAGCCAGGCACCCGGCACCCAGCACCCGGACGCGCCGGGCGCACCCCGAGACGGACGGGAGGCGCGGTGCCGGCTGGCACCGCGCCTCCCGTCCGTCAGCCGGTCACCTCCGGCACCCCTCTTCCGTGGAGCAGAAGACGTCGGGTCGCACGAGGCGACCCGACGTCTTCTGCTCACCCAGGAATCCGGGGGAGCACCGAGCCGAGCGGTACGACGAACCGGACTCAGCCGACCTTCTTCGCCATCTCGTCCGGCAGCCGCTCGAGTGCCCACTCGATCGCCGCGGTCGTCCCGAGCGAGAACGCCGACGAGACGTTCGCGTCGCTGACGACGATGGAGTGGCCCTCCTGCACGGACGGCACCTTCTGGAACAGCGGGTCGGCCTCGGCCTTGGACGCGTCGACGTAGATCGGCAGGATCAGCGTCAGGTCGGCGTTCAGCAGGTCGAGGTTCTCCTCCGACAGCTTGACCGAGAAGGCGTCCCCGGCCTGCTCGTCGATGGCCTTCGGGATCGTGAACCCGAGGTTCTTGAGGAACTCGGAGCGGCTGTCGCTCGAGGCGTAGGCGCCGAAGCCCTCGGACGTGTACGAGCCGACGACGGCGGTCTTGCCCTGGAACTCCGGGTGCGCCTTCTTCGCGGCGGCGTACGCGTCGTCGAGGCCGCTGAGCAGCTTCTTGCCCTCGGACTCCTTGCCGAGCGCCTTCGCGATCATGTCGACCTGCTGCTCGGTGGTGGTGAGGTAGTTCGCGCCGCCCTTCGGGATCGCCACGGTCGGGGCGATCGCGGAGAGCTTGCTGTAGCGGTCCTTGTCCCCAGAGCTCTTGGTGTCGAGGATCAGGTCCGGCTTGAGCTTGAGGATCTGCTCGTAGCTCGGCTCGAGCGTCTGGATGATCTCGGGCTTCTTCGTGTAGGCGTCCTTGAGCCACGGCCCGACGCCGTCCCCACCGAAGGCGAGCCAGTCGCTGGCGCCGACGGGCTGCACACCGAGCTCGAGCGCCGTCTCGGCGTCACCCCAGCCGAGGGCGACGACGCGCTTCGGCTGCGAGGGGATCTCGGTGGTGCCGAGCGCGGTGGTGATGGACACCGGGAAGGCGCCGGACGAACCGGACGCGTCGCCGGAGGCCGAGCCGGACGGGGAGCCGCCGCTGCAGCCGGCGAGGACGAGGGACGCGGCGACGACGACGCCGGCAGCCGCGAGCACGCGCCGGACGCGACGCGAGGAGGGGGAGGTACGGATCACGTAGGTAAGGCTACCCTAAGCGCTGACCGGGCGCCGCGCCGTGGATAGGCTCGCGTGCGTGGAGTACTCGGACCCCCACCGCACCCGCCTCGCCGTGCTCGGCTCCCCCATCGCGCACTCGCTCTCGCCCACCCTGCACGCAGCGGCCTACGACGTGCTCGGGGTCGGCTGGACGTACGGGAGGCACGAGGTCGCGTCCGGCGGGCTCGACGCGTTCGTCGCGGGGCTGGGTCCGGAGTGGCGCGGGCTGAGCCTGACCATGCCGTTGAAGCGGGACGTCGTGCCGATGCTCGACCGCACGACCCCGCTCGTCGATGCACTCGGCGTCGCGAACACCGTCGCGTTCCGGCAGGAGGGCGACCGGGTCGTCCTCGCGGGCGCGAACACCGACGTCGAGGGGATCGTCCGACCCGTCGAGGCCCTCGGGCACGTGCCCGGTCAGGCGAGCATCCTCGGCGGCGGTGCCACCGCAGCGAGCGCCCTCACGGCGGCCGTCCGACTCGGGGCCGTCGACGTCCGGCTGTTCCTGCGGGACACCGCGAAGGCCGGTGCCCTCGTCGACCTGGCGGTGCGGCTCGGCGTCACGCTCGAGGTCCTGCCGGTGTCCGCGCTCCCCGGCACCCGGCACGGGTTCCTCGTGTCGACGCTCCCCGGGGGTGCGGCGGACTCGCTCGAGCTGCTGCCGACGGGGCCGGACGCCGTACTGTTCGACGTGGCCTACGAGCCGTGGCCGACCGTCGCCGCGAGCCGGTGGGCGGCCGCGGGCGGGCGCGTGCTGAACGGGCTCGACATGCTCACCGAGCAGGCGATCGGGCAGATCCGGTTCTTCCTGACCGGGGACCAGGACGAGCTGCTGCCCGACGAGGCTGCCGTGCGCCGGGCGATGCGGCGCTCCGTCGGGCTGCCGGACGCGATCGCGGGCTGAGCGCGCGACGGGGACATCAGCCGTCGCACCGATCAGGCGCCGACGCCGTCGACGTAGAACCAGCAGCCCTGCTCGCGGACGAACTCGCTCGTCTCCTCGAGCGTCCCGCGACTGTCGTCGGTGCGCCACCACGCGCGGAAGGCGACCGTGCCCCGGGAGTCGAACGGGCCTCCGGCCCGGGTCGAGACGATGTCCAACCGGGTCCAGCGCTGTGCCGGGTCGAGCGTCAGCTCGTCCGGCCGGGTGCTCGGGTGCCAGCTGCGCAGCAGGTACTCCGGCAGGCCGAGGGCGAACGCGCTGAACCGGGAGCGCATGAGCCGCTCGGCGGTCGGGGCCGCGGCGCCGGCGTGCAGGGGGCCGCAGCACTCGCCGTAGGGGTTGCCGCTCAGGCAGGGGCAGCGCTGGTCGTCGGGGAGCACCCCGGCACGGTAGCAGCGGTGCGCTCGCACTGACTGCCCGCGCCCGTCCGCCCGTCCGTCGGTCGATGGAGCAGAAGACGTCGGGTGCCCGGCCCCGACGCGACGGCCTCTGCTCCATCGAAGGCGGTGCACGAGTGAGGCGAGGGCGTTCTGAGGGCGCAGCACGTCCGCGCACGCAGGGCGTGGGGGTAAGAGTGAGGAGTGTTGCGGCTCGGGTGGCAGGTGATGCGGGGGCTCCTCGGCCAGGTCGTCGACCTCGCGCGGGTCCGCCGTGCCCTGTGGATCGCCGGTGCCGTCGCTGCCGCGGTGCTCGGCGCGCTCGTCGCCCTGCACCTGGTGAACGGTTGGGCCGGGACGGGGAGCCTGCGACCGGGGCTCGTGGTCGCGGCCGTGACGGCCAGCGTGTTCCTGCTCGTCTACGCCTGCTGCCCCACGGCGCGCGAGGTCGGCCCGGAGCTGCGGATCAACGGACGGCAGGTCCGGCCGAACACTGCGTTGGCGGTCCGGTGGGAGGTCCGCCCCTACCTGGACCGCGTCCGGCGCCCGGTGCACCCGGAGCACCGCGAGGCGATCCTGAACGACGTGCCCCTGCTGCAGCGCGGCCTGGTGCGCCGGCTGACCCGGCTCGCCCCGCTGCTGCTCGCCGTGGCGATCGGCGCAGCCGTGGTGCTCACGACAGGACGCGCTCAGGTGTTCGCGGTCCTGTGGCCGTTCGTGTACCTCTTCACACTGCCCGACATGGTGCTCCGGATCGGACGATCCGAACGGGCACGGCGGGACGCCCTCGCGACGCCGCCCGCGGCCCCGGAGCAGCGGCCGCAGTGGCGTCGGGACCCGAGCGGCTCGAAGCTGGGCCTGCCCGGGGAGTGACCGCCGGCCGGGTGTCGGTCCGGGCGGGCACACTGGGCGCATGTGTGGAAGGTTCGTCGTCTCCGACACCACGGCCGATCTGCTGCCCGAGCTCGTCGGTGAGCTCGCCGCGCGCACCGAGCACGTCGACCAGGAGACAGGCGAGGTGCACGCCGGCCTCGCCCCGAGCTGGAACGTCGCCCCGACGGACCCCGTGTACGCCGTCCGGCAGCGGAACGGGCAGCGCGAGCTCCCGCAGATCAGCTGGGGCTTCGTGCCGAGCTGGGCGAAGGACTTCCAGAAGCAGCGCCCGAAGCCGATCAACGCCCGGATCGAGACGGTCGCGACGAGCGGGATGTTCAAGCGGGCGTTCGCGACGAACCGGTGCATCGTCCCCGCGCTCGGGTACTACGAGTGGGTGGTGCGCGAGGACGGCAAGGAGCCGCACTTCGTGCACGAGCCCGGCGGCGCCCTGGCGATGGCCGGTGTGGTCAGCGCCTGGCCGGACCCGACCAAGCCCGAGGACGACCCGGACAAGTGGCGGCTGTCCCTGGCGATCATCACCCGGGACGCGCACGTGGCCCCGGGCGAGGTACACGACCGGATGCCGGCGTTCCTGACCCCGGACGGCTACGACGACTGGCTCGACGGCAGCCTGGGCACGGACGACCTGCTCGCACTGCTCGACCACGAGTCGCTCGCAGTCGCGGCGGGGCTCGAGCAGTACGAGGTCTCGCGGGCGGTCAACAACGTGCGGAACCAGGGCCCGCAGCTCATCGACCCCGTGCGCCGAGCCGACCGAGCGGACGAACCGGTCCCCCTCTTTGGGGACAAAGAACCCCCCGTCTGAGTCGCAGCTGGGAACCGGTGTCCCCAATATCGTGATCAACGGCCGTGTACCCGACACGACCGCTCTTCCCGAAGGACACCCGTGCCCTCATTGCACCGCGCTCGACCGCGCCGTCGAACCCTCCGGCTGGTCGCCGGATCCGTCGCAACGACACTCGTCGCAGGGAGCGCCGCGCTCCTGTTGCCGCACGCCGCGTTCGCGGCCCCGGCCTTCGACGCGTCGAAGCTCTACGCCGTCCAGAGCTCGTCGTCGAACGTCGTGACGATCGACCGGACGACCGGGGCGGCGACGACCGTCCTGACCGCCCCCACCGGTCCGGCGAACAACGGCAGCTTCAACCAGCTCGGCATCTCCGCCGACGGCGACAAGCTCTACATGACCGACAGTGCGACGGTCCGCGAGTACACCGCGTCGACGAACACCTGGGAGTCGACACAGCGCTCCACGGGCGCGACCGTCGGAACCACCATGGGTGGCGTCAATCCGAAGACGCAGCTGTTCTTCTTCGGCGGGCAGACCAACGGCAAGTTCCTCTTCGACTCGTACGACCCGGCGACGAACAAGATCTCCACCACCCCGGTCACCGTCTCCGCGGCGGGAGCACCCGGCGGCAGCGGCGACCTGGCGTTCGACCGGCAGGGCAACCTGTACTTCGTGTCCAGCTCGGGCGCGAACAACAACTCGAACACCGCGCAGCTCTACCGCGTCAACGCATCCGACCTCGGCGGTGGCAACACGACGGCGACCGCGGTCGGTCCGCTGATCAGCAACACCCCGATCCTGAACTCGCTGGCCTTCGGTGACGACGGCTACCTGTACATCGCGGGCAACGGGACGAACTCGTTCCTCAAGGTCAACCCGGTGAACGGCAAGACCGTCGACACCAAGACCGTCGGCGTCTCGATCACCGACATGGCGTCGAACGCAGTGCCGTCGACCGGCCAGTCGCAGGGCGGCTTCACCGACGGTCGCGCGAAGCCGAGCGACCAGCTCACGACGACCATCAGCGGCGGTGACATCCCGACCCCGGTGAGCGCGACGACGTCGACCGGCAAGGACACCGTCACGGTGGGCCCGATCATCCTGCTGCCCGGGCAGAGCTACACGGTCGACCAGACCCCGGGGAACACCACGACCGACCCGAACGCGTACGACACGACGTACAAGTGCATCAACCTGGTCGACGGCTCGGTCGTCGCACAGGGCACGGGCACCTCGGCGCCGTTCACCGTCCCCGCCGGCGGCGGCGACGTGCAGTGCGTGTTCTCGAACCCGCTCAAGCCGTCCGTGACGAACACCTCGTCGACGGGCAACACCCCCGGCCAGCCGGTGACCGTCGACCCCCTCGCCGGCTCGCAGGGCTCCATCGACCCGACCACCGTCACGCTGACCCCGAACACGCCGGACTCGACCGTGTCGAACGGCGGCAAGCAGCTCACCGTCCCCGGTGAGGGCACCTGGACCGTCGACCCGCAGTCCGGCAAGGTCACCTTCACGCCGGAGAGCGGCTCGACGAAGAACCCGACCCCGGTCACCTACACGGTCGACGACACCCGAGGCAACCAGACCTCCGGCCAGATCGCCGTGACGTACAAGGGGAACGCGCAGCCCGACACCGCGAAGACCACGCAGGGCACGGCCGTGACGGTCGACGTCCTGGCGAACGACCAGGGCGGCACCGTCGCCTCGAGCGTCGTCTTCCCGACCTCCGGTCAGCCGAAGGGCGCCACCGTGAGCACCGACGGCAAGCAGCTGACGGTCCCCGGCGAGGGCACGTACACGATCGACCAGAGCACCGGCAAGGTCACGTTCACCCCGGACCCCGCGTTCCGCGGCACCACCTCGCCCGTGTCGTACCAGGTCGCCGACGCCGACGGCGCGACGTCCACGGCGACGATCACCGTGCAGGTCGCCGCGGTCGGTCCGACGGCGAAGAACGAGACCGCCACGACCCAGCAGAACGCCCCGACCACGGTCGACGTCGTCCGCGACGCCGCCCCGGGTGTGCAGGGCGGGACCCCCGTCGACCCGACGACCGTCACCTTCCCGACCACGGGCCAGCCGGCTGGCGCCACGACGAGCACCGACGGCCGCCAGCTGACCGTCCCGGGCCAGGGCACGTACACCGCCGACCCCACCACCGGGAAGATCACGTTCACCCCGGCGCAGGGCTTCACCGGCACCACCACCCCGGTCACCTACCAGGTCGGTGACACCGGCGGCGCGACCGGCACCGGCACGCTGACCGTCACCGTCACGGCCGTCACCCCGACCGCGAAGGACGACACCGTCACGCTGGCGCAGGGCGACACGGCGACGGTCGACGTCCTGGGCAACGACACCCCGGGCAACGCAGCGACCCCGCTCGACCCCACCACCGTGACGTTCCCCGGCAACGGCACGAAGCAGCTCACCGTCCCGGGCGAGGGCTCGTACGCCATCGACCCGAAGTCCGGCAAGGTCACCTTCACCCCCGAGCCGACCTTCCGCGGTACCGCGACGCCCGTGACCTACCGGGTCGCCGACGTCGACGGCCACACCGCGTCGGCGACGATGACCGCGACGGTCACCCCGGTCGGCCCCGCGGCGCAGGACGACAGCGCGACGACCGAGCAGAACGCCCCGGTCGTCGTCGACGTCACCGCGAACGACCAGCCCGGCGTCGCGAACGGCACCCCGGTCGACCCGATCAGCGTGGTCTTCCCGACCTCCGGCCAGCCGAACGGTGCGATCGTGTCCCCGGACGGCAAGCAGCTCACCGTCCCCGGCGAGGCCACGTACACGATCGACCCGACCACCGGCAAGGTCACGGTCACCCCGGCGCAGGGCTTCACCGGCACCACCACGCCGGTGACGTACCAGGTCGCCGACACCGGGAAGGCGACGGACACCGCGACGATCAGCGTCACCGTCAGCGCCGTCAGCCCGACCGCGAAGGACGACACCGCGACGACCGACCAGGGCAGCGCGACCACCGTCGACGTCCTGGCGAACGACACCGCCGGCAACGCCCAGACCCCGCTCGACCCCACCACCGTGACGTTCCCCAGCACCAAGACGGGCACGACGAGCACGGACGGCAAGCAGCTGACCGTCCCCGGTGAGGGCACGTACACGATCGACCCGAGCACCGGGAAGGTCACCTTCACGCCCGAGGCCACGTTCCGCGGCACCGCCACCCCGGTGACGTACCAGGTCGCGGACACCGACGGCACGACGGCCACGGCGACGATCACCGTGACGGCGAAGCCGGTCGGCCCGAAGGTCGCGAAGGACACCACCGCGACCACGTCGCAGAACACCCCGGCGACCTTCGACGTCGCCGGTGCCGCGAGCCCCGGCGTCAAGAGCGGCACGCCCGTCGACCCGACGAGCGTCGTCTTCCCGAAGGACGGCCAGCCGACCGGCGCCACGGTGTCGGACGACGGCAAGCAGCTCACCGTCCCCGGTGAGGGCGCGTACACCGTCGACCCGAAGACCGGCGTGGTCACGTTCACCCCGGCGCCCGGGTTCTCCGGCACCACCACCCCGGTGACCTACCAGGTGAGCGACACCGGCGGGCAGACGTCGACCGGTCAGCTGACCACCACGGTCACCGCGGTCTCGCCGACCGCCGAGCCGGACACCGCCACGCTCGCGCAGGGCGACTCCGCGACGATCGACGTGCTCGGCAACGACCACGGCGGCAACGCGGCGACCCCGCTCGACCCGAAGAGCGTCGTCTTCCCGGCTGCCGGTCAGCCCGCGGGCGCCGTCGGCACCGAGAGCGCGAAGCAGCTCACCGTCCCGGGTCAGGGCACGTACGCGATCGACCCGGAGTCCGGGAAGGTCACCTTCACGCCCGAGCCGACCTTCCGCGGGACCGCGACGCCGGTGACCTACCAGGTCGCCGACACCGACGGCACCGCGACGACCGCGACGATCACCGCCACGGTCACCCCGGTCGGCCCGGCGGCGAAGGACGACACCGCGACGACCGAGCAGAACACCCCGGTGTCGATCACGGTCCTGCGCAACGACGGCCCGGGCGTCGCGGGCGGCACGCCGCTCGACCCCGCCAGCGTGGTCTTCCCGGCGACGGGCCAGCCGAACGGCGCCACGGTCAGCACGGACGGCAAGCAGCTCACCGTCGCCGGCCAGGGCACGTACACCGTCGACTCGACCACCGGGAAGGTGACGTTCGCTCCGGCGCAGGGCTTCAGCGGCGCTGCCGAACCGGTGACCTACCGGGTCGCCGACACGGGCGGGGTGACCGCTGCTGCGACGATCACCGTCACGGTCACCTCGGTCGCGCCCGCCGCGCACGACGACTGGGCGCGCACCGCGATGGACACCCCGGTGACCATGTCGGTCCTGAGCAACGACGACGCCGGGAACGCCGCGACGCCGATTGTCCGGTCCACCGTCCGACTGATCGACGGCTCCGGTGCCTCGGTGTCCCGCATCGCGGTGCCTCGGAACGGTGTCTGGTCGGTGAACGACGCGGACGGGACCGTGACCTTCACGCCGGAACCGGGGTTCTCCGGTCCGACGAAGGGGGACTACCGGATCACGGACACCGACGGCCACACGAGCGACGCCGTCATGACCGTCGTCGTCGGCACCCCGCCGACCGCGAAGGCGGACCACCGTGACGGCGAGCCCGGCACCGCGACCGTCGTCGACGTCCTCGGCAACGACGGCCCCGGCACCGCGCCGATCGACCCCGAGTCGGTCCGCCTGGTCGACCCGAAGACCGGCAAGCTCGTCGACACGGTGACGATCGCCGGCGAGGGTACCTTCACGGTCCAGCCCTCGGGCACGGTCACCTTCACCCCGGTCGACGGCTACGCCGGCACCGCGACGATCCGGTACTCGGTCGCCGGCGAGGACGGCAGCCGCGCCACCGCGACGGTCTCGGTCACGATCCCGGTCGTGCCCGGCATCACGCAGAACCCGGCGAAGGGCGGCGGCATCATCGTCACCACCCCGAGCGGCGACCGCCTGGCCTTCACGGGCAGCGACGTGCTGTGGCCCGGCCTCGGTGCCTCGTTCGTCCTGATGGCGATCGGCCTGGGCCTGGTCCTGCTGCACCGCCGTCGTACCGCACAGGAGCGCTGACCGGCGGCCACCGGCCACCGGCCACCGGCCACCAAGAAGCAGCCAGCAAGAAGCAACCAGCAACGACGAAGGGCCGGGACACCAGATGGTGTCCCGGCCCTTCGCCGTTGCGTGCGGATCAGCTCAGTCGAGCGTCCGCCGCACGTCCGGCAGCAGCTCGTGGAGCCGCTCCGCCAGACGGTCCTGGGCTTCGTGCAGGGACCGGAAGTCCCCGACGTACTGCCCGTAGGTGTCCGAGACGAAGAAGTGCGCGCCCTGCTGGTCGACCACTCCCCCGTAGTACCCGCCGTAGTTCGCCGCCCAGAGCCCCGTGTCGGCTTCGGACCAGACGACGTGCGCGCGGGCCGGCGCATCGGGTGACACGACCCCGGCAGCGATGCCGGTGATGACCTCGATGGTCGCCGTGTCCACGGTCACCTCGGCCTGGTGGCTGCTGGTGACGCTCGTGCTCATGGTGGTGCTCCTCGTGATGGTGGTGCTGGTGGAACCGTGCAGTGTGGTGTTGTGCGGTGCGCTGGTGTCGCGGGGCCCGTCCGACGACGGGCCGGGATGGTCGCCGGGCACTAGTCGATCGGCCGGATGACTGCCGGCAACATGACGTGCAGCTGGTCGGCGAGCTTGGCCTGGGCGTCCTCGAGCGTCGAGAAGTCGCCGACGACCAGTCCGAACGTGTCGGAGGCCACGTAGCGACCGTCGCGCTTGTCGACGGTGCCGCCGAAGTAGCCGCCGTAGTTGGCGATCCACTCGCCGTCGTCTTCCTGGGTCCAGGTGGTCTTGGCACGGGCGGCACGACCGGCGTGCTCGGCTTCCGCTTCGAGGATCGCGATGACGTCGACGGTCTCGGTGTCGAGCGTGACCTCGGCTCGGCTGTCGGTGTTGACGGTGATGCTCATTGTCGCTCTCCTTCGCGATCCGGGGTACATCTGCTGACACCAGAAACCTACGGGGCCGACCACCGGCCCCGCCAGCGATGCCCGCCGATTCACGGTTCGCGCCAATGCGATCGATCGAGCACCCCCGGAATTCCGGGGTTGGGGGACACCGGAACGGGGTACAGGTCCGAAACGGGGTACTCGTTTCGCGGATGAACGACTTCCCGGGGGACGTCGCCGCCGTCGGACGGTCGCCACCGGCCGGGAGGCACGGCACAGTACGGTCGGTTCCCGTGACCACCGCGAGCAGGACGACCGTCGTGCGGATCGTGCTGTGGGCGGCGGTCGGGCTGCTGGTCGCCCTGATGCTCGTGCCGGGCACCGCGGACGGGCTGCGGACCGCCCTGGGACGGGCCCTCGCGGCGCTGCGCGCCGTCGGGCACGGCACCCTCGACGTCGACCCGGGCTTCGCGATGGCGATGGTCGTGACGGTGGTGACCGTCCCGGTGCCGGTGCTGCTCGCGGTGGTGGGTCGCGCCTCCAGGCCGGGTGGGGTGCGGCAGCGCGCGGTCGTGAGCTGCCTGATCGTCCTGGTGCTCGCCGCGGCCGCGGCGGTGCACACCGACGGACGGTGGGACCGCTTCCGGGACGTCGCGACCGCCGGACTGGTCGGGGTGCTGATCGGCAGCCTGCTCGACGCGGCGGTGCACGCGCGGGCGCGGGCGGCGCACGCCTCGGTGCGGAGCAAGCGGGTGGCGTGGACGATCGCGGGGGCCTACGGGCTGCTCGTCGTGCTCGTGGCGACGTGGGGGACGCCGGTCGACGGCGGGATCCACCCGTGGCTGGTGCGGGCCATCGCGGCCGGGCAGCGGCTCGGGGCGCCGTCGTGGCTCGGGTACAGCGCGGTCGAGTTCACGGCGAACGTGGTGTTCTTCGCGCCGTTCGGGTTCCTGGCCGTGCTCCTGCTCGGCGCACGTCGGTGGTGGGTGGGGATGCTCGGCGGCTTCCTGGTGAGCTGCGCGATCGAGACGACGCAGGCGCTGTTCCTGCCGGCACGGTTCGCGTCGGTGGACGACGTGCTCGCGAACACCTCGGGGGCCGTGCTCGGGGTGCTGCTGGGGGTCGTGGTGCTGGGGCGGGCGCGGCGGAGCTGAGGCATCTCCGTGTCCCTGCCAGGGGCGCGCGTAACGTCGGCAGCATGACCCGACGCGGCGACCCCGTATGGCGCTCCTTGATGGCGTCCCGGACGATCACCGCGAGCATCATCACCCTGTTCGGGTTCTTCATCCTCGTCACCGATCCCGGCTCGGTGTGGGTGGGCGTGGCGCTCGTGGTCCTCGGCGCCTTCGCGCTCGCGCTCCTCGCCGTCGCTCGTCGCCGCGGCCGGTACTGACCGCCTGCGGCCTTGTTGCACTCGGCATGCTGTCCGACTTCGGCACTTGCGGCTGAAGAAGCGCAGAGCGCGCCCCTGCCGGAAACATTCGTGACCTACCGTCAGCGCATGGCCCGACCCGAACGCCGCCCCTACCGACCGCCGTCGATGTTCCCGTGGTGGTTGTGGATCGCCGCGCCGCTGGCGGTGGTCGCCGTCGTGGCGGTCGCGTTGCTCGTCGCCTGAAGACCACTCGTCCCGCGACGAGAAGAACCCCCCGGCACCGAGGTGCCGGGGGGTTCTGTCAGTCGAGCGAGGCTCAGACGGTCTCGCGCTGGCGACGGACCGACTTGCGGACGACCAGCAGGCCACCACCGAGGACGATGGCGCCACCGGCAGCCCAGAGGCCGAGCGTGGAGATGGTGCCACCCGTGAAGGCGAGCTCACCGGGGGTGCCGGTGTTGCCGTTGGCGGCGACCGAGGTCGCGCCGGCCGGGGCGATCGTGAAGGTCGCGAAGCCGGTCACGCCGGAGGTCGCGCCCGTCGCGGTCAGGTTGTACGTGCCCGAGCCACCGGCCGGGAACGTGACGCGCACGGTCAGCGAGCCGTCGGCGTTCGCGGTGTAGTCCTTCGAGACGGTCGTGGTCGGCAGGGCGCCGAGCGTGACCGCACCGGCACCGGTGACCTGCACGCGGACCGACTCGTTGTCCTGGAAGGCGCCCGGCGTGAAGGCGACCGTCGCCGTGCCCCCGGCGGTGTAGCTACCCGAGACCGACACGTCGGAGTCCGGCGTGTACCCAGCAGCGTTGGCCGCGGTCGGGATGGCGATGAAAGCTGCGCCCGCGAGGACGGCAGCGGCGATGAGCTTCTTCATAGAAGTGTTTCCCCTAGTGATCTGATCCTTCAGACCCTGACACCCAGAGCCCGTGCACCGCTCGCAAGCCACGTGGTGCACGCGGTTGCTATGGCGAAGTTCCCTCAATCTAGCGGGAATCCCCAGCTTGTTGCCACCGGATCCGTAACTTTCTCCAGACGACATCTCGTGCAGGCGCTTCATCGAGCGGTCAGCCTTGCGTAACGCGGAGTTCACACGTGGAGAAAATCCCAGTTCAGAGCCGCGTTCACTCGTTCCCAGCGCGGCTGATCTGTACCCCTGTGAGGGCAGTGAGCGCGCGTCGAGGGCGCTCAGCTTGCCGCAGATCCCCTCGATCTGGGGGTAGCTGAGACCGCGTTTCCCGGAGCAACACGATGGTCCATCACCTTGTCAGGACGTACTCGGGTCTATCGTTCGCGGTCAGCCCTGCGGGACTGGGGCGGCGCAGTCGAACCGCAGCGGCAGGGCCTTCGTCTGCTCCAGACCCGGGGTGGACAGCACCTCGGTGCCGGCCTTCGCGTTCTTGGCCTGCCCGAGGAAGGCGACCCGGAACGTCGCGCTCTCGCCCGGCGCCAGGACGGTCCGCAGCTGCGCGACCGGGTGGCCGTCGTCGGTCGCCGTCTGCACGCCGACAGCCTTACCGTTCTGCGAGGCGCCGAGGAAGATCGCGTTCTGCGGCGCGTAGACCGCGATGAGCGTCTTGATCTTCCCGGGCTCGGTGCCGAACGCGCCACCGCCGGTCACGTACTCCGGCAGGCTCGTCGCCGCGTCGGCCGGTGCGGTGTTCTTGATCGTGACCTCGACCGCAGAGGTCGGCAGGCCGTCCTTCCGGCAGACCGAGGATCCGACCGAGATCGTCTTCTGCAGGTAGTAGTCCATCTTCGAGCCGGTGCCGTCGTTCAGGTAGACGCCGAACTGCCGGGTCTCCTGGTCAGCGGTCGGCAGCGCCCCGGCGACGGCCGTGCCGTCGATGAGCTGCTCCTCGGACGCGTCGGTGCTCCAGAGGCGGAGTCGTCCCTCCCCCGCGGACTGCGTCAGCGCGGCGACGAACTGCTTCGCGTCGAACCCGCCGCTCGAGACCTTCTCGAACACCGCGCTGGCCGCCGAGGCGAAGAACGCGTCCTGCACCTTCGGGTCGGAGTACTTCGCGTACGCCTCGCTCAGGAGCAGCTTGACGGCGTTGTCGGACGTGAGCGTGTCACCGGTCGCGAGCTGAACGGGGCCGGTGGCCTTGAGGAGGTAGCCGAGGGTCACCGGGTCGATGGCGATGACACCGTTCACGTGCTGCCCGGTCTCGCGCTGCCACATCGCCTGGGCGAGCTTGCCGGAGACGTCGAAGCGCGGGGTGAGCGTCACGTCCTGCATGTACTGCCCGGTGATGTCGCCGTACAGCGCCTTCGTGCCGTCGTCGAGCGGGAGGACCGACTCGGGGTAGGGCCCGAACGAGGAGCCCGAGCGCTGCTCCCCGAACGCGACGGAGCCGTCGTTCACGTTGAGGAGCGCCACGGCGCCGGGAATACCGCCACCGGCGCGCAGCTCGGCGTTGTTCTGGAAGAGCAGCAGGTACTGCCGGTCGCCGTCGGCGCCGAGCATCGCCGGGGCGAGCTGCACGACGCGGTTCGCGGTGTCGACCTGCCCGTGCACAGACGTCAAGGCGTTCCGGAGTTGGTTGACCGCGGACGTCACCGGCGACAGGGTGTTCACGGTGTCGATCGCGTCGGCGTCCTTGACGGCCTCGTCGATCGTCGCGGTCGCCTTGGCGACCGGTGCCTGCGCCTGCACGAGGGGCTGCAGGTCGACCTTGCCGTTCTTCGGCTCGAACAAGTCCGTGCCGAGCTTGTCGACGACGCTCGCGACCGGGCTGACCGCACCTTGCGACACGTCGTCGACAACGCCGGCAATCTGACGGACCGCACGCAGGTTGGTACCGAAGAACGGGACGTGCTCCGAAGCACGCCAGATCGGGTCGCCGGTCAACGAGCGGGCCGCGCCGGCTTCGTCCTCCAGGTGCGCGGCCGTCTTCTCCGCGCTCGCGGTGTCGCCACCGGTCAGCTGCGTCCGGAGCGTCTGGACGTCGGCGACGGCGTTCTCGAGGTGTCCCTTCGCGAGCACACCCCGCACCCCCACCCAGGCGACGGCGAGGATGACGAGTAGGACGATGGCCAAGACGATCCACAGCACGGTCCGGGCCCTGTTCCCCCGGCGTACAGCAGTGCGTCGCGACTCGGGCAGGTCGGACATGAGGGCAATCCTACGGTCCCTCATGTCCGGCGCCCGTCACTGACGGATCGAGTCGGCGTTCTCGTGGAACCAGTCGATCGTGCTGCGCAGGCCGTCCTCGAGCCCGATCTGCGCGGTCCATCCCGCCTCGGCGAGCTTCGACACGTCGAGCAGCTTCTGCGGCGTGCCATCGGGCTTCGACGTGTCCCAGACGGTCTCCCCCTCGAAGCCGACGACCTTCGCGATGGTCTCGGCGATCTCGCGGATCGTCACGTCCGATCCGGTGCCGACGTTGACCTGGTCGGGGCCGTCGTAGTGCTCGATCAGGTGGAACACCGCGGCGGCCATGTCATCGACGTGCAGGAACTCGCGGCGCGGTGTCCCGGTGCCCCAGTTCTCCACCCGGTCCACGCCGTCCCGGACCGCTTCGTCGTAGCGACGGATCAGTGCGGGCAGGACGTGCGACCCCGTCGGCGAGAAGTTGTCGCCGGGCCCGTACAGGTTCGTCGGCATCGCCGAGATCCACGGCAACCCGTGCTGTCGGCGTACGGCCTGCACCTGCAGGATCCCCGCGATCTTCGCGATCGCGTACGCGTCGTTCGTCGGCTCGAGATGGCCGGTCAGCAGGGCGTCCTCGTGGATCGGCTGCTCGGCGAGCTTCGGGTAGATGCACGACGACCCGAGGAACACCAGGCGCTCGACACCGTGCTCGACCGCAGCGTCCATGACGTTCACCTGGATCTGCAGATTCTCGCTGAGGAAGTCGTGCGGGTAGGTGTTGTTCGCGAGGATACCGCCGACCTTCGCAGCCGCCAGCACGACGTGCTTCGGACGCTCCTGTGCGAAGAAGTCGAAGACCGCCGCGCGGTCCTTCAGGTCCAGCTCGGCGGACGTCCGGCTGACGAGGTCGGTGAATCCCTCGGCCTCGAACTTCCGCTTGACCGCGGAGCCCACGAGCCCGCGGTGGCCGGCGATGTAGACGCGGTCGGAGCGATCGAGCGGTCCAGGGGTGAACGAGGGCTCGGCCATCACGACTCCCAGCTCGCGAGCTTCACGGTGTCGATCCACGGTCGGCCCTCATGATCGAGCGCCTCGATGTCGGCGTCGACCATGATGCGAGCCAGCTCAGCCGTGTCGACCGTGGCCTCCCAGCCGAGCTTCTCCTTGGCCTTCGACGCGTCCCCGACGAGGGCGTCCACCTCGCTCGGGCGCAGGTAGCGCTCGTCGAACCGGACGTGGTCCTCCCAGTTCAGCCCGGCGTGCGAGAACGCCGTCGACAGGAAGTCCTTCACGGTGAAGTTGCCCCCGGTGGCGAGGACGAAGTCGTCCGGCTCGTCGACCTGCAGCATCCGCCACATGCCTTCGACGTACTCCGCGGCGTAGCCCCAGTCGCGCACCGAGTCCAGGTTGCCGAGGTACACGTGATCCTCGAGCCCGGCCTTGATCCGAGCGACCGCCCGGGTGATCTTGCGGGTGACGAACGTCTCGCCGCGGCGCGGAGACTCATGGTTGAACAGGATGCCGTTGACGGCGAACATGCCGTACGCCTCGCGGTAGTTCCGGGTCACCCAGTAGCTGTAGACCTTCGCGGCGCCGTACGGGGAGCGCGGCCAGAACGGCGTCTCCTCGTTCTGCGGCGGCGGGGTCGCGCCGAACATCTCGGACGACGACGCCTGGTAGAAGCGCGTGTGGATGCCCGACATCCGGACGGCCTCGAGCATGCGCATCGAGCCGACGCCCGTGACGTCTCCGGTGTGCTCCGGCTCGTCGAACGAGACACGCACGTGGGACTGAGCGGCGAGGTTGTAGACCTCGTCCGGCTTCAGCTCACCGAGCAGGCTGACGAGCCGTGCGCCGTCACCGAGGTCGCCGTAGTGCAGGAAGAGCTTCGCCTCAGGGTTGTGCGGGTCGACGTACAGGTGATCGATCCGCGACGTGTTGAAGGTCGAAGCGCGGCGGATGACCCCGTGCACCTCGTACCCCTTCCGAAGGAGCAATTCGGCCAGGTACGAGCCGTCCTGCCCGGTGATGCCCGTGATGAGTGCGCGCTTGGTCAATCGTTTCCCGATCCCGTGGAGGTAGCAGTCCGACGTCCCCGCGTCAGCCCCTGCAGAAGTTGAGCATAAGTGTTGAACGAGGCGTGGCTGGACAAGCGTTCCCGACGGAAGCGCTGACCGGCGAGGCCTAGCTCTGCAGCCCGCTCCGGGTCGCTCGAGAGTGCCTCCGCAGCCTCGAGCAGCGCCCGCGGGTCGCCAGCCGCGACGGAGACGCCACCGCCGGAAAGGAGCACTTCGCTCTCGGTGACGCTCCCCGCGTCCGTCGCTGCCAGGACGGGAAGGCCGGTGCTGAAGTAGGAGGTGAGCTTGCTCGGGACCGCCATCCCGGCGACGCCTGGCTTCTCGTTGACGAGCAGCGCATCTGCGGCCGCGAGGGCGCGGCGGAACTCAGCATCAGGGAGCGAGCCGAGCATCTGCAACGCGGGCGCATCTACGGCGGCCCGCTCGAGCTCGCGGCGTTGGTTCCCATCGCCGAGGAGCACGAAACGGATGCGGCTGCCATGTGCGACAGCGAGCTTCGCCGACTCGACGACGTTCTCGAGCCCCTGCTTGACCCCCATGTTCCCGGCGTGGAGAACGACGAATTCGTCGTCGGTCCAGCCGAGTTCCGCTCGTGCCGCCGCCCGATCAACGGGCTCGCCATCCTCGAGGTGCGACCAGTTGCGCACGACTGTCACCGCACTCGGAGCGACACCAAGCTCGTGGACGACCGTGTCACGGAAACGCTCGTGGATCACAACGACCGCGTCCGCTCTCCTGAGCAACCATCCTTCGAGCGCCGCCACCGCCTGCGCAAGGCGACCCGGTCGTTCGCTGAGCTCCCGCAGGCCGAGGGAGTAGAGGTCCTGGACCCAGACGACGACAGGAGCCCGTCCGCTGAGCCGCGCACGGAGGAACGCGATCGCACTGGACAAGAGTGCGGGCGACACGAGCACGATGGCGTCTGGCCGGCCAAGCCGAGTCAGCGACGACGCGAGTCCGAACGAGATTTCCGACGCTGCACGCGCCAGCCCGCCCGGCTTCGAGGGAAGACGGTGACGGAACCGCTCGACGACCACACCAGCACGCGACTCACGAGACCGACGGGGCGGCTCGCCGTCGAAGCGCCACTGCGGATAGTGGGGGTGCGCAGTCAAGGCACGCACGCGGAAGCCGCGGCGCGCGAGCTCTTCGGCCAGACCTGCCGAGTACGGCGCGATCCCAGTGGTCTCGGGGGTGTAGTTCATGCCGATCAGCAGAACCGACAAGGGCGTCGTCACCGAGTGAACATAACAGTCGCTATGCCTCCAGGCGGCGACGCGACGACGAACAGCCGATTCGAGCAATGCCACCCGAACGGGTCGCGCCGCGACTAACCTGAGCAACAACCAAGGATCAGGGGGCGAGCGCCGTGGCTCGGATTGTCATCATGCAGCCGTACGTGCCCTCGTACCGCGCGCCCTTCTTCTCAGCCCTCGCAGAACGCCTGGCAGAGCAAGGGCACGAGTTGGTCATCGCCGCGGGACAGCCGACTGACGCTCAAGCGAAGCGACGAGACGGGGCCCGCATCCCGGGCGTCAGCGAGCGCCGACTGCGAACGAGGATCGTGAAACTCGGTCCTGCTCGGCTCCGACTCGTCAACGCTCGTCCCGCCTGGAAAGACGCAGACGTCGTCGTTGCTGAACTCGCTGCAGGCGCTTCCGCTACGTACGGAGCGCTCCTGCAGTGTCGGCGACCAGTCGGCGTCTGGGGCCACGTCGAGGCCTTCACAGCCCCGGACAGCCGACTGACCCGAGCGCTTCGTCGATGGCAGACGCGAGCAGCGACGCACGTCCTCGCCTACACCGATACCGGAGCCGCTCTGGCGAAGGACTGGGGAGTGGACGCAGCACACGTGACGTCGTTGCACAACACGGTCGACCTGACCGCCCTCTCCCAAGCGATCGACCGGGCGAAAGCGGACGATCCGTCAACGGTGCGAGCGCGTCTCGGACTCAGCAGCGGTCCCGTCTTCGCGATGATCGGAGGCCTGGACGCGAGCAAGCGCATCGATCTCGTCGTCGGAGCACTAGATGTGCTGTGGGCATCGCGCCCCGAGATCCAGCTCATCGTCGGCGGCCGAGGCGAACTCGAACCGGCCTTCAGCGAGGCCGTGGAGCGGGGCCAGGTCCGGTTGGTCGGCTACGTCGGCAACGATGCCAAGGCAGAGTTCGCGCGCGTGGCCACAGCGCTTCTCAATCCCGGTCGAGTGGGGCTGATCGCCGTCGAGAGCATGGCGATGGAGCTGCCGATCGTGACGACTTCCGGCGCCCGACACGGGCCCGAGTACGAGTACCTGACTCCGGGCGTGGACAGCATCGAATGCGAACCGACCGCGACCGCGCTCGCAGCGACCCTCGTCGCGCTCGCGGATGACTCCGAGCAGGTCGGTCAGCTGTCGGCCGCGATCGGCAAGCGGCTCGACGCGTTCTCGCTCAGTCACATGGTCGACCAGTACGCCGGAGCCCTGGAGTCGCTCGTTGACGCTTCGAAGACGAGGTCGCGTCACTCTAAGATGTGAGCACACGAGGTCGCTCCTCGCAGGCAGAGGGGATCGGGGACTCATGGCAACCGACGTGACGCATGTCATCAAGTTGAAGGACGCTCCGGGCGAGCGAACCGCATGGGGACGCTCGCGAGCGGTCGTCTACCTCTGGGGCGTCGCTGAACTCCTCTTCGTGACCAACCCCTGGCAGATCTCGTCCGGCCTGCGAGTCAGGGTCCTCCGAGCCTTCGGGGCTCAGATCGGCAGCGGCGTGATCTTCCGGCCCAGGACCCGAGTTCGCTTCCCGTGGAAGTTGCACATCGAGGACGACAGCTGGATCGGCGAGGGTGTCTGGTTCCACAATCAAGACCACATCTACGTCGGGCACGACGTCGTGATCTCTCAGGAGACTTTCCTCACGACCGGCAGCCACCGACACAAGCGCGACATGGCCCTCGTCACCCGGCCGATCCACATCGAAGCCGGCGCTTGGATCACTTCTCGTTGCATGGTCCTCGGCGGTTCGCGGATCGGCGAGTCCGCGCTCGTGCGCCCCATGTCACTCGTCCAGGGACACATCCCGGCGGGCGCAGTCGCTGCTGGCAACCCTGCCGTCGTGACCGGAGCTCGATTCAAGAACGGAAGCGACGCGTGAGAATCGTCCAGACCGTCACCCTCGCGTCCGAGGACGGCGCGTTCGGCGGACCACTCGCCGTCGCCATCGCTCAATGTCGCGAACTCGCGCGCCGCGGTCATGACGTGACCCTGCTCGCCGCGTGGGACGCAAAACTCGAGCTCACCATCCCTGGCGTCCGAGTCGTCCTCGCCCGAGGTCGACGCATCCCGGGGACCGGCTTCAGCGGCGTGCGCGCGCCTTCGTTGCTCAAGTGGCTCGACCAGAACCGTCATCAGATCGACGTCGTGCACGTGCACGCCGGGCGTCATGCGCTCGACCTCGAGCTCGCATCGCGAGCTCGGCAGCTCGGGCTCCCCTACTTCCTCCAGACGCACGGCATGATCATGCCGAACCGAGGACCGTTGGCGCGCGTCCTCGACCGCACGGTCACAAGGCCGCTGCTCCGATCGGCTGCAGCGGTCCTCGTCCTCACCGAAGCCGAAGCGTCTGGGATCCACCATGTCGAGCCAGCTGCGCGAGTGAGGACCGTGGGTAACGGTCTCGCCCTGTTCGAGCGCCCAGACCGAGACGACGCAGCACGCCCCGAGGTTCTGTTCCTTGCCCGCCTCCACCCTCGGAAGCGCGTCCTCGCATTTGCCGAGATGGCGGCGGTCCTCGCTGGGCAAGGTGTGGACGCTCGATTCTCGGTCGTGGGGCCGGACGAGGGCGACCTCGCAGAGCTCGAGCGGTTCCTCCAGGCGAACCCCCACGTTCCCCTCACCTACGAAGGCGCTGTCAGCCCGGGAGACGGCGCTGCGCGCACCGCCCGAGCGGATGTGTACGTCCTACCGAGTCACGGAGAGGTCTTTCCCGTCAGCGTTCTGGAAGCACTCGCGGCCGGAACCGCGGTCGTATTGACGAACGACTGCGGAATCGCCGAGCGCCTCGACGCCGCTGAGGCAGCGTCCGTATCAGACGGAAGCCCGGCCGACCTCGCAGCACGCGTCGCGCACCTCTTGACCAACGCAGCCGCGCGTGAGCAGCAGGTCAGGAACGGCCGAGCTCTCATCGCAGGTGAGTTCGGGATCCGAGCGGCAATCGACGGTATCTACGACCACTACGTCGCCGCCCTCGAGCGCGAGAATCGGCCGTCGATCGTTTGGGTCACGAACCAGGCGGCCCCGTACCGCATCCCGGTCTGGGAGGCACTCGCCGAGCAGGTAAACCTCGAGATCTGGCTCCTCGAGTCCGACCAGAAGCTGCATCGAGATCGCAACAACCGTGGCGCCGACTGGGAGGTTCGTGGGCGAGAGTTCAACTTTTCTGTGCGAACACTTCCCACCTACGCCATCCATCGTGGCGAAGCTCGGCACTACATCGCCGGATGGCTCGGTAGGAAGCCACTCAAGGACGTGGACGGCGTCCTCATCGGAGGATGGGACTCGCCGGCATACTGGACTGTTGCGCGGGCGGCCCGCAAAGCGGGTGCCCGCCGCATCGGCTTCTACGAGTCTCACCTCTTGACCCAGCGCAACACCGGTGGCCCCCTCGCCGCTGCACGCCGGTGGTTCTTCCGCTCCCTGGACGGAGTGGTGGTCCCAGGCGTCGCGGCGCAGGAGGCTCTGCTCCACGAGGGCGTCGATCCCGGAAAGATTCATCTCGGATTCAACGCCGTCGATGTTCAAAGGATCCACGCAGAAACCAACCTTGAGCGGGCACGTCACCCTCGAACCGATGACAACCTTCGACTTCTCGTCGTCAGCCAACTGATCGAGCGGAAGAACATCAGTGAAGCGATCAAGGCCATCCGCGAACCCGGACTGGAAAACACAATGCTCACGGTCGTCGGCACCGGACCACTCGAGGTTGAGCTAACAGAACTCATCGACAATCTAGACCTCAGTGACCGTGTAGATCTCGTCGGGTACCTGCCGGGCACAATGCTTCCGCGCGTCTTCGCGGATCACGACGCGCTCGTACACCCGGCCCTCGAGGAAGTATGGGGATTGGTCGTCAACGAGGCGCTCGCCGGCGGACTGTCTGTGGTCGTCAGCGATCGCGCTGGTGTGGCCTCATCCGTTGCGGGGTCGACCGGCGTGCACCAAGTGGAGCCGACCGCTCCCGCCATCGCGGAGGCGCTACGGTCTGTCGCCGTCAAGCAGCCGGTGGCGCACCCGGCGATTCTCGAACACACGCCAGACGCGTTTGCCCGTATCTTCCTCTCCGCGCTTGCCCCATCCGTGGATCTCAGCGAACCTTCGCGCGCAGGTGGTGGAGAAGTTTCCTCGACCCACGACGGAAGCGGGGAACCTCGGTGATCATCATCGCGACGGTAGCACTAGTCGTCTCTTTCATCGTCGGACGACGCAAGACGGCAGCTACACCCGGCCTCCTCTTGTCCCTCTTCTTTTTAAGCTTCGCCTTTCTTGGGGCAACGGCGTGGAACTGGTCTCGAGATCAGAACGGGGCTGGCTTGCCGGGCCAGATTGCGGCAGATCCTAACCTCTACGGCATCGGGACAGGGGCATTCGCGAGCGCGGCTCTCGGAGCGAGCATTGCTGCGATCTTGGGCGGCATGACATCACGACAGCTCTTCACGTTCGCGTCGATCAATCGCATCCTGCGAACTCCGCGCCTCGGAACAATTACGCAAGTCGCCTCCGTCATCGCTCTCGCCCTCTGGCTCGTTGGCCAGGGAACGAACCTCTGGTTCCGCCAGAACTACATGGACACAAACGGCAGCCAGGCGTTCTTGACAACGTTCAGCCTCATCGGACCCTTGGCCGGCATTAGTGCGTTCCTTATTGGATCCATTTCGGCCGCCGCCCCTGTTCGCGTTGCAGCTTGGATCCTTGCAAGCACTTGGTGGGCCTGCACCTCCGCAGCTGGCACTCGCCTCGCCGTCGGCTTCGTTCTGACAGGTCTCCTTGCATGCATTCTGTACTGGCTTACTAGCAGATCAATCCCACGGACTTTGATCGCATTCGCTCAAGGCGCCGGCCTCACCTATTTGACGCTGGCAACCTTCGCTGTCACCTACGTCGCGCGGGGCACCCAACACGGGTTGACACGGCTGGCCGCGCTCTTCGCGTCCCCCTCGGTCCCTCAGCCCTTTGATTTGAATACCTGGGTACCAGGCCTCAAGTGGCTAGTTTCTTCCATCGCAGCTTCCTTCCCGCTCACGGAACAATCCGCCCTGCGAGCCCCGCCTACTGAGATCATTCTGGCGAACCTAAACCCACTGCCGGCAAGCCTCCTCAACATCGATCCATACACGTTCGAGCGTCTCTGGCCATGGGCATGGGTACCCCTTGGTTTCGTCGGCGAGGTTTATGGCGCCTTCGGCCCGATCTCCGTCACTATTCTTTTCTTCGCGGTCGCGCTGTCGGCAGGCATTGGAGCAGCCTGGCTTCAGCGCAAAGGCCTGGACATCGCTATTGTGGCGATACTCGTGACAACTGTCGCCCTGGGATTCCTAGCAATTCAGTATCCGAGCCGATCCGCCGGTCGAGTGATCAGCTTCGTCACTATCGGACCGTACCTTGCGGTGCTCGTCGTCAACCTTGCAAAGCTCTTCCGATTGAAGACTAGGCCGCCAACTGCAAAGCAATTGCACCAAGCGGGCGCGCCGCGAGATGTCGAGGTGTGACTACTCCTGCGAATCGGGAGGAACCGCACCATCAGCTCTACCCAGGGGAGCCGATGCACCTGGCTTAACTTCAAGCTTCACACTGTGTAGTTGCCTGTGTGACGATCAGCAGACGCGTGGCGCTGAAGCATCGCACCGGCAATCCCCGGATGGCGACCACCGGCAGAAATTAATTAAGCCGCCGAATCACACGCGCGGGCACCCCCGCAACAAGGCAATTCGCCTCGACATCGCCGGTCACGACCGCACCCGCACCCACGACCGCACCCGAACCCACAGACACGCCGGGAAGAATTACTACACCAGCACCAAGCCAAGCTCCTTCGGCGATCCGAATCGCTTCGACTCGCATCGCGCCCGCACGCTTGGTCGGTGTCCCTATTTCGTGAGTCACGGTGAGCAGCTTCACCCCCATTGCTATGCTCACGCCGCTTCCGATCTCGACGGCGCCCTCGGCCTCGATCAGACAGTCTATGTTGATGAAGGTGTCATCTCCTATCGAGAGCCCGTCACCTGTGACGGACAATCCGCGAAGGATGCGTGCTCTTCCGACGTTCACCCCAGCGCGTCGCAGGATCCAAGCTCGAACACTTGGCCGCACTATCGCAGATGCGGAGAGTCGCCGTAGAGCCGCGTTCTTGCGCCAGCGAAGTTGTTCACGCATCTGAGCTGCCACCCAATCCGAATCCTCCGGCTGGTCCGTGTCTGCGACTCCTCAACTGCGAGAACCCCAGGACAGTCGCCGGAATCGACTGCTGCACCGAAATGCCCAGGCCTGCGCCAGTGGTCGTGCCACTCAACGCGCCAACGGCGACGCAAGGCACAAACGTGACGAGTTGCACGACTCGCAGCCTGGAGAGGAACCGAATGCGGCCGCGCTTCTTCGCCACGAGCGTCGCAGTCTCCGCAAACAAACTCGCTACCGCCCCGAGCGCGAGTCCAAGCGAAGCGCCTCGCGCCATGTCGACGTGGTCGCCCACCAACAAGCCGAGCACGCCTGCGGGCACGAGCTGGACCGTCCCGAGCCAGAGAACCGTCACCGCGATGAGGAACCCGAGGGTCAGGGTGAGCGGACGTGGCCACCGGACTTCGGCTTTGTGCTCGTCGCGAAGCGCCCCTGCCGCGACGAACGGCAAGGCACTGCCGAGCAATCCGATCGGAGCGGCAATCGTCTCGCCAAGCCGTACTCCTGCAAGAATTTCTGGCCCTCCCACAGCACCAAGGAGCGCGAGGCTTGCAACGCTGATCACGAAGAAGACGGTCCACTCCAGCACTCCGAGGCGCAGTAGCTGGATGGAATCCTTGAACCAGAGCCACAGCGGTCGTCTGGGCGCCGGATTGATCCTGCGCAGGGCAAAGGCAATGGACATGGCGACGCCGAGCGCCGATCCGATCACTGATAGGAGAGCCGCGTCGAGAGCCACGCCGCGAGTGACTGCGACGACCGCCGTCACGACCAGCGCAGTACCGAAGACCGCGCCGTCCGCAAGAGCGATCGAATACGTTGATCGATGCTCGCGAGAGAGCAAAGACCGGGCCACCTCGTATCCTCCGAGTACCCAGACTGACAGTGCCAGCAGTAAGGCTGTCGACAGCGGCAAGCCGGCCTGCGCGACGACGAACACCGCCACCGCGATAGGGGTCCCCAGTGCAACATTCACCGCGAGTAGCGGGACCAGGCGCGGCGTTCGATCTGCCAGCAGAAGTGCGGGAACGAGGACCATTCGAACAGCCCCCACCCATGTCGACTCAAGCGCCCAGGCGGCGAAGAACGCGGCGAGTGGGCCGGTGGTGAGCGCATGGGCCGCGGTTATCGACACAAGGTAATTGGCAAGCGCAAGAAACGCCTGCGCCCCCACCCGTGGCAGGAGCAGGTGCAGGACTTTCACCGTTGGTCGGCTGATCGCATTACGGCGGGCTCCAACGTTCGATCTTTCGACCGGATCACAGTCGGCTCTTCTCCAGTTCAGCAGCAACAGCTTGGTCGACCACAGTGCCGTAACGCTCCCAGGTGCGATCGTCGGAAGCTCCGCGGAGCCGTCCCGCTCGGGCGCCACGCTCCTCGTCGGACAACAGCGGAACAGAACGGAGAGCGCTGCGAAGAGGCAGCATCTCTCCGGCTGGCACGATCCAACCGTCATGCACGCTCACCGCTTCAGCTGCCCCGGTCTCATCCGTCGTGAGGACAGGAAGCCCAGACGCAAGAGCCTCGAGCACGACCAGACCGAAGGCATCCTCAAGGCTTGGCAGAACCAGAGCGTCGCTCTGGTTCATGAAAGCGTTCAGTTCGTTTGCCGACACCGTGCTTCGATGTACGACGTTGTCGGGCAGCCCGTGAAGCAGTTCCGGCTCGACAACAGGCCCGACCATCTCGACATCGACGTCAACGCCACGAGCGGCGTCGACAAGCAACGGAACGCCCTTCCGATAGCTGATCTGACCCACGAACAAGATCTTCGGCCTCCGCCGCTGGCGCCCGCCCGACGGGAGAGCGAAGAAGCGGCTCGTGTCCACACCGTACGGCGCGAGCGCCAAGCGATCCTCCGCAACACCACTCGTCCGGTACTGGCGCTTCTTGAGTTCTGACGGCACGAGCACGATGTCCGCCGCCGCGAGCTCCCGCTCGATCTGCGCCACCCTTCGCTCGGGCACAATTTCGCGCCCGGCCGCCTTGCCGAACGTCGACTCGAGCAGCGCATTGACAGCCCGCGGATGCCCGTCGACCGCGTGAAGTACTTTCACCCCGGACGCCCTGCGGAAGATGCGTTCGGCTGCTCCGGGCATCGCCATGACGACGCTCGAGTCAGCCAAGTGGCGACTCACCGACTGATCAAATAGTCGCTTGTACGCGTCCATCGCGTGCGGAGCGACAGACCGCAGGCGAGGCTCACGCGAAATGAGACGCAACACCTCGAGCAGCGGAGCAACGGTCCGGACCCTGTCGACCTGATCAGCACCCTTGAGGACGCGACTCCGGTACTTGTCGTTCGTCTTGTGCGGAAGCAACGCCAACGCGCCTGCGGTCAATGCCCTCGAGGGGAGCCAGAGTGAGCCAAGGTTGCCGCGACTTTCCAGCCAGCGCGCGTATTCGATGATCGCGCCCTCTGGATAGGGCACGGCGATGGCCACCGGAGGCAGGGTAGCCGGCGTCAATATGCTCCTTCTTTCCTGGTGACAGCCCGCACGGTCCGCCAAAGGATGACCAAGTCACTGATCAGCGACCAGTTTTCCACGTAGTAGAGATCGAGCCGCACTGAGTCCTCCCACGACAGGTCCGACCGCCCGCTGACCTGCCATAAACCGGTCATGCCCGGCTTCACGAGGAATCGGCGGTGCACGTGGGAGTCGTAGCGCTCGACCTCACGGGCGAGCGGCGGGCGCGGGCCCACGAGGGACATGTCGCCGACGAGCACGTTGAACAGCTGTGGCACCTCGTCCAGGCTGTACCGCCGCATGAACGCACCGATCCGGGTGACCCGGGGGTCGTTCTTCATCTTGAACAGGACCGTGTTGCCCTCGGCGCGGTCGAGCGTGCTGAGCTCCTGCAGACGGGCCTCGGCGTCGACGACCATGGAGCGGAACTTGATCATCCGGAAGGTCGAGCCGTTCAGGCCGACGCGCTCCTGCCGGAAGAACACGGGTCCGGGCGACGACGTCTTGACGAGCAGCGCGAGGACGAGCAGCACCGGGGACAGGACGATCAGGAGTGCGGCTGATCCGACCAGGTCGAAGGCCCGCTTGGTGTAGAGCTTGCGGCCGGAGTACGTCGGGGTCTCGACGTGGATCAGCGGCAGGCCCTGCACCGGTCGGGTGTGGATGCGCGGACCACCGATGTCGGTCAGGCTCGGCGCGACGACCAGGTGCTGCCGGCCGGGCTCGAGCGACCAGCTGAGCTGGCGGACGCGCTCGGGCGGCAGGTCGTCCGAGCTGGTGATGACGACCGTGTCGGCGCCGGTCAGCCGAAGCGCCGACGCCACGTCGTCGATGCCGCCGAAGCTCTCGATCGTCGAGCCGTCCAGCACACCACGGGTCCCGTTCGACACCGCAGCCCCGACGACCCGGTAGCCGGCCTCGGGTGCGCGGGCGAGCTCGCGACCGATGTGGAGCACGCTCGCGGTGGACCCGACGAGCAGGACCCGGGCGGAGTACCCGCCGTGCTTGCGCTCGGCGACGAGCCACTGCCGCCACATCCAGCGCGAGAGCAGCAGGACCAGGATCCCGACCGGGAACGCGATGAGCACGTAGCCACGGGCCAGGTCGACGTGCAGCAGGAACGCCGCGATCGCGAGCAGGCCGAACACCCGCACGCTCGAGTCCGCCACCAGGCGGTACTCCGCGCTACCGGTGCCGATGACGCGGGCTCCGCGGGTGTCGTACAGCGCGAGGGCCGCCATCCACACGACGATCACGACGACGGAGATCGCGAAGTAGCTGAGTCGCAGGTCCGCGGTGTTCGTCGCGAGGTTCGAGCTGAAACCGAGCCACGCGATCTGCACGCCGAACACGACCCAGACCAGTGCGAGCAGGTCGGTGACCAGCACGCGCCGCGAGTACGTGCGGCTCCATTCCTGCGTCCCCGCAGGAGCAGATGTCGGCCGGACCCGCTCCGCAGTCACGGCGTGCCCCGGCTCACCACGTCTTGCCGCCGTCCACGGACACCGCGACCGTGTCGCCCGCCCACATCCACACCGACTGCCCCGCCCGGTCGATCGCGATCGGCCCCGTGGTCGGCGCCGGGTTGCATCCCACGGGGGTGGTCGGCGTCGCCGGCGTGACGCCGATGGCGGTCATGGTCTCGACCTGCACGCCCTCGCACGCCGACGCCCCGACCCGCGCGAGCGTGTACGAGTTGCCGTCGACCGCGACGCCGCGGACGCCGCCGAGCGGCACGTCCACCCACGCGGCGGTCCCGGTGCGCCACTCGACCTGGCCGTCGCAGACGACGATCGCGGTGCGGGTGCCCTGGAACGCGTCGAGCGGCTCCGGGCACGGGTTCGCGACGGTGGTGGTGCCGAGGCGCACGCCGTCCGGCGTGATGCCGGCGCCCGAGGCGCCGGCTGCCGCCGCCTTCCAGGTCACGCCGTCGTCGACGGAGGTCCGCTCGGTCGCCTCGCAGCCGTCACCGACGGCCTCCAGCAACGAGAGTCCGTCCGTGGTCGCGCGCATCCCCCACAGGGCGCGCACGTCGTCGCCCAGGGCGACGGGCGTCCACGTGGTCCCACCGTCGACGGTGTGCTCCAGCACCACCTGCGCGACGGAACACGACGCACTGGAGGCACGCCATGCCTCCCGTCCGTCCACTGCGGACAGCAGACGGCGGGCCGGGCCCTGGGACGCACCCTGCGCGGAGGCGTCCGGTGTCGGGGTGGCGGACGCCGACGGCGTCGGCGTCGCGTCCGAGGACGCGCCGAAGGTGGGGACGGGTCGGGGTGAGCCGACCGCCTCCGGGGCGGTCCGCCCCAGCGCCATCGCGACGAGCACGACGTCCACGACGACCAGGAGCACCACGACGGCGGCGACGCCGATCAGGGTGTTCCGTTTCACATCACTGCCGAGGCCTCGGGCCCCCCGGCCTGCACGCATGTCGTCCCCCGGTCTCAGCGGTCGGCCCGGCGCAGCGTGCCGAGCTTCCCACGCGCCTTCTTCGGCGCCTTCGTGTCGGGCTGGGTGGGCTCTGCCTCGTCCAGGCCGTAGCCGTAGCCGTACCCGTAGCGGCCGTAGCCGTACGCACCCGGTCCGCGCACCGGCATCATCGTGATGACGAAGCCCGCGATGGGAGCACCGACGTTCTCGAGCGACGCGACGGCGGCGGCGAGCTGGCCCTTGTGGGTCTTGCCGGAGGCGACGGCGAGGATCGCGCCGGACGCCTTCTTCGACAGGATCGCCGCGTCCGTGACGGGCAGCAGCGGCGGGGCGTCGAACAGCACGTAGTCGAACTGCCCCTCGAGCGTCGTGATGAGGTCCTGCATGGCCTTCGAGCCGAGCAGCTCCGACGGGTTCGGCGGGATCTGACCAGCCGGCAGCACGACCAGGTTGCCGCGGCCCCAGGGCTGGGCGACGTCCTCGAGCGAGGCGCGGCCGATCAGCACGTCGGTCAGCCCGGCGGAGCCGTCGACCTCCATGTACTCGCCCACGCGCGGACGGCGCAGGTCGGCGTCGATCAGGATCACGCGGAAGCCGGCGCTGTCGAGCGCGATCGCCAGGTTCGCGACCGTGGTGCTCTTGCCCTCGGACTGCATCGACGACGTCATCACGAAGGTGCGTGCGCCGGTGCCCAGGTCGAGGAACTGCAGGTTCGTACGGAGCGTGCGGAAGGACTCGGCACGCGGGCTGCGCGGGTCGACCTGCACGATGAGCGGACGCTCGGAGGCCTTGCCGTCGAACGCGATGCCGCCGACGACGGGCTTGGCGCTGATCTTCTCGACGTCGGTCTCGGTACGGACGCGGTTGTCGAGCGTCTCGCGCAGCACGGCGATGCCGACACCGAGCGCCAGGCCGACGAGCAGACCCAGGGCGATGTTCACGGGGACGTTCGGGCTGACCGGGCTGAGCGGCACGTCGGCCTGCTTCACGCGGGTGAGCTTGACGGTGCTCGTGCCGTTCGCGTCGGTGGCCTCGATGTCCTGCACGACGTTCGTCAGGCTCGACGACACCGCGTTGGCGATCTCGGTCGCCTGCACCGGGTTCGTGTCGTTCACGGTGATGGAGATGAGCGTGGTGCTCGTCGGCGCCGTCGCCGAGACCATCTTCGCGAGCTGCTCGGCGTTCATGTCCAACTTGAGCGACGAGATCACCGGCAGGAGCACGATGGGCGTCTCCACCAGGTTCGAGTACGTCAGCACGCGCTGCTGCGTGAAGGTGTTGCCCTGCGCCAGGTCACTCGCACTGCCCGACGTCTCCGTCGACACGAACACCTGGGCAGAGGCGGAGTACACCGGCTTCTTCAGCAGGGAGAAGCCGGCCGCGGCCGCCACCCCCACCAGGGCGAGCACCACGATGAGCACCCACCCCTTGCGGAGCACAGTGATGTAGTCGCGCAGTTCCACGCGGCCGTCCTTCCCCGATCCTCGCCGTCCCTGTGGTCCCGACACAGGCCTGCGGAGGTTTTCCCAGCAGACGGCATTCAAATAGTGCCACATGGATGAGGCCCACTCGGCTGTTCTCCCCGATCCGCGCTGGCGGTCCTCTACGCTCGCCCCATGACGCCCCAGCCGGAAGCGGCCGCCCACGAGCCATCGACCGCCCGGCAGCGGGACCTCGTCGCCCTGCTCATCGCCCTCGTCGTGGCGGTCGTGCTCGCCCGGATCGTCAGCACCCTGACGCTCCGCGGGGCGATCCCGACGCCGGTGCTGCAGGTGCTCGTCGGCGACCTGTCGGTGTGGGTGCCGCTCGCGCTCGGTGCCGTGTGGGTGCTCGCGCGGACGGGACGGGGCACGCTCGCCCGGTTCCGGATCGAGCTCGGCGACCTGGTCTTCGCGCTCGGCATCGTGATCCTGGCGCGGGTGCTCGACGTGGTCCTGGCGATCTCGTTCACGGGGACGACCGGACTGACCCCCGCGCCGTCGCTCGGGGCTCCCGACGTGGGGTTCCTGGTCGTGTCGGCGATCGGCATCGTGCTCGTCAGCCCCGTGCTCGAGGAGCTGTTCTTCCGCGGCCTGTTCCAGCGCATCCTGGCCGACGAGCTGACCCCGCGGACGCAGTGGCTCGCGGTGGTGCTGACGGCGTTCCTGTTCGCCCTGTCGCACCTGTTCCTGGGCTCGGCGACGACGGCGCTCGGCGGGTTCCAGGTGTTCGTGACGACGTTCGTGCTCGGGCTGCTGACCGGGACGCTCGTCGCGATGACGAACCGGATCGGCGCGGCGGTCGTGGCGCACGTGCTGTTCAACGCGGTGGCGGTCGTCGCGACCTGGCCGCGGTAGCGCGGCCGCTCGGATCAGCGCGGCCGCGCGGCGTCAGCGCAGCGCGCGCAGGGCGTCCGCGATCGGCGCGAGCGCCGCGTCGATCTCGTCGGCGACCCGCTCGTGCGTCTCGTCGGAGCGCCGGTAGGGGTCGTCGACGTCGTCGTCCGCGGGGTCGGCCGGCGGCGGCACGGTCCCCCGGAGCCGGGCGACGCGCTCGACCAGGTCCTGCGCCGTCTCGATCCCGGACAGGTCCTCCGGCTCGAGCCCGTCGAGCACCCGCGCGAACTGCTTGATCGTGAACGCCCGCTTCGCCGCCCGGGGCGCGAGCGACACCACGGCTGCGCGGTGCGACCGCTCGGCCGTCAGCACGAGGTCGGCCGACGCCGCGATCTGCTCCGTCAGGTAGCGCGACCGGTGCGTCGACGGGTCACCGCCGAGCCGGGCGGACTGCGCAGCGGCAGCGCCGTCCATCGCTGCACCGTCGTCGGCGATCGTGCCCGCCGACTCGACCGTGAACGCGTGCGCGTCCGGGCCGAGCCGGGCGGTCAGGACCTGGGCGCCGAGGGGCGACCGGCAGATGTTGCCGCTGCAGACGAACAGGACCCGCATGCTCAGAGCGCCGCGCCGAGCAGGTCGTGGCGCACGACGATGGCGTCACGGCCGGGGCCGACGCCGATCGCGGAGATGCGGGCGCCGGACATCGCCTCGACCGCCAGCACGTAGTCCTGGGCGTTCTGCGGCAGGTCCTCGAACGAGCGGGCACCCGTGATGTCCTCGGTCCAGCCGGGGAACTCCTGGTAGATGGGCTTCGCGTGGTGGAAGTCCGACTGGTTGACGGGGACTTCGTCCACGCGCTGCCCGTCGACCTCGTAGGCGACGCACACGGGGATGGTCTCGAGGCCGGTCAGGACGTCGAGCTTCGTCAACACGAAGTCGGTCACGCCGTTGATGCGGGCGGTGTACCGGGCGATCGGGGCGTCGTACCAGCCGCAGCGGCGCGGACGACCGGTGGTGGTCCCGAACTCGAAGCCGTTCGCGCGGAGGAACTCCCCCGACTCGTCGAACAGCTCGGTCGGGAACGGACCGGCGCCGACGCGGGTCGTGTACGCCTTGACGATGCCGATGATGCGCTCGAGCTTGCCCGGGCCGATGCCCGAACCGGTCGCGGCGCCACCCGCGGTCGCGGACGACGAGGTCACGAACGGGTAGGTGCCGTGGTCGACGTCGAGCATCGTTGCCTGCCCGGCCTCGAACAGGACGGTGTCGCCCCGCTCGAGCGCCCGGTGGATCTCGAGCGCGGTGTCGGCGACCATCGGACGCAGGCGGTCCGCGAAGGACAGCAGCGACTCGACGACCTCGTCCGCGTCGATCGCGCGGCGGTTGAAGACCTTGACGAGCAGGTGGTTCTTCTGGTCGAGGGCCGCCTCGACCTTCTGCCGCAGGATGTTCTCGTCGAAGATGTCCTGGATGCGGATGCCGACGCGGTTGATCTTGTCGGCGTAGGTCGGGCCGATGCCGCGGCCGGTGGTGCCGATCTGGCGCTTGCCGAGGAACCGCTCGGTCACCTTGTCGATGGTGCGGTGGTAGTGCGTGATGACGTGCGCGTTCGCCGACACGAGCAGCTTCGACACGTCGACGCCGCGGGCGCGCAGGGCGTCGAGCTCCTGGAACAGGACCTCGAGGTCGACGACGACGCCGTTGCCGATGATCGGGGTGACGCCGGGCGTCAGGATGCCGGACGGCAGCAGGTGGAGCGCGTACTTCTCGCCGCCGACGACGACCGTGTGCCCGGCGTTGTTGCCGCCGTTGAACTTCACGACGTAGTCGATGCGGGAGCCGAGGAGGTCGGTGGCCTTCCCCTTGCCCTCGTCACCCCACTGGGCACCGATGATGACTGCTGCGGGCATGGAGGTTCTCCTCACGTTGGCGGAGGACCGCACCGGCGGGCTGGGCCGATGGTCCACCCGAGTCTATCGAACGGTCACCTACCCGCTACCTCGCGCGGTCGGACCGGGTCGCGTCGCGACGTGGTCGCGACCCACGGACGGACGGGAGGCACGGTGTCAGCTGGCACCGTGCCTCCCGTCCGTCCGTGGTGACGCTGGATCCGAGGTGACGCTCCGCGGTCAGGCGCGGAAGAAGTCCTGGTACGACGGATCGCCGACCGGCTGGGAGTGCCCCGGCTCGGCGAGGCGCTCGGCCACCATGGCCTGGATCGCGTCCGGCGGGGTGAGCCCACGGCGGCGCCACTCCATCGGGTTGGCCCGGAGCTGCATCAGGGTGCTCTGCGTTCGCATGGGACGACCTTCCCACCGATTGCCTAGTTTGTCTAACTACATGTCCTGTTGCCGCACTCCGGTTGCGCCGGACGTGCGGAACGCCCCGCCACCGAGGGGTGACGGGGCGTTCCGGCAGGTGCGTCAGCGACGCGGAGCCACCTTGGCGGTCGACTTCGAGGTCGCCGAACCGTCCTGGTACCCCGTCGCCTTCGCGGTGACCTGCACCTGGAAGCGGTGCCCCTGGTCGGTCGTGCCGAGCGAGTAGCGCTCGCCGGTCGCACCCTTGACGGCCACGCCGTCACGGAGCCACTGGTACGAGTACGTCACCTTCTTGCCGTCCCACGAGCCGTGCTGCGCGCGGAGCGTCTTGCCGACCTTCGGGTCACCCGAGATCGTCACGGCGCTGCCCTTGCGGAGCGCGAGCGTCGGCGCGGTCTGCGCCGCCGCGAGCGTGTCCGCCTGGTCGCCCACCGCGTTGCCGAGGTGGAGCAGCAGGATGCGGGCGTTCGTGACGTCCGCGGGACGCGTGACCTGCAGCGAGCCCTGGTCCGCGAAGAGCACACCGGTGGTGGTGCCCTGCGCGAAGGTCAGCGCCGGCTTCGACGGGTCGTACGTGGCCGAGTCGGTCTCGTCGACGACGTAGGAGCCGCTCGTGGCGAGGGCCGGGGCGTACGCCGACTCGGTCAGGACCGAGTAGTCGAACGGACCGGTCGCGCCGATCGTCGAGGCCGAGACCGTCAGGACCTTCACGGCGCTGTCGAACGTGTTCACGTCCTGCCCGGCGGTCCCGCCGCCCAGCGGCTGCGAGTCGACCGTCTTGCCCGTCGCCAGGTCCACCGTGGTGGCGAACGTGGCGTCGACCGTGGCCGACTTCGCGTCGTACACCAGGTAGTCCGGCTTCCCGTCGCGGTTCGTGTCGATCATGACCTCGACGTTGGTGACGGCGCCCGGGTTGGCGTCGGCACCGGCGGTCTGGACGCCGAACGCGAGCGTGTCGGACGCCTTGTCGTAGTTCGCACCGTAGGAGCGGATGTCCGCGGCCTGGAGCGACTGCTTCGCCGAACCGGCCGGGAACGACTCCTGCGGGTCCGTCCCGCCGAGCACGAACGGCGCGACGACCGAGTGGTACCCGGTCACGGCGTCGCCCTGGTCGACCGCACGCCCGGTGAGCGCGAGGTCCGCCGTGGTCTGCGCGCCCGAGAACGCGATGTCCTTGCCGTGCACCGCACTGACCGGCTTCGGGGCCACGTAGGCGCCGAGACGGAGCGGGTTGAGCGACGAGTCGGTCGGCGCGAAGGCCACGACACCCGACGCAGCGGCGACGAACTCACGCTGGTAGCCGGACTGCACCGACTCCTGCGTGGGGTCGATGACGCGACGGAGCTTCGTCGGGTCGGCGATCGTGAACGTCAGCTTGACCGTCGCGGTGCCGTGGGCCGGAGCCGTGACCCGCTTCGTGCTCAGCGTGAACGCGACGCCCGGCTGGTCCACCTGCGGCTGGTAGGCCACGTCGTAGGTGTGCGGACGGCCGTCGGTGTTCTCGATCTGCAGCGTGCGGGACTCGGTCGTGGCACCGCTGACCTCGACGACACCGTACGAGGCGGTGACGAGCTGGTCGTTCTCGATGCTGCGGACCGTGGTGCCGGCGGTGACCGCCTGCAGCGCGTCGACGCGGCCGGTGCCCTGGCGGAGCAGCGTGGCCGTGCGGTCGCCCTGGCGGACGTCGTGCGTCGCGGTGTTCATCACGGCGGCCTTGACCTGCGGGGCCGTCCAGGACGCGTGCGACTGGAACGTCAGCGCGACGATGCCGGCCACGTGCGGGGTCGCCATCGAGGTCCCGCTCATCGACATGCGGCCGTCACCGGTGCCGTTGGCCGCGGAGATCACGTTGACCCCGGGGCCGGCGACGTCGGGCTTGACGATGTCGTCGAACGATCCGTGGACGCCACGGCTGGTGAACGGTGCGAGCGTGTTCACGTTCGCCTGGTCGGTCGCCAGCTGGAAGCCCTTGAGCTCCTGTGCGAAGCGCACGTGCAGGGTCCCGGCCTGGGCAGCGGCCTGGAGGCTCGCCACACTGTCCGACGTGAGCTCGGCTCCCGGGATGGTCGCGTTGCCCGCGATGCCGGAGTCGAAGCTCGTCACCGTTCCGGCCAGCAGGACGCCGACACCGCCGGCCGCCTGGACGTTGTTGAAGCGGACGCCCGAGCCGCACTCGAGTGCGCCGTCGGTCCACTTCAGCCAGACGACCTTGCCCTTCACCTTGGCGGCCTCGTCGGCGCTGAACGCCTGGCAGCCGTCGATGTTCGTCGACGGGACGACGACGTCGCCCTCGACCGGCAGGGTGCCCTGGTAGTTCTGCGAGTACTGCGCGCGGTAGGTGTTCGCGACGTCCGCGGGGGCGGTCGCCTGCACACCGTCGAAGAGCGACTGGCCGGTGGCGCTCGCGGCCACGGTCAGGGCGCCCTCGGCGTTCCCCGGCGAGCCACCGATGTCGGTGAAGTCGTCGGCGTTGCCCGAGGCGATGACCGGCAGGACACCGCGGGCGGTGAGCGCGTCGATCTTGGCGTTGTCGGGGTCGTCCGGAGCGCCGTAGTCGGAGCCGAGCGACAGGTTCAGGACGTTGATGTCCTTGCCCTCGGTCAGGGCCTTGCCGACCCAGTCGAGCGCGGCACCGGTCAGGTCGGTCGAGCCGCCGTCGTCACCGAACACCTTGAGGGCGTACAGCCCGGCCTGGGGCGCGGTACCCGGGCCGACCCACATGTCCTGCACGGTCTGGTTCGTGAGCTTCGAGTAGTCGCCGCGGAAGGTCTTCTTGTCCGCCATCAGACCGAAGCCCGCCGCGGTGCCCGCCACGTGCGTGCCGTGGTCGCCGCCCTTGCCGTCGATCGGGTTCGCGTCCGGCTTCGGGGTCGGGTCGTACGCCGCGCTCGAGGTGTCCGCGTTGTAGGTCGGACCGGCGAAGTCGTAGCCGCCGAGGTACTTCGAGCCGTCGTACCAGCTCGGGTCGGGGGCGTTCGTGCTCGCGAGGGCGGTCTGGTACGCGGCCGTGGTGCCGGGGCCGCCGAAGTCCGCCTGCGTGTAGTCGAGACCGGTGTCGAGCACGGCGATGTTCACGCCCTTGCCCGTCTTCCCGGTCTGCTGCCACGCGTCGAGGGCCCGCGTGTAGACGTCGCTCGCCGCGTTCTTCGGGCTGACGCCGTCCGCGCCCGGCTTGACCAGGTCGGGGTCGACGCCGCTCGGGGCCTGCGACGCATCGCCCGGTGCCGGGTCGACGATCTTCTTCGGGGTGAGCGGGATGATGCTCTCGACGTCGGAGCGCTCGGCGATGCTGCGGAGCGCGTCGACGTCGGCGACGACCGCGACGCCGGGGACCGTGTACTCGGTCGAGTACAGCTCGGTGGCCTTCGCGTCCGACTGCTTGACAGCGGCGCTGACCGCGTCGACCGTCGACGCGATCGCCTGCACGCGCTGCTTCGCCTGCGTCGACTGGGTCTTCGACTTCGTCAGGTCGCCGCCCTTGGCCTTCGCGTCGACCGCGAGCGCACCCTCGCCGGTCGTCCGCACGAACGCGGCGATCGTCTTCGAGGGCTTCGCGTCGCGGAGCGGCTGCGCGAGCTTGAGGTCGGCCGACGACAGCCCGGTCGGGGCGGCGTTCGCGGCGCCGCCGACGGCGAGTCCGCCGCACGTCAGGGCCACGGCGGCGATGCCGGCGGTCAGGACGCGGGTGAGCCGGCGGTGCCGGATGGGGGCGGTGGGGTCTGTCTGATCTGGTGTTGCACGGTTCGGTGTAGCTCTGGTCACAGGGCGCACTCCTCGGGTTCCGTCCGTGGTGGGAATTCCTGTGAAGTTATGCGGTCGCTCACAGGCACCGCAGTCCGCACTTCGGGGGACTGGCCCCCGTCCGGGGGTACACGATCTGTGAACTTGCACACTGCTGTGCACGATCGTACGATGGTCGCCGTGACCACCGCAGACCAGCCCGTGCGCGCCCCACGGCGTGACGCGACCGAGAACCGCGCCGCCCTGATCGAGGCCGCGAAGACCGTCCTGCAGCAGGACCCGGACGCGTCGCTCGAGACCATCGCGAGCGCCGCCGGGTTGTCGCGGCGTGCGGTCTACGGACACTTCCCGTCGCGGGACGACCTGGTCCGCGAGCTCGTCACCGCCGGTGCCGCCCGGATCGCCGCCGCCATGCCGACGACCTCGGACCTCGGGGTCCTGCCGCCGGCGTCGCGCCTGGCTGTGATCGCGGTCGCGCTCTGGTCCGAGGTGTCGCACGTCCGCTCGATGGCTCGGATCGCCGTGCGCTCGCCGTTCGCCGAGTCCGTGGCCGAGGTCTTCGCGCCGCTGCGGGCCCAGGTGCGCGAGGCGTGCGCGCTCGGGATCGCCGAGGGCTCGATGCGCGACGACGTCGACCCCGCCACGCTCGGCCGGCTGGTCGAGGGCGCGTGCATCACCGTCCTCGACGAGGCCACCCGCTCGGGCACCACCGACGAGGCCGGCCGGCGCATGGTCGTGCTGTCGGCCCTCGGCACCGCCGGGATCGACTGGCGGACGGCGCTGCTGTCCGAGCCGGTCGCTCCCGTGTCCCCCACCACCACGACCACCACCCCGGAGGCCCGCGCATGACGACGCTCGAACTCGACCACGTCGGCATCGGCGAGGACCCCGGCGCGGCGCTGCCCGTCGTGTCCGCCGTCGCCGGACCCGGGAGGCCCGGGGTCGTCGCCGTCGAGACCGAACAGGCACCCGTGCTCGCGTCGCTCGTCGCCGGCGGCCGGATGCAGCCCGAGGCCGGACGGGTGCTGCTCGACGGACGACCGGACGCGGGAGCGGTGCGCACGGCGTTCGCGCTCGTGGACACCCCCGGGGTCGCCGAGCCGTTCCCGGTGCTCACGCTGACCCAGGTCGTGCGCGAGGAGCTCGCGTTCGCCGGGCAGCGGCCCTCCCGCCGGCACGTCGACGCCGTGCTCGACGAGCTCGGGATGCGGGAGTACGCCGACACCGCCGTGCAGCGGGTCCCGACGGGCGTGCGGGTGCGGCTGCTGGTCGAGCTCGCGCTGCTGCGGGACGGGGTGACGGGCATCGTGCTCACCACCCCCGAGCGGCACGGGGGCGCCGTGGCGGAGTGGTTCGCGGTGGTGCGCGACGTCGCCCGGCGTGGCGTGACCGTCGTCGTCGTGACCTCCAAGGCGGCCGCGGCGACCGTCGAGCAGCTGCTCGACACCATCGGGACGGACACCGTGTCCGACCCGCACCAGACCGAGGGTCCCGACGACGTGACCGTGACCGACGGAGGCCCCACGAGCCTCCCGGCCGACACCGACCACCTGCCCACGGAGGCGACAGCGTGACCATCCCCTCGCTCATCCGCGCCGAACTCGCGCGGCTCACCGCGACACCGCTCGCACGCCTGGCGTTCATCGCCCTGATGATCGTGCCGCTGCTCTACGGCGGCGCCTACCTGTGGGCCAACCGCGACCCGTACGCCAAGCTCGACCAGGTCCCGGCCGCGATCGTCGACCAGGACGCCGGCGCGACCCTGGACGGCGAGCGCGTCGACTACGGCGAGGACGTCACGAAGGAGGCGCTCGACGGCGCCGACTTCAAGTGGACCGAGACCTCCGCGGCCGACGCACGCTCGGGCGTGCGCAACGGCACCTACGACTTCGTCGTGACCATCCCGCACGACTTCTCGGAGTCGCTCGTGTCGGCGCAGGGCGACGACCCGAAGCGCGCCGAACTCGTCATGACGACGGCGGACACCAACTCGTACCTGGCGTCCACCATCGCGGAGCAGGCCGGCAAGACCATGCGCACCGCCGTGGCGGAGCGGGTCGGGAAGCAGGCGGCGAAGACCCTGCTCGTCGGGCTCGCGGACGTGCGGGACAGCCTCGGCGACGCCGTCGACGGGGCGGGCCAGCTCGCGTCGGGGGCCACCTCGGCCGCCGACGGGGCCCGGCAACTCGCGTCCGGGACGGACCAGCTGTCGGCGGGTGCGTCGCAGCTCGCGTCAGGGACGGCCGAGCTGCCGTCGCAGACACGGCAGCTCGCGGACGGGGCCGGTCAGGTCGCGTCCGGGGCGTCGTCGCTGGCATCGGGACTCGCCGACGCGCAGCGGCAGACGGCGGACCTGCCGGCGCAGACGCAGCAGCTCGCCGGCGGTGCGAAGCAGGTGTCGGACAACCTGACGGCGTTGACCGCCAAGACCGACCCGGCGCTCCAGGCGCTGCAGACGGCGTCGCCGGACACCGTCACGGCCGCGATCACCCAGGCCGCCGCCGACCGCGGGGTCACCCTGACGCCGGAGCAGCAGGCCGTGGTCGCCGCGACCGTGCAGGCCCAGCTACAGGACGAGAAGACGCAGCAGCAGCTCGCCGACGCGAAGGCCGCGCTGCAGGGGCTCGACCAGCTCCGCGACGGGTCGCAGCAGGTGACGGACGGGGCCGCGCAGCTCGCCGCCGCCGCACCGACGCTGTCGAACGGGATCGCGTCCGCCGCGTCCGGGGCGTCGCAGCTGTCGACCGGCGCGTCGCAGGTCTCGGCCGGTACGTCGAAGCTCGCCGACGCCGCGCCCACGCTGTCTTCGGGTGCGTCGTCGCTCGCCTCCGGTGCCGCGTCGGCCGCGTCCGGTGCGTCGTCGCTGTCGTCCGGGGTGGACCAGCTCGAGAGCGGCTCGAAGGAGCTCGCGTCGAAGCTCGACCAGGGGCGCACGAAGATCCCGGCGTCCACGGCGTCCCAGCGGAACGCGCAGGCATCGGTCATCTCGGACCCCGTGAAGGTCGGTGACGACAACGTGGCCGCCGCGTCGAACTACGGTGCCGGCCTCGCGCCGTTCTTCATCTCGCTCGCAGCCTGGATCGGCATGTACGCGCTGTTCCTGATCCTCAAGCCGATCTCGAAGCGGGCGATCACGGCGGTGCGGAAGCCCCTGTCGGTGGTGCTCGGCGGCTGGCTGACGCCGGCGCTCCTCGGGGTGGTGCAGATGGCGGCGCTGTTCCTGATCGTGCGGTTCGCGCTCGACCTCGACGTGGTGCACGCCGGGTCGACGGTGGGCGTGATGGTCCTGGCCTCGGCGACGTTCGCGGCGATCATCATGGCGCTCAACGTGCTGCTCGGCTCGGTCGGTCAGTTCCTCGGGCTCGTGCTCATGCTCGTGCAGCTCGTGACCGCCGGTGGGACCTTCCCGTGGCAGACGCTGCCGGGGCCGTTGGCGGCGCTGCACTTCGCGCTGCCGATGACGTACTCGGTCGACGCCCTGCGGCAGACGATGTACGGCGGGTCGATGGGCGCGGTGTGGTCCGACGTCGGGGTGCTCGCGTGCTGGCTGCTCGGCGCGCTGCTGGTGTCCCTCGTGGTGACGGCCCGGCAGACCCGCACGCGGACGCTGCGCGACCTGCGGCCGAGCCTGATCGGGTAGCGGCGGGGCCCGGGCCGGCGGCCGGCGCCGGGCCGGCGGTGCCGCGCGGCGCTGCCGCTCCGCACAACCAGAAGCACGCCGTGCCGCGGAAGTCCGTGGCGCGGCGTGCTTCCCGTTGTGCGGGAGCACGCCGAACCACCGGGCCCGAGACAGGTGAGACAAGACCCCCGCACCCATGTCCTGACAACCGCGGAACGGCGCCCGCTACGATCGAGGGACACCACAGGAGGTCGACGGAGATCATGGGACACGGCACGCCCGCCAGCGCAGACGGCACGCCAGCGACGACGGAGCACAAGCCCGCCACCATCTACGACGTGGCCGCCCGTGCCGGGGTGTCGAAGTCCCTCGTCTCGCTCGTGCTGCAGCGCTCCCCCCGGGTGAGCGACCAGCGCCGACAGGCGGTCCTGACGGCCATCCAGGAGCTCGACTACCGCCCCTCGACCGCCGCGGTCTCGCTCGCCGGCACCCGGAGCCGCACGATCGGCGTCGTGCTCGACGACTTCCGGAACCAGTGGTTCGTCGACCTGCTGACCGGTCTGCGCGAGTCGCTCCAGGACCAGGGGCACCGCCTGGTGGTGGCGGACCGGTTCCTCAACACCGGCCTCGACGCCTCGCCGGTCGAGGGATTCCTGTCCATGCGAGTCGAGGGCATCGTCATCGCCGGCGAGCCCGACACCGACCTCGCGATCCCCGCGAGCATGCCCGTCGTGGTCGCCGGCGGTCGCGCGACCCTCCCCCGCGCCGACACCGTTGCCAACGACGACCGCGCCGGCGGCCGGATGGCCGCAGAGCACCTGCTGTCGCTCGGGCACACGCGCATCGGCTTCGTGGGCGCGAGCTCCGCCGCCTCCGCGGAGCGGCTGACCGGTCTGCGGACAGAGGTGCCGACGGTCGTCACGAGCGTGATGCGCGGCGAGCCCACCGAGGCCGCCGGCGCCCAGGCAGTCGGGCACCTGCTGGACGAACACCCCGACGTCACGGCGGTGTTCGCCGCGAACGACGTCATGGCGCTCGGTGCGCTGTCCGCCCTGGCCGACCGAGGCCTGCGCGTCCCCGAGGACGTGTCCGTGATGGGATACGACGACACCCCGCTCGCCGCCACCGCGTACGTGGCGCTGACGAGCATCGACGACCGGAGCGTGGAGATCGGCCGCGGCGCCGGGGAGCGGTTGCTCGCCCGCATCGCCGACCCGACCGCACCAGCGCAGGAGACCCTCGTCGAGCCCCGCCTGGTCGCCCGCCGGACGACCGCACGACGCTAGCCGCGGCGCTCGCCGCAGCGCGCCGCCCGCCTGGTCAGGAGGCCGGCAGCGCCGCGTGCTGCACGACCCACGCGTGCATGACGATCGCAGCCGCCGCCGAGGCGTTGATGCTCCGCGTCGACCCGAACTGCGTGATCTCGAGGTGTGCGTCCGCCCCCGCGACGGCCGCCTCGGTGAGCCCCGGCCCCTCCTGCCCGAACAGGAACACGCACCGCTCCGGGATCGCCGCCGTCTCGATGCGTTCGGCCCCCGGGGTGTTGTCGATCGCCACGACGGGTCGGCCCTCGTCGCGCATCGCCGCGAGGAACGCGTCGACGTCGGGGTGGTACCGGACGTGCTGGTACCGGTCGGTCACCATGGCCCCGCGCTTGTTCCACCGCCGCCGTCCGACGATGTGCACGGTCCCGGCCAGGAACGCGTTCGCGCTGCGCACGATCGACCCGATGTTCAGGTCGTGCTGCCAGTTCTCGATCGCCACGTCGAACCCGTGCCGACGGGTGTCGAGCTCGGCGACGATCGCGTCCATCGACCAGTAGCGGAACCGGTCGACGACGTTGCGGGTGTCCCCGGCGGCGAGGAGCTCCGGGTCCAGCCGCGGGTCGTCCGGCCACGGCTCGGGGTGCGGCCCGACGCCGTTGGTGGTCGCCTCGTGCGTCGGCGGCAGCTCCGGCGCGTGGTCGCCCCGGTGGGCCGGTCCCGTCGACGGGACCACGGGGTCGGACGGGAGGCGCTCGGTCACGCGACCAGCGTACGGTGCGTGCCCCGCGCCTCCCGTCCGGCGACCGGCGTCACCGCCGGCCGGACGCGGTCAGTACCCCGTCGGGTACTCGACCGTCGGGGCGCTCGCCGCGACCGCGACCAGCGCGATGACGAGGACCACGTACAGCAGGGTGATCACACCGCCGACGATGACGGCCGCGAGCGCGAGGCCGCGGCCGCCCTCGCCGCGCTTCCGGGTCTGCGACATCGCGACGAAGCCGAGGACGAACCCGACGATCGGCGCGACGAACGCCGCCACGAGGGCGATGATCGCGAGGGTGTTGGTGCGCGGCGGAGCAGCGGGCGCTGCTGCGTACGGCTGGTACTGGGGCTGGGGCTTCTGTTCTGACACGGCCAACGAGCCTAGGGTGACGCGGATTTCGTTGAGAAGTGCCAACCTACGTCGTGCCCGGGCGCAGGAACTCCTCCGGGTCCTGCCCCTTCCCGGTCGACGCGAAGATGCGCTTCCGGTCGCCGGGCCGCGCCGGGTCGTACAGCACCGTGACCGCGCGTCCGAGCTCCGGGCCCTCGCCGGGTGCGAAGCCCTCGGTCCGCTCCACCCAGCGCCGGACGCCCTGCAGGTCCACGAACGTGAACGTCCACCGCAGCAGGGTCCGCGCCGCGTCCGGTGTGGTCGCACCGCTGACGGCGGTGACCTCACCCGTGGTCCGGCTGCCCTGCTGCAGGACGTCGGTCAGGCGTGCGCGGCGGCTCCCCCGGCCCAGGCGCGTGACACCGCCGGCGACGCAGGCGAGCACGGCGAAGACCGTCACGAGCGCGGGGAGCAACCAGACGGTGGCGTACCAGACCCAGTCGCCGACACTCCAGGCCTGGTCGTGGCCGAACGTCGGGTCGACCTCGGTCCCGACGCGATCCGGGGCGGGCCACTGCGTCTGCGTCGTCCACCACAGGAACGCCGCGGCCCCGACGAGCCAGAGCGGCAGCACGCCGATGCCCGCGACGTCGCTGGTGCGACCGGACCAGCGGTGGTTCCAGCGGGTGTAGACCGCGGCGGCGACGAGCGTGCCGACGACCGCGACGGGGGCGGCCCACAGGGCGGTGTCCGGGTCGGGGCTGTGCGAGAACACGCTGTTCAGGTTCATCATCCGGAACACCAGGACGAACTGCCCGATCGCGGCGCCGCCGACCGCGCCGGCGGCGACGACGAGCAGGCCGCCGAGGACCGTCATCGCGAGGGCGAGGGGCGTCCGGCGGAAGCGGGCCTCGCGTTCGCGGCGGGCCTGCTGCGGGTCGACCGTGCTCACCGGTCTGCCTGGGGCGCTGCGGCTGCGTTCGTCGAGCGCACGCGTGCCTCGATCCCGCTGAGCAGGATCTCCAGGCCGAGCTCGAACCGCTCGTCGTAGGAGTGCTCGCCGAGGATCTCGCCGACGAGCCGGTGCCGCTCCGGACGCCCGGCGTCGGAGTCGCCCCGGCCGACCTGCACCCCGGCGTGCCCGACCACGAAGTCGTACACGACGAAGAACGCGTACATGGCGTCCCGCTCGCTCAGCCCGGCCTGCCGCAGGGCGCCGACGACCTTCGCCACGACGGCGTCGGACTCGGTCGAGGCCAGCGGGGCGCGCTGGCTGTGCGACTCGAGCACGAGCGGGTGCGTGTGCATGAGCTGCCGGAAGGTCCGGGCGAACACGCAGACCACCTGGCGCCAGTCGTCCGGCCAGACGAAGGTCGCGGTGAACTCGTCGACGGTGCGGCGGACGAGCTCGGCGTGCAGGTCGTCCAGGCCGCCGATGGTCCGGTGCACGGTCATCGGGGCGACGCCGAGGCGGGCGCCGAGGGCGCGGAAGGACAGGCGGTCGAGGCCCTCCTCGTTCGCGATGGCCGTCGCGGCGTCGACCACCTGGTCGCGGCTCAGCACGTTCGGCCGGCCGCGGCGGCGCGGGGCGGGCTTCTCACCCGCCGCCGCTGACTGCTCGCGTTCCGTTGCCGGGCTGGCCGTGGTCGGGCGGGGTGCGGCGCTGGGGGTGCCAGGGTCGACGAGCACGGAAGGGCCTCCTGATCTGGATCCGGTACGTGTACGGAAAAGCCTAGGGCAAAGCCGAACGCCGCTCGGTGTCCGGTCGGCCAGTGCTCGGTGGCCGACCGGCTGCCGAGCGCTCCCGGTACCCTGGGCGCATGGCGACCCGCGACGACGTCGAGTGCTGGCTGACCGACATGGACGGCGTGCTCGTCCACGAGAACCAGGCGCTCCCGGGCGCCCCCGAGCTCATCCAGCAGTGGCTCGACGAGGGCACCGAGTTCCTCGTCCTGACGAACAACTCGATCTTCACGCCGCGGGACCTCAGCGCCCGCCTGCGGAGCTTCGGCCTGCACGTGCCCGAGGAACGCATCTGGACGAGCGCCCTGGCGACGGCCGACTTCTGTCGCTCCCAGATGCCCGGCGGCTCGGCGTTCGTGATCGGCGAGGCCGGCATGACCACCGCCCTGCACGAGGCCGGGTTCATCATGACCGAGACCGCGCCGGACTACGTGGTGGTCGGCGAGACGCGGAACTACTCGTTCGAGGCGATCACGAAGGCCGTCCGGCTCATCCGCGACGGTGCCCGGTTCATCGTGACGAACCCGGACGCGACCGGACCCTCAGCCGAGGGGGTCCTGCCGGCCACGGGTGCGATCGCCGCGATGATCGAGAAGGCCACCGGGAAGCAGCCGTACGTCGTGGGCAAGCCGAACCCGATGATGTTCCGGTCGGCGATGAACCGGATCGGGGCGCACTCCGAGAACACGGGCATGATCGGCGACCGGATGGACACCGACGTGCAGGCCGGCATCGAGGCGGGGCTGCACACGGTGCTCGTCCTGACCGGCATCAGCGACCAGGCCGAGATCGACCGCTACCCGTTCCGCCCGAGCGAGGTCATCACGGGCGTCCACGAGCTCGTCCGTCCCGAGCCCGTCGAGGTCGAGATGTAGCGAGGGCGCCGCCCGGCCCGCGCCTCACTCCACCGTGACGAGCGTGCCGAGCGGCAGGGCGTCCACCGCCGCCACCGCCTCGGCGGACAGCCGGACGCACCCGTGCGACACCGCACCCGAGGTCGTGGCGTTCCAGTGCAGCCCGATCAGCCCGCCGTCGTGCCCGCCGTACGGCTCGTCGGCGGCGCTCGAGTGCAGCGAGGTGAGCTGGATCGGGTGGTCGCCGGTGCCCTGCGACGGGTCGACGTACCGCTGCTCCAGGTAGCCCGTGACCCCGGTCGGCGTCGGGGTGTCCGCCGTCCCGACGCCCGCGGCGAAGTGCTGCTGCACCGCTCCGGTCGACGCCGAGACGATCGACACGGACTGCTCCTTCGTCGAGATCACGACGCGCGAGGTCGGCGACGGTGCCGCCGTCAGCAGGGCCGTCGGCACCCACGCCGCGGTCTGCGCCGCGGCACCGCCGGCTCCGGCGGCCGAGGGCAGCTGCCGCCGCGCGGGCGTCAGCACGAGCTCCCACGGGCCCTGCCGTCGCACACCGACGACCGTGGTCGGCTGCTGCAGGAAGTCGTCCTTCGCGAGCCGCGCCACGGGGGCGGTCCGAGCGTCACCGAACAGCGGGGCGTCGGCGGTCAGGTGGAACACGTCGACCGAGGTGGTCGTCCGGTCCCACGGGAGCAGCCCGCCGATCACGGCCGAGTACTGCGCCTCGGGCAGGGCGGCGAGCGCCGCGGCGTCGACGGACGGAACGCTCGGCGCCGAGGTCGCGGACGCCGTGGCCGCGCGGGTGGTGCCGGCCGCGGGGGCGGGTCCGCCGCCGACCAGGAGCGGGAGGGCGATCGCGGCCGCCGCGACGGCGGCGGCGACGCCGCCGACGGTGGTCCAGAGGGTGGTGCGCTGCACGGGGTGTCTCCCGGTGTGGGGGTGGTGGGGAGGACGGACGGGAGGTGCGGTGCGGGCGGGCACCGCGCCTCCCCTCCGTCAGGGGTGTGCGTCAGCCGCTGACGACGGGCAGGTGCACGCCGACCGGGACGGTGCCGGCTGCGCCGGCCGTTCCCGAGCCGCCGGTCGTTCCCGAGCCGCCGGTCGTTCCCGAGCCGCTGGCCGCCGCGGTCACCGTGATGCCGAGCGGCGACACGAGCACCGAGGCCTCCGACGCGTCGACCAGGTCGAGCGTGTGCGATCCCGCTGCGGTCCCCGCGGGAATCGTGACGGAGCCGGTCGCGGTGCCGTCGGCGCCGACCGTGAGCGTGCCGACCGTGACCGGGTCGGAGTGCAGCACGACCTGGAGCGTGGCGCCGGCGGCCAGGCCGGTGCCGCGGAGGGCGATGGCGCTGCCGGCCTGGACCGTGGTGCCCTGCGGGGCGGTCAGCACGCCGGAGACGACGGTCGCCGTCCCACCCGTGGACAGCACCTTCGCGCTTCCGTCGGCCTGGATCGCGACCGTGGCGCTCGTCGCCGCGGCGAGGTCGAGCCGCTCCCACGAGCCGTTGGCGGACCCCGTCTGGTCGAGCGGGTAGCCCGAGTCGATCTCGGTCTGCGCGAGCACAGCGGTGCGCTGCGCGTCGGTCAGCGTCGGGAACGCCGTGAGGAGCAGGTTCGACGCGCCGGCCGGCACGGATGGGGCCTGGCCCGCGACGCCCGTGCGGGCGAAGCCGTAGGTGAGGCGCTCGTGGTAGACCGACACGGCCGATGCACGGTCGGTGACGACCTGCGCGGTGCCGCCGGGCATCGCCTGGCCGCCGTAGGGGTCGTCCGTGTAGGGCTTCTCGGCGGCGATGCAGGACGCCAGGGTCCCGCCGCACTGCGCCTCGAGGTACTTGACGAGCTCGGCCCGGGCGGGCTCGAGGACCTGCGTGCGGTACTGCGTGTCCGACCAGCGGGTGGCGAGGGCGGCCTCGCCGTCGATGCGTCCGCCCATGATGTCGAGCGGGTAGTGCACGCCGAGGACGATGCGGTCGTTGCCGGCCTCCGAGGTGCGGGCGAGGATCTCCGGCGCGAGCTCGGGGACGAGCGTGGCGAGGGTGATGCCGGCCTGGTACGCCGTGGTGGTGTGCCCGGACGGGTACGAACCGCCGGTGCAGATGCCCTTCTGGCCGTAGCCGGCGTCGAGCACGACGTCGTTCGGCGAGAACTCGTGCGTGGTGTCCGTCGTGGCGGGCACGCGCGTGATCGTGAGGTTGCCCTTCGCGTCCGCCCACGCCTTGCCGGTGCGGTTCGCGGCGAGCGACGACGCGTTCACGGTCGCCGGGTTGCAGTTCACCTGGTCGTCCCCGGCGGGCAGCGTCGCCGCGGGGTCGGACGGCAGGTAGGGCCGCGGGTAGCTGAAGTGCGCCTTGGCCGCTCCGGTGCCGACGTAGGCGCCGCTCGTGCCGTTCGAGGAGTTGATGAGGGCGTTCGTCAGCGGCAGCGAACCGTCCAGGCGGCCCTTGACGAACAGCTTGCCGAGCACGTCGCCGAGGCCCTGCGAGACCGTGAACGACTGGTCGTACGCGGTGTTCGTCGCGTTGTTGTACTCGGCGTCCTGCAGCGCCGTGAACTGCTGCGCCTTCGTGGCGTGCTGGTTGATCCAGCTCGTCAGCTCGTCGTTCTTCGCGAGCGTCGCACCGTCGTCGACGGTGCCGTGGAGGTTGTTCGTCCCCGTCGAGGTCCAGTACTGGTCGTAGCCGTTCAGCAGGCTGATCAGGTTCGGCGGGGTGGAGTCGCTCGGGTACGTCGTCGCGGCCTGGGCGACGAGCGGTGACCCGATCACGAGGGCGGTCGCGACCGTCGCGACGGTCACCCCGCGGAGTGAGGTTCTGCGCATGTGTGGTGGTCGCCCGCGGGCGACGCCCCTTTCCTCGATGTACCGGTGTGGAAACACCGCGACGCTAAGGAGGGGTGGTTGCCGGTGGGGGAACGATCCCCCTCCAGCGGGTGAACCGGACCGCAGGCTGTGGGCATTCGCAGCGTCGGGCGGCCGGCGCGCGGGCCGACCGGGCGGTCCGTCACGTGGGCCGTCGATCCGTCCGTCGGTGGTTCAGACCCCGGCCTGGAGGCTCGGCTCGGCTCCCCGCCCCGCGTCCACCCCGGCGGGCGGCACGTCCCGCCACCGGCGCCGCAGGCGGCGCGGCCGGTCGTCACGCCATGCGACCAGCCCGCCGGCGACGAGCCCGAGGGCGAGTACGCCGAAGGACACGAGGCCGACGATCCCGACGGGCAGGAGTCGGCCGAGGTCCGTCGTGTCGACCGTGGCGGACACCGCGATCGACCCGAAGTCCCAGAAGGCGTGGAGCAGCACGGGCAGCAGCAGGTTCCCCGTCAGCCGACGTGCCAGGTACAGCGTCGAGCCGAACGAGGCCGCGAACCCCACCTGCAGCAGGGTCGCGCCGACGGCTGCCCCGGCGAGGACGTTGAGCAGGTGCAGGAGCCCGAACAGCACGCACGAGGCGATCCACACACCGAACTCGGGCAGCCGGCGCCGGAGCCCGACGAGCAGGACCCCGCGGGTGAGCAGCTCCTCGAACACCCCGACGAACAGCACGCCGAGGGTGAGCAGCACGAAGTACCGGACCGGGAGCGCCGACCAGTCGACGAGCGGCAGCCGCGCGGCGCACACCACGGCGATCAGCACGACGGTCACCGAGGTCCACCGCAGCGGGGTCCGGTCGTGGTCGACCGCCGCGCCAGGCCACCAGCCGAGGGCGGTCACGTACACGCAGAGCACGAGCACCGCGATGCTCTCGGGCAGCACGAGGGCGTGCACGACGCTGTCGACCGTCTGGCCGAGCGTGGCGTAGTCGTCGCTCGGTCGGGACCGCCAGGCACTGACCGCGGCGAACGCGACGAGCGGCAGCAGCCCGAGCAGGAGCGACGACGGGACCGGCCAGCGCGGACGGCGACGGCGCACGGGCTCGGTCGAGGTCACGTCCCGTTTGTACCATTGACCCATGCGGCTCCCCTCCCTCAGCACCATGGCCGAGGACTACGTGAAACTCGTGTGGAAGGCCGGGGAGCGCGGCGGGCAGGGGCTCGCGACCCGGGACATCGCCGCGTCGCTCGGGGTCTCGGCATCGACGGTGTCGGGGAACCTCCGGAAGCTCGACCGCGATGGTCTGATCGAGCACACCCCCTACTACGGCGTCGTGCTCACCCCGCTCGGGCAGCAGGTCGCCGTGGCGATGGTCCGGCGGCACCGGCTGATCGAGACGTTCCTGGTGCAGCGGCTCGGGTACTCGTGGGACGAGGTGCACACCGAGGCCGAGGCCCTGGAGCACGCCGTGTCGGAGACGTTCCTCGAGCGGGTCGACGCCGACCTCGGGCACCCGACGCACGACCCGCACGGCGATCCGATCCCCGCCGCGGACGGCACCGTCCCGGCGTCACCGGGCACGCTGCTCGGGTCCGTGGAGCCCGGCTCGTGCGGGGTCGTCGACCGGGTGTCCGACGACGACCCGTCCCTGCTGCGGTACTTCGACGAGCTCGGGGTCGGGCTCGGGACGCACCTGCGCGTGGAGCGGGTCCGGGACTACGCGGGCGTGATCGCCGTCACCCGTCGGTCCGCCGACGGCGCGGAGTCCCTCGTCGACCTGCCGGCGGCCGCGGCGAGCGCCATCTGGCTGACGCCCGACCCGCACTGATCAGCGCGGGCGCCGCCGAGTGCCCCACATCGGTCACCCTCGCCGGCGCGGCCCGACGACCTCTGCAGGCTCGACGGAACGCACGCGGCGTGTCCCGCCCGCTCGTGCTGCCGGAGACGACGACACGCGCCGCACTCTCCGTCGAGGTGCCGAGATTCCGGCATCTCGACGCGTCACGCGGCCGCCCGTGGAACCTCGGCGTCCCGCCGAGGGCGAGTCTCGGCACCTCGGCGCTCACGCTCGGGCCGGTCCCCGGTCCCCGGTCCCGGTCCCCTGCCCGCCGAGCGCCCCACATCTGGCACGCTCGGCGGAGCAACCCGACGACTTCTGCTCGCTCGACGGAACGCACGCGGCGTGTTCCGCCCGCTCGCGGCCCCGGGAAGCGGCGCACTCGTGCCGGGAAGTGCCGCACCCGCAGCCCCGAGCAACACCCGTCAGGTGCGGACCGCCGCGGCCCCCGCCCGCCGGAACGGCGCCGCGAGCGTCGGCAGGATCGACGACCGGTGCACCCAGAACACCACGAGGGCCGCGACGAGGTGCACCACGCTCAACACCCACCGCCCGCTCGTGTCCGTGACGACGAACTGCACCGCGAACAGCGCCACGAGGGCGATCGCCGACCACCGGTGGAAGCGCAGCGCGATGATGATCGCGACCCCGAGCACGGTCTGCGACGCGGTGAGCATGAACTCCTCGACCTGCCGGCCGTCGAGCGGCAGCCCGCCCGTGGTCCCACCGCCGAGCACGTGCGCGATCGGCAGCGACCCGACGAGCAGCGACCACTGGTTGACCTTCGACGCGATGAGCGTCCCGATCGCGGCGCCACCCATCCCGCGCAGGGCGAAGAGCGCGGCGACGATGAACTCGGGCGCCTCGGTGGCGAGCGGCGCGAGCCACTGCACCAGGAAGTAGCTGTCGATGCCGAGCGCGCTGCCCGAGGCGACCAGGGCCTCGGCGAAGGGCTCCGCCGACGACAGGATGACCGCGGCGGCGACGACGAACAGCGCGACGATCGTCCAGCGACGGGCCCGCGTCGGCATCGAGGCGATGTTGCCGGCCATCCCGACCATCTCCTCGTCCTCGTCGTCCCCGTCGGACACCTTCGACGCGCGCCACAGGTAGGCGACGAACGCGGCGAGCAGCACGAACCCGAACCACATCGGGATGGAGCCCATCAGCGGGATGAGGAACGCGACGACCGCCAGGAGCGCCAGGAAGCCGATGTCGAGCCGCGAGGACGTCTCGAGCTGCAGCACCTTCGTCGCCGAGGCGGGCAGGGAGCCGGCCTTGACGGAGCGACGGGCGACGAGCAGCGAGAGGATCACGACGAGCGGCCAGCCGAACCCGAGCAGCAACCGGTTCGAGCCGGTCATGTTCGCGGCGGCGAACTGCTCGTAGGCGGGATCGTAGCCGGAGCGGAACGCGTAGTACAGGTCGACGGCGTACTCGGGCAGCACGGCGATGAGCGCCAGGATCGCGATGGCGAGCGCACCGGAGATGTCCTTCTGCGCGGCCTCGGCGGCCCAGGCGAGCAGGAACGAGGCAGCGACGACCGCCCCGCCGAAGACGAGCAGGTCGACGACGGCGTTCGGCGCGAAGCCCGTCACACGGAAGACGACAGCGGGCAGGGCGAGCACGATGCAGATCGCGATGCGGCCCCAGGCGCTGCGGCCCATCCGGGGTGCGTGTGCCCGCTCGGTGGCGGTGGGCGTGGAGGTGTCGATCACGGGGTGGTCCCTTGGTCGGGCCGCACCGGAGCACAGGGGTGGGAGCGCTTCGGCACGACAGAACGGCCGAAGGTCTCGCTCGCCCGCCGGGTGGGACCGGACGGGTGGTGCACCGGGCCGATCGTCGTGATGGCCAGTGTGTCGACGCACGCGCTGGGAGCTACTCCCCTTCGCCCACCACCCTGCCCGTCCCGATCCGCACGTGCAAGCCGATCGGGCCTGTTCGGCGACCCGAATCCGGGTGTTCCCCGGCCCGCCCCGGAACCCCGGGAACCGGTCGCGGCGACCCGCACCGCACGACACGCGCGGCCCGACGAGTGCGGCCCGACGAGTGCGGCCCGACACAGGGGCCCCAGGGACGGACGGGAGGCACGGGGCGGGCCCGCCACGTGCCTCCCGTCCGTCAGGTGGTCAGCCGGACGCGCGCTTGCCGCGTCCCAGCGCCATCTCGCGTCGTGCGCGCTCGACGGCGAGCGCCGACCCGGCGTCCGGGTCGGCGAGGAGGCGCTCGGTGTCCGCGACGTGCTCGCGGACGGCGTCCCCGCGACGCTCGGCCGCCTCGGTGAGGACGGGTCCCGCGACCTCCGGACCGAGGGAGGCGAGCGCGCGGCTCAACGCGAGCCGACGCTCGCGGTCGCCGGAGCCGAGCTCCCGGGCGAGCCGACGGGCCAGCGCCGGGCGCTCGCTCTCCGGTGCGAGCAGCGCGGCCGCGCGCCAGGCGGTCCGGGCGACGCCGGGGTCCGGGTCGCCGAGGGCATCGGCCACGGCCGGGTACACCGAGGCATCGCGGATCTTCGAGAGGGTGTGGAGCGCCTGTGACCGGGCCTGCGCCTCCGGTCGGTGCAGCTGCTCGACGAGCCGCGGCACGGTCAGCTCGGCCGGCAACCGGACCAGCGACCACGTCAGCGCCTCGCGCACCTGCAGGTCCGGGTCGACAGCGCAGCGCTCGAGCAGCAACTCGAGGTCGGCCGGGTCCGCCGCGGTCCCGAGGGCCATCACGGCGCGCAGGCGCACGGAGGAGCGGGGGTCGGTGAGGGCGTCGGCGGTGGTGGTCATCCCCTCATGGAACACCCTGCCACCGACGGGACAGCGCGCTGCCACCGGCGGATCGGGGAGTCAGACGACGGGCATAGCGTGGGGCGGTCCGGGCACGCTCCGGACCCGTACGGGCGACCCGTACGACCGATCCGCACGACCAGGAAAGGACCTCCGCATGCCCCGCATCGGAACCAGCGACCTCCACGTGTTCCCCCTCGCCCTCGGCGGCAACGTCTTCGGCTGGACCGCCGACGAGCAGACCTCGCACCGGGTGCTCGACGCCTACACCGGTGCCGGCGGCGACTTCATCGACTCGGCGGACGTCTACTCCGCCTGGGGCGACGGCAACGAGGGCGGCGAGTCCGAGCGCGTCATCGGCTCGTGGCTCCGAGCCTCGGGCAAGCGCGACGACGTGGTGATCGCCACGAAGGTGTCGCAGCACCCGCAGTTCCCGGGGCTGTCGGCGTCGAACGTCGCCGCGGCCGCCCGCGCGAGCCTCGAGCGGCTCGGCACCGACCGGATCGACCTGTACTACGCGCACTTCGACGACCAGGACACCCCGCTCGAGGAGACCGTCCGCGCGTTCGACCAGCTCGTCCGCGAGGGCCTGGTGCGGTACACGGCGATCTCGAACTACTCCCGCGCACGCGCCGAGGAGTGGATCCGCATCGCGAAGGCCGACGGACTGGCGCTGCCGGTCGCGATCCAGCCGCACTACAACCTGGTCACCCGCGAGCCGTACGAGTCGGAGATCGCGCCGCTCGCCGCCGCCGAGGGCCTGGGCGTCGTGCCGTACTTCGCTCTGGCCGCCGGGTTCCTGACGGGCAAGTACCGGACGAAGGACGACTTCGCCGGGCGGGACCGCGAGGGCCAGGTGTCCGGGTACTTCTCGGACCAGGGACTCGCGGTGGTCGACGCCCTCGACACGATCGCACAGGCGCACGGCGTGGAGATCGCCTCGGTGGCGCTCGCGTGGCTGCAGGGCCGCCCGGACGTCGTCGCGCCGATCGCCAGTGCCCGGAACACCGAGCAGCTGCCGGCGCTCCTGGCGTCCGCCGAGCTCGAGCTCACCACGGACGAGGTCCGGACGCTCGACGACGCATCAGCCGCGGTGCCGACCGAGGCCTGATCCACGGGACTGAGCCGCGGGCGCTGGTGCCGGACTACTTGCCGTCCGGCGCCAGCGACCCGGTCAGCATCTGCCCCTGCGCGCGGGTCGCGAAGCACGAGATGAACGTGTTGCCCTGGTCCCAGGTGGCCTGGTCGGGAGCGTAGGAACCCTGCACCTGCACGTCGCCGATCTTCGCGGCCGCCGCGGTGTCGATCGCCTCGGAGCTCTGGCACGTCTTCGACGCCTGCTCGGCGAGGGCCTCGGGGCCGGGCCACTGGCTCGCGGACACCTGCACGCGGGCGGTGAGCTGCGCAGTGTGCGGCGAGGAGCAGTCGATCACCGTGTAGCTCTGGTCCCACGCGTTCGTGAACGGCGACAGGCACTCCCCGCCCGCCAGGTCCGTCCACGGGTGCACACCGGGGGCGGCCTGCGTCGTGGCGAACTGCAGGGTCGCGGCCGGCTGCTGCGGGGTGGAGCCCTGGGCCGTGCCGGACTCGGGGGTGGCCTCGGGCGTCGCGGGGGCCGAGGCGGCGGCGGTCGAGCTCGGTGCCGGCGTCGACTCCTCGATCGACCCGCCGAGGATCCAGCGGGTCAGGGCGAACACGGCGACGAGCAGCACGACGATGAGCACTACGGCGCCGCCGATGAGCAGCTGCTTCCCGCGCTTGCCCTCGTTCTTCAGGCGCGAGACGCCCTCGTCGAGCAGGACCGCGGCGCGGTTGGGCTGCGCGGGCTCGGCCGTGGGGCGCGGTGCCGCGGCCCGGTCGGCCGAGGGGACCGCGGGGACCGCGGGCATCATCCGCGTGCCGGTCTCGTGCGGGTCGTACCCGGTGGCGCCGAGCTGCCCGACGGCGGCGGTGCCGAACAGGTCCTTGATGGCGCTCGTGTCGCTGGTCTCGCGGCCGTCCCACTCGGACTGGTCGATCTCGTCGCCTTCCCCGACCCCGGGGGCGCCCGACCGGCGGGGGCCCGGCGTGACGTCGTCGTCGCGGTCGGCTCCGTGGCCGACGTCCTGCCGGTCGTCGATCGGGAACGGCAGTCGGGTCGTCGCCGCGTCGGACGCCGGACGCGGTGCCGGCTCGACCAGTGGCGGGACGGGTGCGGCGGTCGCGTCGGGTGCAGCCCACCACGGGGTGGCCCCGGTCGGCGGCTCGGAGGACGCAGCAGCTGACGACGGCTCCGGCGCGGACACCGGCGCAGCCACCGAGGCGACCGGCGCAGCGGGCGGCGGCGCGATCGGCAGCACCGTCGTCCCGTCCGCGGGGGTGTCGACCTCGCCCGAGATGACGTCGTCGTCCGCCTCGTCCGCGAGCGACCACGAGCCGGCGCCGAACGCCGTGGTGTCGAACGAGTCGGTCGTCAGGGTCGTCGGGACCTCGCCGGTCTCGTCGTCCCGGATCGCCCAGTCGAACGGGCGCTCGGTGGCGCCGCGCTCGTCGTCCCCGACGCCCTGCAGCCGCAGCAGCTCGGTGAAGCTCGGCGGCTCCCCGGTCGAGGGAGCCGGCGTCGGCGGGAGCACCCCGTGCACGCCGAGGGGCTGCGCCACCGGGCCCGTCGGGGTCACCGGCGGCGGAGGTGTCTGCGCACCGGTCGCCCGACCGAGCCAGTCGACGTCGCTGCGCCCCTGGCCGAACGGGTCGGTGCGACGGCGTTCCTCGTCGACGGCACGGTTCTCGGCCGCGCGCTCGTCCCGGTGCGTGAGCGCCGTCGGCAGCGTGATGGAGGAGGGGTGCTGCGTCGTGCTCGTCGGCGGCACCGGTGCGGCGGGCGGGATGCGCTCCCCGAGCGTCTCCCGCTCGTGCTCGGCGCTCGCCTGCGGGTTGACCGAGGGCGCCTGCAGCTCGTCGTCCATCCGGATGGCCTGCGTGGCCCCGGCGTCGTCCGGCTCGCGCGCGGCCGGCACCGAAGGCGTCACCGCCGGCGGCACCGGACGCTCGGCCAGCGGCGCGGGACGGCCGTCGGCAGGCTCTGCAGACTCGGCGGCCGAGGCCGGCGCGGTCGGCACGTCCGACGTGAACGGCTCCGGCAGCGGCGCGCCCGTCTCACGGGCGGCCCGCTCCGCCTCGCGGCGCTCGCGCCGCGAGGGCCACTCGTCCGCCGTCCGGGGCGCACCGAAGATGTCCGCGGCGCTGCGGAGCCCGCGGAACGGAGCGTCCGAGGCGGACGCGCGCTGAGCCTCCAGGCCGTCGTCCCCGTCTGCCGGGCCGGCGGTGTCCTCGGGCTCGCGCGCGCCGTCCGGACGCTCCCCGGTCACGCGCTCAGCCCCAGGTCGGCCAGCCCGATCGCGGCGAAGTAGGGGTACCCGGCCGCCTCGATGCGTTCCTTCGCGCCGGTGTCGCGGTCGACGACGACGGCGACGGCCGCGACGATCGCACCCTCGCGCTCGAGCGCCTCCGCGGCCTTGAGCGGCGACCCGCCGGTCGTGGAGGTGTCCTCGAGCACGACGACGCGCTTGCCGCGGACGTCGGGGCCCTCGACCTGCTTGCCGCGACCGTGGTCCTTCGGCTCCTTGCGCACGACGAACGCGTCGTAGGTCAGGCCGCGCGCGGCCGACTGGTGCAGCACGGCGCTCGCGATCGGGTCCGCACCCATGGTCAGGCCACCGACCGCGTCGACGTCCGGGACCTGCTGCAGCAGGTCCGTCATGACCTGTCCGATCAGGGGTGCGACGCGGTGGTCGAGGCTCACCTTGCGCAGGTCGATGTAGTACGAGGCCTGCTTCCCGCTGGTCAGCGTGAAGTCGCCGTGGAACACGGCCTCGTCCGAGATGTGCTGGATCAGCTGTTCGCGCGCGTCGGTCACAGCGCACCAGGGTAGTCGGTCACCCCGGGATCGCACCCGTCGGCCGTTCCCCGCCACCCGCAGGCGGCGCTCCGGACGGCTCGGTACGCTCCGCCTCATGTCCCACGACGCACCGGAGCCGCGCGCCTCGGTCACGTCCGGACCCGGTCCGGCGGCCCACCGCAGGTGGGTGGCGACGGTCGGCCGGGAGGCGCTGGGCGCGGTCGTCGCGCTGGCCCTGTCCGTCATCGCGTTGCGTCACGTCGTCGCGACCGAGCGGGTCGCCCTGCTCTGGTACGACGCGGACTCCGTGCTGCTGCCGCTCGTGGAGCGCTCGATCCGTTCCGGGCAGCCGTTCGAGTGGGCGATGTCCCCGGCGCTGTTCTTCTTCCCGGAGCTGCCGGTCTACCTGCTCTGCTCGCTCGTGACGGCGACGGCGCAGCAGGCCCTGGCGCTCAACGGGGTCCTGGTGCTGCTCGCCGTGTACGCCCTGGTGCGGGCGGCTGCGAACGAGCTCATGCCGTCGGCCCGGCGCTCGGCGCGGATCGCGACCGCGGCGGTGGCGCTCGGGTTCGTCACGCTGCTGGTGCTCACCGAGTCGTCTGCGACCGCCACGTCGCTCGAGCTCGCGTCGCTGCTCCTCACGACGACCTACTACTACGGCGCCCTGCTCGCGATGCTCGGCACCGCGGTGCTCGTGCTCCGCGCCGTCCGGACCGGTCGGGCGTCCGTGACCGTGCTCGTGGTCCTCGCGCTCGTCGCGGCGTGCACGACGGCGTCGAACCCGCTGTACGTGCCGTGGTCCGCGGCGCCGGTCGTCGTCACGCTCGTGCTGCTCGCCGCCGCACGACGGCTGTTGTGGCGCCCGGTCGCCCGGCTGTCCGGGGCGCTCGTCGCGGGGTCGGTGGTCGGGTACCTGCTGCGGATCCCGCTCCGTCCCTTCGTCTCCCTGGACCCGTCGACGTACGTGCACCCCGAGCACGCGGGCGAGACGCTGTCGTTCTTCGCCGCGCTCACCGACGACCGAGCAGGATCGGCCGCCGGGGACGCGGGTCTGCTCCTCCTGTTCGCGGGCGTGCTGCTCGCCGCGGGCGGGACGGTCTGGGCCTGGCGGGTCCGGACGTCGCGCACCGTGCTCGTCGCGACCGCGCTGCCGCTCGTCACGGTCGTCGCGGTGTCCGTCGGGGTGGTCGTCGCCGGGTCGGACACCCCGCGGTACCTCGAGCCGATCGTCACGGCCCCGCTCCTCGCGCTCGTGGCGGTCGCCGAGCTCACCCGCACCGCCGTCCGGACGACCCGCGTGCACCGGCCCCGCCGCGGGCTCCGGCTGACCCTGGCGGTCGCGGCCGCCGCGGTGCTCCTCGCCGGGGTCGCGACCGCGCCCGGCACCCTCTCGGCCGTCGCGCACGCCCGGTACGGCTCGGTCGCGTGCCTGGACCGGTGGGCGGACGGTCGGCAGGTCACCGGCGTCGGGCAGTTCTGGACCGTCCGACCGCTCGCCGCCTACGCCGCGTCCGACGTGCAGCTCCTGCAGGTGCGGGACACGTTCGACGCCTACCCGTGGCTCGTCGACCTCGGGGCCTACCGGGACGCCCGGCCGACGTTCGTCGTGATCGGGGCGAACGACGTCTGGACCACCGCGGTCGAGGACTCGCTCGGCTCCCCCGCGTCGATCACCCACTGCACCGGGTACGACGTGTACGACTACGCCGGGACCGCCGGCGCGGCGGTGCTGCGGCGGGACGTGGTGGGGAGCGCCGACGTGATCCGGCGCGAGCGGGGGTTCTGAGCGGGCGGCTGGCGTCCGCGCGTCGGCGTGCGGCGCGTGCGTGCGGCGCGTGCCGTCCGTCGTGTGTCGTTCGTCCATCGGACTTGTCCACAGCGGCGCGCCGTCGGACCGGGATGCCTGAACGGATGTATAGGCTCGACTCCGTGACTCGTCCCACCAACGGCCGCATCCCCCGCACGTCCCTTCGGTTCCGCCTCGCCGCCACCGGACTGGCGCTCGCCGGCCTGCTCGGGACGGTCCTGCTGGACGCGCCGAGTGCGAGTGCCGCGAAGTACCCCTCGTGGGACGACGTGATGGCCGCCCGCGGGCAGGAGTCCGCGAAGCAGGAGCAGATCACCACGATCCGGGGCATCATCGACGGCCTCGCGACCCAGGTGAAGGAAGCCGAGGCCGAGGCACAGCGGCTCGGCGACGAGTTCTACGCCGCGCAGAGCGACGCGCAGGACGCCGCCGAGAAGGAACAGAAGCTCCGCGCCGACGCCGAGGAGCACGCGAAGGTCGCCGAGCAGAGCGCCGCCCAGGCCGGGCAGCTCGCCGCGCAGATGGCCCGCCACGGTGGCGCCGACGTCACCGCCTCCGTGCTGTCCGGCGGCGAGTCCGCGCGCGACCTCCTCTACGACCTCGGTGCGCTGAGCAAGCTCTCCGAGCAGTCCGAGCGGGTCGAGGCGGCAGCGACCGCGGACGCCGCCGTCGCCCGTTCCCTCACCGCGCAGGCCGACCGGGCCTCGGCGGAGCTCGACCGGCTCGCCGCCGCCGCGCAGGAGCGGATGGACGCCGCCCAGGCCGCGGCCGACAAGGTCCAGTCGGCCTACACCGAGCAGCAGGACAACAAGGCCCGGCTCGACGCCCAGCTCGCGACGCTGACCTCGGGTCGGGTCCGGACCGAGGCCGAGTTCGCCAAGGGCGAGGCCGAGCGCAAGGCCGCGATCGAGAAGGCCGCGCGCGAGGCAGCAGCGGCCCGCGCGCGCGAAGCAGCGGCCGCGGCTGCTGCGGCGAACAGCGGCGGTGGCGGTGCTCCCGCGCCGAGCGGTGGTGGTGGCGGCGGCAGTGTGGGCTCCGGCTCCGGCACCGGTTGGGTCCGTCCCGCCGGCGGCTACGTCATCAGCCCCTACGGCTACCGCGTGCACCCGATCACCGGGCGGGTCACCAAGCACGACGGGCTCGACCTGACGAGCGGCTGCTCGACGGCGATCGTCGCGGCGTCGGCCGGCACCGTGGACTACGTCGGCTGGTACGGCGGGTACGGCAACTACGTCCGGATCAACCACGGCGGTGGCGTGAAGACCGCGTACGGGCACATCGTCAACGGCGGCTTCCGGGTCTCGCCTGGCCAGCAGGTCTCGGCCGGGCAGCTCATCGCCCTCGTCGGCTCGACCGGCAACTCGACCGGGTGCCACCTGCACTACGAGGTCCACATCAACGGCGCCACGACCGACCCCGCGCCGTTCATGGCGGCACGGGGCGTCGGCTTCTAGCCCGCGGTTCGTCGGCTTCGAGCACGCGGTCGATCGGCCCGCGCTCCGGCGGCACCGGTAGGTTCGATCCCATGCGCGTCGCGACCTGGAACGTCAACTCCGTCCGCACCCGAGTGGGCCGGATCGTCGACTGGCTGGTCCGCGAGGACGTCGACGTCCTCGGCATGCAGGAGATCAAGTGCAAGCCCGAGCAGTTCCCGGTGGAGGCGTTCGAGGCCGCCGGTTACCAGGTCGAGGCGCACGGCCTGAACCAGTGGAACGGCGTCGCGTTCGCCAGCCGGCTGCCGATGGAGGACGTCACCCGTGACTTCCCCGGCCAGCCCGGGTTCCTGAAGGGCCACGAGGGACCGGACCTGCCCGTCGAGGCCCGCGCGATGGGCGTCACCGTCGACGGCGTCCGGCTGTGGAGCCTCTACGTCCCGAACGGCCGCGAGCTCGGCGACCCGCACTACACGTACAAGCTCGACTGGCTCGAGCAGCTGGCCGACCGGACGTCCGAGTGGCTCGAGGCCGAGCCGGAGACACCCCTCGCGCTGATGGGCGACTGGAACGTCGCGCCGCTCGACCGGGACGTCTGGGACGTGGCCGTGTTCGAGGGCGCGACGCACGTCAGCGAACCGGAGCGTGCGGCGTTCCGCGCGTTCGAGTCCCGCGGCCTGCAGGACGTCGTCCGCCCGATCGTCCCCGAGGGCTACACGTACTGGGACTACAAGTCGCTCCGGTTCCCCCGCAACGAGGGCATGCGCATCGACTTCGTGCTCGGGTCCCAGGCCTTCGCGGACGTCACGGTCGGCGCGACCATCCACCGCGACGAGCGGAAGGGCGACGCTCCGAGCGACCACGTCCCCGTGTCGGTCGACCTGGACCTGGAGACCTCGCTCGACGACGACCGCCCGATGATCTTCTGACGCGTCCCCTCTCGCCCACCTGCTCCCACCGCGAGCGGGCAGGACACGCCGCCCGCGTCGCGCCCCGCGGGCGCAACACGCCGCCACGGGCCGCCGAGCGGCCCACATGTGGCCCACTCGCGACCCCGCGGCCTCGCGACGGACGGGAGGCACGGTGCCAGCCCGCCCCGCGCCTCCAGTCCGACAGTCCCCACCCGCCACCGCGAGCGGGCAGGACACGCCGCCCGCGTCGCGCCCCGCGGGCGCAACACGCCGCCACCGCCCGCCGAGCGGCCCACATGTGGCCCGCTCGGCGCCGCCGCCCGGGCGCGCCCGCTACAGGTGCAGCACCGCCGCGACCACGACGAGCACCGGCACCGCACCGATCGTCGAGACGAGCACGACGTCCCGCGCGACCGGCACGGCCGCCTGGTACCGCTGCGCGTAGTTGAAGACGTTCTGCGCCGCCGGCAGGGCACCGAGCGTCGTGAGCATGAACACGTCCTGCTCGTCGAGCCGGAACACGAACCGGGCGACCACGAACGCCACGAGCGGCATCACCACGAGCTTCAGCCCGGCGGCCACGAGCACGTCCGCCCGTATCGCGGGGTCCCGCAGCGGGGTCGCCCCGTGCAGGCTCATGCCGAAGGACAGCAGCACCACGGGCACCGCGGCGGCCCCGACGAGGGCGAAGGGCTCGAGGACCGGCGTCGGGATCTCGATCCGGAGCGCGGAGCACACCAGGCCGAGCAGCGACGCGATGATGATCGGGTTGCGGAAGGGTCCGGCGACCCGGCTCCGCCAGGTGCCCCCGGTGGCCGTCGCCGCGTCGAGGACGGTGAGCGCCAGCGGTGCGAGCACGACGAGCTGCAGCAGGATCACCGGGACGACCGCGGTGGCCTGGCCCAGGACGTAGACGGCGACCGGCAGCCCGATGTTGTTCGCGTTCACGTAGCCGGAGGCCAGCGCGCCCACCGTCGTCGTCGCGACCGACCGCCGGAGCACCAGGCGGAAGACCAGCACGGCGACGAGCGCCACGGTGACGGCGCTGATCAGCGAGACCCAGAGCATGGGCGACACCAGCGACTCGATGTGGGCAGTCGCGATGGTGTGGAAGAGCAGGCAGGGCATCAGGACGAAGAAGGCCAGCCGACTCATCACGAACTGGGCGTGCGGGCCGAGCAGCCCGGCGCGGCCGACGACGTACCCGGCGGCGATGATCGCGCCGATGATCGCGAACCCGGTCAAGACGCCACCCATCCCGTCCATCCTGTCAGCCCGGCCCCGGACGGACGACCATGTGACTGCTCACAGACGCGCTCGGACGGGAAATGCCGGACGCTTCGGTACCGTTGCACGCACCATGACCTCGACGCCCGACACGCTCACCCGTTCGACCGACTCCAGCCAGCCGCTCGTGCCGCTCCTCGAGGAGCGTTGGAGCCCCCGCTCCTACGACGAGACCGCCACCGTCACCGACGCGCAGCTCGACGCGCTGCTCGAGGCCGCCCGCTGGGCCCCGTCCGCGATGAACCACCAGCCGCGCCGCTTCGTCGCCGGCCGCCGTGGCACGGACACGTTCCGGAAGATCAACGACAACCTGCTCGGCTTCAACGCCGCGTGGGCGTTCCGCGCGAGCGCCCTCGTCGTCGGTGTCCTCGAGACCGTGACCGAGGACGGCGACGAGCGTCCGTTCGCGCAGTACGACCTCGGCCAGTCCCTCGCCGCGCTCACGGTCCAGGCGCACGCCGAGGGCCTGCACGTCCACCAGATGGCGGGCATCGACGCCGAGGGTCTCCGGGCCGCGTTCGACCTGCCGGAGCGCTTCCGGCCGTACACCGTGACGGCGATCGGCACCGTGACGGACCCCGCGCAGCTCGGCGACCAGGCCGCTGAGCGCGAGGTGGCCCCGCGCACGCGTCTCCCCCTCGACGAGGTCGTGCTCGTCAAGGAGTAGTCGACGAGCATCGGTCCGGCCCGCCCCCGTGGAGCGCTCCAGCACCACGGGGGCGTACCATGTCCGGACATGGATCAGCACACGACACCGGACCCCGCGCAGGACACGACACCGGACCCCGGCCAGGACCCCGCCGGGCCGGCCCCGGAGATGAACTTCTACACCCGCAAGTGGGTCCGCCCCGAGGACCTCAACGCCAACGGCACCCTGTTCGGCGGCAGCCTGCTGCGCTGGATCGACGAAGAGGCCGCGGTGTACGCGATCATCCAGCTCGGCAACGGCAAGGTCGTCACCAAGTACATGTCGGAGATCGTCTTCGTGTCCTCCGCACGCGAGGGCGACATCGTCGAGATCGGCCTCGTCGCGACCCGGTTCGGCCGCACCTCGCTCACGATGCGCGCCGAGGCCCGGAACCTCTTCACGCACCGGAGCATCCTCACCATCGACGAGGTCGTCTTCGTGAACCTCGGCGAGGACGGCAAGCCCGCCTCGCACGGGTACACCGACATCACCTACGCGCGCGACCGGGTCCCCGCGACGCACCGGGCCTGACGACCGCCCGCACCGGCGGAGCACGACGGATCTGGCAGGATCGAGGGCATGACCACGCCCCGCCTCGTCGCCTTCGACCTCGACGACACCCTCGCGCCGTCGAAGTCCCCGCTCGACCCGCGCATGCTCGAGACCTTCGCGTCGCTGCTCGCCACGGTCCCGGTCGCGGTCATCTCCGGCGGGAACTTCCAGCAGTTCGAGCAGCAGCTCGTGACGCCCCTGAGCGCCCGCGACGGACTCGTCCTCGACGACCTCCACCTGCTCCCGACCTGCGGCACCGCCTACTACCGCTGGTCCGGGTCCGACTGGGCACTGCAGTACGCCGAGGACCTCACCGACGACGAGAAGTCCCGCGCCCTCGCCGCGGTCGAGGCCCAGGCGAAGGCAGCCGGGCTCTGGGAGTCGGAGACCTGGGGCCCGATCCTCGAGGACCGCGGGTCACAGATCACGTTCTCGGCCCTCGGCCAGTCGGCGCCGGTGGACGTGAAGAAGCGGTGGGACCCGACCGGCGAGAAGAAGGACCACCTCCGCCGGCTCGTGCAGGCCGAGCTGCCCGACCTCGAGGTCCGCTCCGGCGGCTCGACGAGCGTGGACATCACCCGGAAGGGCATCGACAAGGCCTACGGCATGCGACGCCTCGCCGAGCTCACCGGCATCGCCCTCGACGACGTGCTGTTCGTCGGGGACCGCCTCGACCCCGAGGGCAACGACTACCCGGTCAAGGCGCTCGGTGTCCCCTGCCACGCGGTGGAGGGCTGGGAGGACACCGACGCGTTCCTGACGGAGCTGATCCCGACGCTGCGCTGAGCGTGCGCTGACGCGCACCGGACGGACGGGAGGCACGTGGCGGGCTCGCCACGTGCCTCCCGTCCGTCGTCCGGTCACGTCCGCGACGCGACGTGATCAGGCCAGGCCCGACCCGGCCGGGTCGGCTCAGGGGATGCTGCGGACCGCCTCGACGAAGGAGCGGATCCGCGCGACGTCCTTGACCCCTCGCTCCGACTCCACACCACTCGACACGTCCACGCCGTCGGGGTCCAGGGCCTCGACCGCGGCGACCACGTTCGCCGGGGTGAGCCCCCCGGCGAGGATCCACGCCTCGTCCACCTTCCCCGCGATCGTCGCGGGGTCGACGAGCCGCCCGCTGCCCGGCACGGCGGCGTCGAGCAGCAGCAGGTCGTGGTCGAAGGCCGCGCGCTGCTCGGGCGTCTCGCGCAGGAAGTCGTCGGCGGCGACGGCACGGATGGTGAAGAACCCGGCGTCCCGCGCACGCGCGAAGTCACTCGCCGACTCGCCCCCGTGCAGCTGGAGCGTGGTGAGCCCGACCTCGGACGCGATACCGACGATCTCGTCGATCTGCTGGTCGCGGAACACCCCGACGGCGTCGATGCCCTCCGGCACCCGCTCGACGAGCTCCTTCGCGAGGTCCGCCGTCACGGTGCGGGGGCTGCCGGCGGCGAAGACGAACCCGACCGCGTCGGCACCCGCGTCCACGGCGGCGTCGACGGTCTCGGGCGTCGACAGACCGCAGATCTTGATCCAGCGCTGGTCGCTCATGGATCCATCCTGCCAGGGACCTGGCCCGTCGGAGGCCGGGTCAGTGCAGGGTGCCCGCGATGTACGCCGCGGTGCACGCGGCGAGCACCCCGAAGGCCGCGAACGACCCGACCAGGACGTTCCGGCGACGCCAGCGACGGACCGCCGCGAAGGTGCCGCGCCGTGCGTGCCGGTGGGCGGCGCGGTGCAGCTTGTGGTCGCGCTTGTGCTTCGTCCGCTCCGGGCCGAGGGGCACCGGGCCGGTGATCCGCGTCGACCCGCCACGGAGCGCGCTCGCGACGGCGACCGCGGTCGGTCGGCGGGCCGGGTCGCGGTGGGTCATCTTCGCGAGCAGGTCGTGCCAGTCCGGGCCGACCGAGTCCGGGACCTCGGGGTCGTGCCGCAGCCGGGCGAGGGCAGCCTCGATCAGGGTGCCCGAGTACTCCTGCTTGCCGGTCAGCGACTCGAGGAGCACCAGGCCGAGCGAGTACACGTCGGTCGCGAAGCCGATCGGCTCCCCCGCGACCTGCTCCGGGCTGAGGTACGCCGCGGTGCCGATGATCGTGCCGTCGTTCGTCAAGCGGGAGCCGTCGACGAAGTGCGCCACGCCGAAGTCGGTGAGCTTCACGGCACGGGCGAAGCCGGAGGCGCCCTCGTCGTTGATGAGGATGTTCGCCGGCTTCACGTCGCGGTGCACGATGCCGCGCGAGTGCACGTACGCCAGGGCGTCGGCGAGCTGCGCCCCGAGGTCGGCGACCTCGTAGTTGTGCAGCGGGCCGCCCGCGAGCCGGCGGAGGAGCGTCGTGTCGGCGATGAGCTCCATCACGATGAAGCGGTGCGGGCCGTCCCCGAACTCGTGGGTGCCGGCGTCGTACAGCGGCACGAGACCCGGGTGCGACAGCATGCTGAGCAGCCGGATCTCGCGCTCCTGGCGGACCCGGTCGGCCGTCGTCATCGAGTCCGGCGTCGCGAAGAGCTTGACCGCGACCGCACGGTACGTGTGTTCGTCGCGAGCTTCGTAGACCGACCCCATGCCGCCCGTGCCGATGAGCTTGACGAGCCGGTAGCGGCCCGCCAGGACCGTGTCGGCCCGCGCGCTGTCGACCAGGGTCATGCTGTACTTCGATCCGTCGGGAGTCATCGGGTTCCGCGGCAGACGCCGACAAGGTGACTCACGGTCAACGGTACGCGTCCCACCTCGGATCCGCGGTGCCGTTACGACATCGTGATGGGGGACAGATCCCCGTGGATCCGCGGAACTGCGGGGGTAGCGTCCGGGTTCCCGGAGAGCCCGGGACTACGCAAGGAGGACATCGTGGCGCTGTCGAAGGGCGACGAGGTGCACTGGAACACCTCGCAGGGCAGGACGACCGGCAAGCTGGTCGAGAAGAAGACGAAGGACTTCACGTTCGACGGTCAGGACTTCAAGCCGACGGACGACGACCCGTACTGGATCGTCGAGTCGGAGAAGTCCGGCAACAAGGCCGCGCACAAGGAGTCGGCCCTCACGAAGAAGTGACCGCTCAGTCGTTCGCGGGTGCCGCAGGTCGGCGCCCGCGAGCGGCGCGTTCCGCCCGGGCACGCCGGACCCGTCGCACCACGAACGTCACCACGACGACGGCGATCGCGACGTAGAGCACCCGGTCGATCCACTCGGTGTACTGCTCGACCTTGTCGTACTGGGTCCCGAACGCCGCTCCGAGCAGCACCAGGCCGCTGTTCCAGATGCCGCTCGCGATGATCGTGAACACCGAGAACGTGCCGAGGTGCATCCGGTCGGCGCCCGCCGGCAGCGAGATCAGGCTCCGCACGATCGGCACGAACCGGCCGAAGAACACCGCGCTCCTGCCGTGCCGGTGGAACCAGTCCGCGGCCTTGCGGAAGTCGTCCTCGTCGACGAGCGGCAGCTTCCCGAGCCAGCGCACGGTCCGTTCGAACCCGATCACCGCGCCGAGCCAGTAGAGCACGAGCGCGCCGAGGTACGACCCGAGCGTCGCGAGCAGCAGCACGAGCACGAGGTTCATCCGCCCGGCTCCCGCCAGGAACCCCGCGAGCGGCAGGATCACCTCGGACGGGATGGGCGGGAACACCGTCTCGACGAAGAGCATGATCGCGACGCCCCACTCGCCGAGCGCGTCGATGACCTGCAGCACGAAGCCGGAGAGGCCACCGAGGTCCTCGGTGCCCGCCTCCTGACCCGCACTCCTGGTCGAGGCGGGCAGGGTCGGCGGCAGCGTGAGGGCGGTCGTCATGGGTCCACTCTGTCTGAGCGTCCTGCCAGGAGTCAGCACGCCACCTGAGCGCGAGCCGAGTGGGCGTGGTGCCGACGCGCTCGGCGACGTGTCGCCGAGGTGCCACGACTCGCCGCTGCGTGGGCGCCCGGGTGCGACGGACGGCCGCTCCGGACCGCGAGGTACCGGAATTCCGGCAGCTCGACGCACAGGGCGGGCAGGGCGGGAACGGGGGTGCGGCAGACGGACGGGAGGCACGGTGCCAGCTGGCACCGTGCCTCCCGTCCGTCAGGGCGTTGCGTCAGACCGCGGCGGGCGCGCGCTGGCCGATCGTCTCGCCGGCCACCGCCGCCTGATCGGCGGCCGCCGCCTCGGCGGCGGGTGCCTTGCGCACCCACTTCTTCAGGCCCACCAGGACCAGCGCGGACACGACCGTGCCGGCCACGATCGCGACGATGAACATCGCGACGTCCCCGATGGCGAAGAACACGAAGATGCCGCCGTGGGGTGCGCGAGAGGTCACCCCGGCCGCCATCGAGATCGCACCCGTGACCGCGGCACCGATCATCGACGCCGGGATGACGCGCAGCGGGTCGGCTGCGGCGAACGGGATCGCGCCCTCGGAGATGAACGACGCACCGAGCAGCCACGCGGCCTTGCCGTTCTCGCGCTCCGGCTTCGTGAAGCCCTTGCGGTACAGGACGGTCGAGGCGAGCGCCAGGGCCAGCGGCGGGACCATGCCCGCGGCCATGACGGCGGCCATGATCTCGAACGGGACGACGTTCGCGGCGGTCCCGGCACCGAGCCCGGCGACGGCGAACGAGTACGCGACCTTGTTGACCGGGCCACCGAGGTCGAACGCCATCATCAGGCCGAGGATCACGCCGAGCAGGATCGCCGAGGCGCCGTTGAGCGAGTTGAGCCAGTTCGTCAGCTGCGTCATGAGCCAGGCGATCGGGCCGCCGAGCACGAGGAGCATCAGGCCGGAGGCGATGATCGACGCGAAGAGCGGGATGATCACGACGGGCATCAGGCCGCGGAGCCAGCGCCAGGTCGGGATGCGCCCGATCCAGTACGCGGCGGCACCGGCGATGAGACCACCGACGAGCCCGCCGAGGAAGCCGGCGTTCATGAAGACGGCGATCGACCCGGCGACGAAGCCCGGCGCGATGCCGGGGCGGTCGGCGATCGCGTAGGCGATGTACCCGGCGAGTGCGGCGACGAGGAACCCGAGGGACACCCCGCCGATCTGGAACGCGGCGGCGCCGAGGTAGTAGCCGAGGCCCTCCGGCGGCAGGTTGAGCAGCGTGTAGTTCGTCAGCGTGTACACCGCGTTGTTCTGCCCGGAGTCCCCGTGCGGCAGCGCGATGGCGTAGCCCGCGAGCAGGAAGCCGAGCGCGATGAGCAGACCGCCGCCCGCGACGAACGGGATCATGTAGCTGACGCCGGTGAGCAGCCAGCGCTTGAGCGCCTGCCCGAAGTGCTCGTCGGCCTTGTTCGACTCGGCGGTCGTCGCAGCCCCGCCCTGCACGCGTGCGGCGTGCGGGTCGTCCGCGGCGCGGAGGGCCTCGGCGATCATCTTGTCCGGCTCGTCGACACCGCGCTTGACCGGTCCGGACACCAGCGGCTTGCCGGCGAAGCGGTTGCGGTCGCGGACGTCCACGTCGACCGCGAACACGACGGCGTCGGCGCGGGCGATCAGGGCGGGGTCGAGCGGCTCGACCTGCGAGGAGCCCTGCGTCTCGACGTGCATCTCGGCACCGGCGCGCTCGGCGGCGGCGACCAGGGCGTCGGCGGCCATGTAGGTGTGCGCGATGCCGGTCGGGCACGCGGTGACGCCGACGATGACCTTGCGGGCACCCGAGCCCGTGGTGGTGGGGGCCGGGGCGGCGGCAGCGGGCGCCGGGGCGCCGACACCGGCCTCGGCGACCTCGCCACCGACCTCGCGCTGCACCAGGTCCACGACGTCCTGCGGGGTCGCGGCCGCGCGGAGCGCCGCGGTGAAGTCGTCGCGGATGAGGGCACGCGCCAGGGTCGACAGGACCGTCAGGTGGTCCTTGTCAGCACCCTCGGGCACCGCGATCATGAAGACGATGTCCGCGTCGCCGTCCGGCGCACCGAACGGCACCTTCCGCGCCAGGCGGGAGAACGCGAGCGTCGGGCTCGAGACCGAGGCGGACCGGGCGTGCGGGATCGCGATGCCGCCGGGCACACCGGTGCCGACGCTCGCCTCGCGCTTGATCGCGTCCTCGGCGAGGGCGCTGCCGTCGGCGGCACGGCCGGTGGCGGCGACGCGGTCGGCGAGCACGCGGATGACGTCGGAGGACGTTCCGCCGAGGTCCTCGTCGAGGCCGACGAGCTCCGCGCTGATGAGGCGCTGCGTCGTGTCTGCGGACATGGGGTTGCTCCTTTGCAGTGGCGCCGAGGCGCGGGCATTGCTGTTCGGGGGTGGTGCTGCGAAGTGGTGGTGCGGTGGGGGTCGGTCAGGCGATCGGTGCCGGGACCTGCGCCGGGTGCAGGGTCCGGACGGTCACGCTGCCGGGGTCGGTGTGGTCGAGGGCGGGCACGTCGCTGCCGGGGAGCGCCGCGGCGGCCGCTCCGGTGGCGACGGCCTGGGCGAGCCGCTCGGCGGGGGTCGCACCGGCGACCTCGGCGAGCAGGTAGCCGGCGAGCGAGGAGTCCCCCGCGCCGACCGTGGAGCGCGCGACGATGCGCGGTGCGGCGGCGGCGAAGGCGCCCTCGTCCGAGACGAGCACGGCTCCGGCGCTGCCGAGCGTGAGCAGGACGGCGTCGACGTGCTTGTCGTGCAGGCGCTGGGCGGCCACCGCGGCGGCGTCCGGGTCCTGCTCGTACGCGTCCGGGTCCCCGCCGACGACCTCGGCGAGCTCCTCGGCGTTCGGCTTCACCAGGTCGATCCGCTCACCGGACTGCAGCAGCGCGGTGAAGGGCAGACCGGACGAGTCGACGGCGATCCGGACGGTGTCCCCGTGGCGCTGGCGCACGGCGCGGACGAGCACGGCGAGCGCGTCGTCGGGCAGCCCGGGCGGCAGGGAGCCGGCGAACACGACCCAGCGAGCGGCGGGCCCGGTCGCGGTCGGTCCGGCGGCGTCGGCCACGAGCGCGGCGAGGTCGTCCAGGCGGCCGGCGAGCGAGGGGCCGGGTTCGTTGAGCTTCGTCGTCGTGCCGGTCGGCTCGGTCACGGTGACGTTCGAGCGCAGCGGGGCGCCGATCGGGAGCGCCGCGGTCGGGATGCCGCGGGTCGCGAGGCCGAGCAGGACGGGGTCGAGCTCGTCGCCGGGCAGGACGGCCAGGGTGTCCCCGCCGCTGGCGACGACGACCCGCGAGACGTTGACGCCCTTGCCGCCGGGCTCGGCCGTCGTGTGCACGGCGCGCTGGACGGCGCCGCGGTGCAGCTCGCCGGCGAGCTCGATGGTCCGGTCGAGGGACGGGTTGGGCGTCACGGTGACGATGCGGGTGCTGGCGGTGCCGTTCATGCGACCACGACCTCCACGTCGGCGTCGGCGAGCGCACCGGCGAGGTCGGCCGGGGGCTCCTGGTCGGTGACGAGCGTGTCGATCTCGTCGAGGCGGGCGAAGCGCATGAGCGCCTCGACGCCGTGCTTGGCGGCGTCGGCGAGGACGACGCTCCGGCGGGCGGCGAGCACGTAGGCGCCCTTGACGCCGGCCTCGTACTCGTCGGGCGTGCTCAGGCCGAAGCCGGCGGACAGGCCGTTCGTGCCGACGAAGGCGACGTCGGGGCGCAGGCCGGCGATCTGCTCGACGGTGGCGGTGCCGACGGCAGCGCTCGTGACCCCGCGGACCCGGCCGCCGAGCAGGTGCAGCTCGACGTGCGGGCTGTGCTGCAGGGTGGCGGCGATCGGGACGGAGTTCGTGACGACCGTCAGCGTGGCGCCGGGGGTCGCGGGCTCCCACCGGGCGAGTTCGGACGCGACGGCTGCACAGGTCGTCCCCGCGTCGAGGGCGATCGAGCCGGTGAACGTCGCGGGCACCAGGCGCATCGCGGCGCGGGCGATCGCCGACTTGGCGGGGCCGTGCTGCCCCTCGCGCTCGGCGACGGTGAGCTCGACCACACTGGATCGTCCGACCGGGACCGCTCCCCCGTGCACCCGGCGCAGGACGCCCGCGGTCTCGAGCAGGTCCAGGTCGCGGCGGACGGTCTCGGTGGTGACGTCGAAGTGGTCGGCGAGGTCGGCGACGGAGACCCGGCCGGCACGCTGCAGCTGCGCGGCGATCGCGTCGTGGCGCTCCGTTGCGTACATGTCCGAACTCCTTCGTTCCCGTTGGTTTCGAGAACGATACGACGCTGAACCACAGGAACGCAACTGTTCCAACGCAGAACAAACAGGCGGGTGGACGTGCCCGGTTCGGCTGCCTGTGCGGCGTACCGGCGCCGCGGGTGCGGGGTCCCGTCCCGGCCCGCGTCGGAGCGACACCGGGCGGACCCGATGACGCTCCGACGCGACCGCCCTCAGACCGCTGCGAGCGCCGAAGTCGGGGGTATCCGCGCTGCTCGTGCCGCCGGGTAGATCCCGGAGACGCCGCCGATCACCACGGTGGCGCCCAGCCCACCGCCGACGGCCCAGAGGGGTACCGCGATCGGCCAGCCCTGAACGAGCGCGAAGACGACCGTCACCCCGAGTCCGATCACGACGCCGGCGAGCCCACCGATGAAGGACAGCAGCAACGACTCGACCAGGAACTGGTCGCGGATGGTGCGACGCCGGGCACCGAGCGCCCGTCGCACACCGACCTCGGCACGGCGTTCCAGCACGGTGATCACCATGGTGTTCGCGACACCGATGCCCCCGACCAGCAGTGCGACACCGCCGATGCCGATGAGCAGCCCAGTGAAGGAGTCGTCGGTGGCGTTCTTCGCGGCGAGCGCGTCGGACGGCCGGGTGACGGCGACGTCCTGCGGGCTCAGCGGGCTGATCGCACGGGCGAGCCGGGAGCGCACCTCGGCCACCCGCTCGCCGTCGACACGCGTGTACACGGCGGTCGGGTGCCCGTCGAACCCGGCATCCGCTGCGAACCCGCGCGGCACGTAGACCTGACCGTCGAGGTCCGGTGCGAGCTCCATCGGTGCCAGCACCCCGACGACCTGGACCCACTGCCCGCCGATCCAGACGCGGCTGTCGGGGCGCACCTCCTGGATGCCCAGGGCCTCGGCGGCGAACGATCCGAGCACCACCTGGGCGGGTGCGTCGGCGTGGGGGTCGAGCCATCGTCCCGAGGCCACCTCGCCGCCCAGCACCCGCGGCAGGTCGCCCCACGCCGCCATGACACCCAGGCCCTTGGACTGCGCGGCCGGCACCAGGCTGTTGCGGTACACCCGGGCGTCGGGAACGGTCCCGACACCCGAGACGAGCTCGACCGCGTCCTGCCGGGCGATCGAGTCGACCGCCGTGGACGGCAGCGGTGGGGTCTCACCGAACCCCTGCGCCTCGGTCACGGTCAACACGTTCGTGCCGAGCCGGTCCAGGACCTGGTCGAGGGCCGCCTTGCTCGAGGACGAGATCCCGACGACGGCGATCATCGCCGCGATGCCGATGGCGATGCCGAGCGCCGACAGGACCACCCGCCCGGGACGTGTCCGGAGCCCGAAGACCCCGAGTCGGAGCAGGTCGACGGGGGCCAGCGCAGCTCGGCGGCTCATGCCGCACCCGCCGTCGCCCGGACGCCGTCGGCGATGCCGCGGACCGCGGACACGTCGGTGCCCGAATCGGCCTGGACCCGCCCGTCACGCATCCGGACGGCTCGGGGCAGCGATGCCGCCAGGTCCAGGTCGTGGGTGATGACGAGCACGGTGGTGCCGCCCGCGTTGAGCTCGCGGAGCAACTCGACGATCGCGCTGCCCGAGGCGCTGTCGAGTGCCCCCGTCGGCTCGTCCGCGAGCAGGATCGTGGGCGAGCCGACGATCGCACGGGCGATCGCGACCCGCTGCTTCTCCCCGCCGGACAGCTCGTTCGGACGGTGGTCGACCCGGTGTCCCAGTCCGACCTGACCGAGCGCACGGACGGCACGGCGGAGACGTTCGCGACGCGGGGTGCCGGTGTAGAGCAGGCCGTCCGCGACGTTCTCGCAAGCGGTCGCCCCGGACTGCAGGTGGAAGTGTTGGAAGACGAAGCCGATGTGCTCGGCACGCAGCGCCGACAGGTCGTCGTCCCGCATCGCGCCGACGTCGTTCCCCGCGATGTGCAGGGTGCCCGAGGTCGGCCGGTCGAGCGTGCCGACGATGTTGAGCATCGTCGACTTGCCCGACCCCGACGGCCCGACGACCCCGACGAGTTCGCCGGTGGCGACGTCCAACGACACGCGGTCGAGCGCGCGGACGTCGCCGTAGACCTTGCTGACGTCCCGGAGTGCGAGGACCGGCGCAGCGCCGCCCTCGGCCGTGCGGGCGCCGTCGTCCGTGCTCACGAGGGCATCACCACGCGATCGCCCTGGCGCACGGCGCCGTCGATGGCGGCACGGCCCTCGGCAACGAACGACACGGTCACCGGGACCCGCTCGGTCGCCCCGGACGACCGGACGACGTCGAGCGCGAACGCCTTCCCGTCGCCGGCGACGAGGGCCGCGACCGGGACGGAGAGCACGTCGTGTGCGGACTGCCCGGACGCCGTCACCTGCACCGAGCCGCCTTGTGGGACGTCCCGGTCGCCCGGGTCGAACGCGATCGTGACCTCGACGGTGCCGTCACCCTGGTCCTCGTCCTGCCGGGTGTCGACGACCGCCCCCTCGACCGGGTCGCCGACACCACCGATCCGCATGCTGACCGTCGTCCCGACCGCGAGCCGCTGCTCGTCGGCGGGCTGCACGGTGACGAGTGCCACCGGGGTGGTCCCCGTGAGCTGCAGGACGTCGCCGTTGACCGGTGCGCCGAGCTGCGCCGTCCGCGACGCGACCCGGACCTCGCCAGGGACGAACGCGATGTCGTCGGCGCCCAGGGAGCCGTCGACGGTCAGGCCGTGGTGCTCCTGCCACTGCCGGACGGCTCGCTCGGTCCGAGGCCCGAAGACGTCGTCCACCGAGACGCCGTAGCCGAGCGCGGCGAGGTTCTCGTTCAGCTGGTGCACGTCGGCGCCCTCCGCGCCGCGTGTCAGGTCGCGCCAGAGCGGGACACTGCCGTACATGGCCCGGACGGGATGCTCGTCCACGGCGTACAGCGGCTGGTCCCGGGCGATCACCTTTCCCGGTTCGGGCAACCACGTGACCGTGCCCGTCGCGCTCCCCGGCAACGGCACCGGTCGGTCGAAGCCGAGGCTGCCGGAGAACACCTTCGTGTCGGTCAGGTCGCCCTTGGTGATGGTCGTCGTCGCGGGTGCGGGAGTCTGCCGTGCCGACGCCGGCGCGGAGTCCGCCGGTGTGACGACGCTCCAGGCGGCGACCCCGGCGCCCAGGACCGCGGCCACGAAGCACGTCGACACCACGACGTGACGTGCGCGCGATGCCGCCATCAGTTCACCTCGACGTCGTAGGCCTCGGCCAGACACGCCTTCTCGACCGGACCGAACGCCGTGGCGTCCTCCGGCTCGTACGCAGCCTGTCCCTGGGCGTCGTCGGGGTAGTCCTCGAAGCCCTGCCGTCGGACGCACTCGCCCAGCGCGCGGTCCGCCTTCGGGTCATGCGGGAGTTCGGCGGCGCCTGCCTGTCCGTCCGGGCTGACCTGCTTCGAGCACGCCGTGATCGCCTCGTCGAACGCCTCTGGCGAAGCGCCGTCCGGCAGGGTCGCGGTCGTGCTGTCACCCGTGTCCCCGCTGTCGTCCCACTCGAAGCCCTTCGATCGGATGCAGTCGCCGAACGCGGCGTCCTCGGCAGCCTTGCTGTTCGCCGAGCTCTGACTGCTCGGCTTCGTGGTGGTCCCGCTCGACGAGCACCCGGCCAGGAGCGCGGGTGCGAGCAGTGCGGCGGCGACGACGCCGAGGACGGTCTTCGTGGTGATCACGGGGGTCTTCCTGGTGCGGTTCTGGTGAGGGGCGGAGGTGGACGGACGCATCAGCGGTCGACCGCCTGGGTGTCGGGCGCGAACTCGGCCAGGCACGCCGATGCGGCGTCGGCGAACCCGGGTTCGTCCGCGCGGGGGTAGTCGTTGAAGTCGAGGACGCCCGGCTGTTGTTCGGGCAGGTCGTCGAAGCCGCGGTCGCGGATGCAGTCGGCGACCTTGGCGTACTGCCGCTCCCACTGCTGCTGCTGCGCGGCATCGGCGCGTTCGACACCGACCTGCTCCGAGCACTCCTGGGCCTGTCGGGTGAACGCCTGTCCGTCACCGCCGTCCGGTGCCGGGTAGGTACCGGTGCGGACCGACTCGTCGTCCGGGTCCTCGACGTCCAGTCCGGCGTCCCGCATGCACGCACCCCACCGAGCGCCGACTCCGCTGGCGGAGGACGTGGAGTCGGACGACGCCGGTGAGGACGTGCATGCAGCGAGCGACAGCGGCGCTGCGACGATGAGGGCTGCGACCACGGTGCAGCGGACCATCTTCTGCCATGTCGTGTGTGTCATGTTCCGAGTTCAGCAGGTACCGTGTTGCGCCAGCGTCACCCGGCGGGTCACACCGACGAAACACCGACCGCGACCCGGAGGCCGCCTCGCTCGCCGGGCGCCAGGACGAGGCTCCAGCCGTGCGCGGTGACGATCGCGGTGATGATCGACAGCCCGAGACCGCTGTGCCGGTGCGAGCCGGTCTGTGCGCCACGACGGAAGGGCTGCGACAGCGCGGCGATCTCCGTCGCGGGGACGTCCGGTCCGCTGTTCTCGACGACGAAGCCGCCCGCGTGCAGCTCGACCCGGACGACGCCGCCGGGGACGTTGTACTCGACGGCGTTGTCGAGCAGGTTGCCCAGCAGCTGCTGGACGAGGACGGGTTCTCCGACCACCCCGTCGGGCGCGGTCCCCTCGACCGACAGGGAGACTCCCGTCACCGCAGCAGCGGCGCGGACACCGCCCACCGCAGCCGCGACGCACGATCCGAGGTCGACCAGGACCGAGCTGCCCTCCAGACCGCGTTCGGCCTCGGCGAGGACCAGGAGCGACTCGACCAGGTGCTCGGTCCGCCGGTTCTGCTCGAGCATCTCCGTCCGCGCAGCGACCACGTCGGGTGGTGTGGCGTCGTCCGGCAGTCCGATCTGGAGCGTCGCACGCTGGACGGCCAGCGGCGTCCGCAGCTCGTGCGCCGCGTGCGACACGAACCGGCGCTGGGCCTCGAACGCGGCCTCGAGCCGGTCGAGCAGCGCGTCGATGGTGCGGGAGAGGCGGCGGAGTTCGTCGTCCGGACCGTCGAGCGCGATCCGTTCGTCGAGCGTCGTCGCCGAGATCCGGTTCGCGGTGGCGGTGATCCGGTCGATCGGCGAGAGCATCCGTCGACTGACGAACCAGCCGATCCCACCCGCCAGGCCGCCGGCCACCACGACCGCCGACGTGGACCACTGCCACTGCTGCTCGGCGACGACCGCGATCAGCGCCACCTCGCGGTCCGCGTCGGCCACGTCGGCACCCTGCGGACCACGATCGTCCGGCAGGAGCTCAGCCCGTCCGCGCCGCGACGCTTCCGTGGACACCACCCCCTCGATGGCTGCGAGGGACCACTGGGACGCCAGGTTGACGAACGCGAGTGATGCCGCGACGAGCGCCATCGCCGCCAGCGCGAACGTCAGAGCCGTCCGCGCCCGGAGACTCAGCGACCGCCAGCGCCACCGCGACCGCCAGCGCCACCGCGACCGCGACCGCGATCCGGCACGTGGTCGCGGTCGCCTGCTCACAGTGCGTACCCCTGACCCGGCACCGTGCGGATCGGGTCGGGGGCGCCGAGCTTCCTGCGCAGCTTCGACATCGTCACCCGCACCGCCGACGTGAACGGGTCGGTGTGCACGTCCCAGACCTTCTCGAGCAGCTCCTCGGCCGAGACGTACCGACCGTCCGCCCGCAGCAGCACCTCGAGGACGCCGAGCTCCTTCGACGTCAGGTCGAGCGGACGCCCGTCCCGGGTCACCGTGCGGCGGTTCGAGTCGAGCACGAACCCCGCGCGATCGAGCACCGGAGCGACCGGCGCGACACTGCGTCGGCCGAGCGCCCGCACCCTGGCCACCAGTTCCGGGTACTCGAACGGCTTCGCCAGGTAGTCGTCCGCGCCGAGTTCCAGGCCGTGCACCCGGTCGGCGAGGGTCGTCGCCGCGGTGAGCATCAGGATACGGGTGAGCGCGCCACGCGCCGCGAGTCGGCGGGCCACCACGTCGCCGTGCAGACCCGGCACGTCACGGTCGAGCACGACCACGTCGTAGTCGTTCACGGCGAGGAGCTCGTCAGCGTCGTCCCCGCGGTACGCGACGTCCGCCACCATGCCCTGCCGCGCGAGGCCCCTGGCGATCAGGTCGGCCAGTGCTGTCTCGTCGTCCACCACCAGGATGCGCATGTAGCGATCACATCTGATGTTCCAGTGGACCGGCTGGGAACTCAGCGGTCGAACGGTACCTCGCCGTGGTCGCTCACACCGGCACGCTGGCGGTACGCCAGGTGCCCTCCGAGGTAGCCGCCGACGCTCACGACGAGCAGCCCCGCGAACCCGAGCACCTTGCCGGCCCCGTGGTTCCCGGCCCGGCGCTGCACCCACGACAGGCCGTACAGCGAGATGCCGATCCAGTTCACGGCCTGGTGCACCCAGCCGGTGCGCAGCTGCTCGCGGTCGAGCTCCGCCCAGTCCACGTACCCAGCGACGCTCGCGCTGCTCGCGGAGACCAGTCCGACACCGACCAGGGTCTTCGCGGCCCGGGCGTTGCCACGACCGCCCAGCAGGTCGAGCACCGCCGCCGAGATCCAGGCGCCGAGCGGGACCTGCACCATCAGCGGGTGGACGGGGTGCCCGAACGGGACGCCGTGCAGCAGCTGCCGCAGGGCTCGGGGACGCGCCGTGGCGCGGACCACCGCGCGGTCGAGGTCAACGGCCTTGTCGAGGACGCCGGCCCCCTCGATGGTCTCGGTCAGGCGACGGAACACGCGCAGCTCAGGCATGCGTTGCACGGTAGGCCTGGAGGCGCGGTGCCGGTCCCAGGGACCGGCACCGCGCCTCCAGGCCGGATGCCGTGCACCCGCCGCATCACTCCTCGACGATCTCCGCCAGTTCGAACGGTTCGACGACGAGCGCGTCGCCGCCGTCGGCGACGTCGACCCGCACCGTGTCGCCGTCGCGCACGGCCCCCGACAGGATGCCGCGCGCGAGCTGGTCGTCGATCTGCCGCTGCATCAACCGGCGGAGCGGGCGCGCCCCGTACACCGGGTCGTACCCGCGCTCGGCGAGCCAGCCACGTGCCTGCGGCGTGACCGCGAGCTCGAGCCGCCGGTCGGACAGGCGGCGGGCGAGCCGGTCGACGTACAGCGAGACGATCTGACCGAGGTCGTCGCTCGTGAGCGCCTGGAACACGACGATGTCGTCGAGCCGGTTCACGAACTCGGGACGGAACGCCTGCTGCACGAGCTCGCGGACCGCCTCCTCGCGCTGCGCGTCCGACAGGGACAGATCCGTCATGAACTGCGAGCCGAGGTTCGACGTCAGGATGAGGATCGTGTTCCGGAAGTCGACCGTCCGACCTTGCCCGTCGGTCAGTCGTCCGTCGTCGAGCACCTGGAGCAGGACGTCGAAGACCTCCGGGTGCGCCTTCTCGACCTCGTCGAGCAGCACGACGGAGTAGGGCCGACGCCGGACGGTCTCGGTGAGCTGCCCGCCGGCCTCGTAGCCGACGTACCCGGGCGGGGCGCCGATGAGCCGCGCGACCGAGTGCTTCTCGCCGTACTCGCTCATGTCGATCCGGACGAGGGCCTTCTCGTCGTCGAACAGGAACTCGGCGAGCGCCTTCGCGAGCTCGGTCTTGCCGACACCGGTGGGACCGAGGAACAGGAACGAGCCCGTCGGACGGTCCGGGTCGGAGATGCCTGCGCGGGTCCGCCGGACGGCCTCGGACACGGTGCCGACCGCGCTCCGCTGCCCGATGATCCGGCGGCCGAGCTCGGTCTCCAGGTGCAGCAGCTTCTCGGTCTCGCCCTGCAGCAGACGCCCCATCGGGATGCCCGTCCACTGCGCGATCACGGAGGCGATGTCCTCGTCGGTGACGCTGTCGTTGACCATGCGCTCGGCACTCTCGGCCTGCTCGGCGGCGGCGAGCTCGGCCTCGATGCGCGGCTTCTCGCCGTACTCGAGCCGGGACACCGTCTCGTAGTCGGCCTCGCGCTGCGCCCGCTGGCTGCGCATGTTCAGCTCGTCGAGCTGCTGCTTCAGCTCACCGATCCGGTTCAGGCTGGCCCGCTCGGCCTGCCAGCGCTGCTCGAGCTCGTCGAGCAGCGTCTGCCGTCCGGCGAGCTCGGCGCGCAGCGTCTCGAGGCGCGCCTTCGAGGCGTCGTCCTTCTCCTGCTTCAGCGCGAACTCCTCGACGCGCAGCCGGTCGACGGTGCGCTTGAGCTCGTCGATCTCGACCGGGCTGGAGTCGATCTCCATGCGGAGTCGGCTCGCGGCCTCGTCGATCAGGTCGATGGCCTTGTCGGGCAGCTGACGGCCGGAGATGTACCGGTTCGACAAGCTCGCCGCGGCCACCAGCGCGGAGTCGTTGATCGTCACCTTGTGGTGCGCCTCGTACCGCTCCTTGAGTCCGCGCAGGATCGCAACGGTGTCCTCGACCGTGGGCTCCCCCACGAAGACCTGCTGGAAGCGGCGCTCGAGCGCGGCGTCCTTCTCGATGTACTCGCGGTACTCGTCGAGCGTCGTCGCGCCGATGAGCCGGAGCTCACCGCGCGCGAGCATCGGCTTGAGCATGTTCGACGCCGCGACCGATCCCTCACCGCCGCCGGCGCCCATCAGGGTGTGCAGCTCGTCGATGAAGGTGATGACCTGCCCGTCCGACTCGTCGATCTCCTTGAGGACGGCCTTGAGCCGCTCCTCGAACTCACCCCGGTACTTGGCACCGGCGATGAGCGCGGACATGTCGAGCGAGACGAGGCGCTTGTCCTTGAGCGAGTCGGCGACGTCCCCGGCGACGATGCGCTGTGCGAGCCCCTCGACGACGGCGGTCTTGCCGACACCGGGCTCACCGATGAGCACCGGGTTGTTCTTCGTGCGGCGGGTGAGCACCTGCGACACCCGGCGGATCTCGGCGTCCCGGCCGACGACCGGGTCGAGCTTGCCGCTCCGGGCGATCGCGGTGAGGTCGACGCCGTACTGCTCGAGGGCGGTCTTCTGCCGTTCCTGCGAGTCGGGAGCGCCCTGGAGGTTCGCCATGCGGTCCGTCCTTTCCGTGCCGTGGAGTTGTACTTGAGCCTACTCGACTCAACTCATGTGCGCGCGGGATCATTCCGGATCCCGACCGCGCTGACGACGGCGCCGGCGGCGAGCAGGCACGCCATCACGACCGCGGCGCGGTGGAACCCGGCGGTGTTCATCCCACCACCGAGGACGACCCCGGCGAGCGCCACCGTCACCAGGCTGGCGATCCGCGCGAGGGCGTTGTTCACGGCCGACCCGACGCCGGCCTCGGACTCCGGGACCGACCCGAGCACCGCACTGGTCAGGGGCGTCACCATCGTGGCGATCCCGACCCCCACGAGCACCAGGCCCGGGAGCACCGACCACCAGTACGCCCGCGGGTCCTGACCGGCGGCGAGCATGAGGAGCGCACCGACGGCGGCGACCGCGGGGCCGGCCGCCATGAACCACCGCGGGCCGTAGCGTCCAGCCAGGACTCCGACGGTGGAGGACAGCAGCAGGAGCAGCAGGGTCGGGGGCAGCGTCGCGAGGCCGGCGAGCCAGGCCGGGAAGCCCCAGACCTCCTGGACGAAGAGCGTCACGACGAAGCCGACCATGCCGAGCGCGCCGTAGACGGACAGCGTCGCCGCGTTGCCGACCGAGAAGTTCCGCGCCCGGAAGAGTTCGAGCGGCACGAGCGGCACCCGACCGGCCCGGGTGACGTGTCGCTCCCACGGGACGAACGCCAGCAGGGACGCGGCACCGACCACCAGGGCCACGACGACCACGGGGGCGGTCCAGCCGAGGCGCTCCTGCTCGATCAGCCCGAGCACCGCCCCGCCGACGCCGAGCACCGCGAGCACCGCACCCGTGACGTCGATCCGCGGCCGGTGTGCCGGGTGCACGTCGCCGGTGATCCGGGTCACGAGCACGATCGTGACGACGATCGGCACCGTTGTGAGCACGAAGATCCACCGCCAGCCGATCCCGTCGACGATGAGCCCGCCGACCAGCGGACCGAGGATCATCGCCGCGCTCGACCAGCCGGTCCACGTCCCGATCGCCTTCGTCTGCGCCGACCCCCGGAACGCCGCGACGATGAGCGCGAGCGAGCTCGGGGTGACGAGGGCGCCGCCGACGCCCTGCAGCGCGCGGGCGACGATGAGCACCGCCCCGGTGGGGGCGACGGCGCACACCACCGATGCGACCCCGAAGACGACGAGTCCCCACCTGACGATGCGGACCCGTCCGAACGCGTCGGAGAGCGACCCCGCGACGAGGATCAACGACCCGAGCGTCACCAGGTAGGCGTCGACGACCCACTGCTGCACGACGAGCCCGCCGCCGAGGTCCTGGCGGATCACGGGGAGCGCCACGTTCACGACGCTCGTGTCGAGACCCACCACGAACGAGGCGAGGATCGCGACGACGAGCACGGTGCGCCGGTCGTCCCGCAGGGGTGCCGTGGCGGCCGGGGCGCTCATCGGCCCATCATCCTCCGCCGGCGATGCAGGCGCTCCGACCGGCTCCAAGGCGCGCGACGCGAGCTGTCCCGCGCCGCAGCCGGACGGACCCCGGCAACGCCGAAGCCCCCGCGACCGGTGGTCGCGGGGGCTGCCGACAGGACGGGGCTGGGTCCTGGATCCGTGGGGGAACCGGCGGTGCGTTACTGCCGGCTGTCCGAGTTCGGCTGCACCGAGGGGCCGGGGTTGACCACTGGCTGTGCGGGAGCGGCCGACTGCGCCGTGCCCGTGGTGGTGTCCGGCGCGACGGTGGTGACCGTCGTGTCGTCCTTGCCCTTCTTGTCGTCACCCATCTCCTTCTTGAAGATGTTGATCGACTGACCGAGGCCCTTGGCGAGTGCCGGGAGCTTGGTCGCACCGAACAGCAGGATGATGATGCCGAGGATGATCAGCAGGTGCACCCCGCCGAGGCCTTGCAACATGGTGACTCCTTGGATCGAGTTCTGGTCGCCGCTGGTTCCGAGTCGCCGTCGACACGTCGGGCGGAAGTCCGTGGTGCGTCCATGCTAACCCGCACGCTCCCGGAAGCACAGGCGAGCGCCGGAACCGTCACCGTTCGCACAGGCAGACGCCGCACGGCAGCACCCCCGGAGGCCGTTGCTCTCCGGGGGTGCGCCGTTCCGGTCGCGGGTCAAGGCACGGCCGGGGTCGGTGGGCGGCTAGTAGGCGCCGCGGGAACGCAGCACGGACGGGATCGTCCGCGCCAGGATGACGACGTCGTGCAGGAACGACCAGTTCTCGACGTAGTGCAGGTCGAGCCGGACGCCCTCGGCCCAGTCCAGGTCGGAGCGACCGCTGACCTGCCAGAGCCCGGTGATGCCCGGGGTCACGAGCAGGCGGCGATCCGCGAAGTCCCGGTAGACGGCGACCTCGCGCGGGAGCGCCGGACGTGGCCCCACCAGGCTCATCGTGCCGGTCAGGACGTTCCAGAGCTGCGGGAGCTCGTCGAGCGACGTCCGGCGGAGGAACGCGCCGACGCGGGTCACCCGCGGGTCGGCCTGCATCTTGAACAGGGGACCTGCGCCCTGGTTGTACTGCGCGAGGTCGGCGACGCGCGATTCGGCGTCGACGCACATCGTCCGGAACTTCAGGATCGGGAACTCCTGCCCGCCGCGGCCCACGCGCGCCTGCCGGAACAGCACCGGCCCGCCGTCGTCGAGCCGGATCGCCGCCGCGACGACGGCGAACACCGGCGCGAGGAGCACGAGTCCGAGCGTCGCCGCGACGACGTCGAGGACCCGCTTGCCCGCGCGGCGCCGGTAGTCCGGGAGTTCGACGTGCATGAGCGGCAGACCGTCCACGGGGCGCTCGTGCACCCGGCCGGCGGCGATGTCCGCGAGCGGCGACGACACCACGAGCTCGACCCCGCGCTCCTCGAGCTCCCACCCGAGCCGCCGGAGCCGCTCGTGACCACCCCGCACGGCACCCGCGACGACCACGGCCGCGACGCCGGTCGACGCCGCGAGGTCGAGCACCCGGTCGAGCCCGCCGAGCACGGGCAGCCGGACCCCGTCGAGGTCGACGAGGCCGTCCGGGGCCGGGCAGTCCGTGACGACCCCACCGACGCGGTACCCGGCTGCCGGCGTCACGACGATCCGTCGCCCGACGTAGCGGACGTCGTCCAGGTCGCCGACGAGCAGGACGTCCTGCAGCCGCCGACCCCGGGCACGCTGCCCCGCGAGCACGGTGCGGACGGCCTTCCGTCCGAGTGCGAGCAGCACGAGACCGAGGGGGAACGCGATCGCGACGTAGCCGCGGGCGAGGTCGAGTCGGACGGCGTACGCGACGATCGCGACCGCGGCGCCGGTGAGCAGGCTCGCCGTGAGGAGCCGGCGGTACTCGTCACCGCCGACCCCGACGATCCGCGGGTGCCGCGTGCGGAAGACCGACAGCATCGTCATCCAGAGCACGACGATGCAGGGCGCGACGAGGAACTCGGTCCACCCCGGCGCGGTGTGCACCGGTGGCACCTCCCAGGGGAAGCGGAGCAGGTGCGCCGTCGTGAAGGCGACGGTGAGCAGGACGAGGTCGAGTGTCGCGAGCACGACCGAGAGGCCGGCCGCAGGGCGTCGAGGCGCGGGAGACGCGGGAGACGCGGCCTCCGTCGAGTGGATCTGGCGCACTGCGAGCGACATCGACGGCCTTCCGGTTTCGGGGAGGGACCGGTCGGGAGCCGATCCCGCGCCCGTCGGCCGACGGAACGCGGGATCAGTATATCAGAGCAGTGTGCAGTATTTCAGAGGTGTTCGTCGGGTGAGCTCAGCACGAAGGGCTCGCCGAGCCGCCGGACGTCGGCGTCGGTCAGCCCGCGGAGCCGGAAGTCGACCCGCTCCCCCGGCAGCAGCGTCATGAACCCGCGGTCGACGGTGCCGGTCGGGGCGAGCCGGTCGGGCTGGACGAGCAGGTCCCGCACGAGGGAGTCCGCCTCGACGACCAGGTCGTGGCCGTCCCCGTCCGCCGCCGGCGTCACCGTGGTCCGGTACCGCGCCGGCTCCCAGCGCACGTCCTTGTCCGGGGTGGCCGTCCACACCGCGCGCCGCCAGTCCATGTCCGCCACGACGAGCTCGCGCGTCGGGTCGTCGAGGACACCGACCGACTCGGGCAGGGCGACGACCGCGACCCCGGCCTCGGACAGGCGGACGGGGAGCGTCACCTCGGCGAGGATCGTGCCCGCGACCGTCACCCGGCGGACGCGCACGACGCTGTCCCGGCCGGCGCGTGCCGACCGCACGGCGACCTCGACGGGCGACTGCCCGAAGGCGCCTGGTGACACCCCGAGTGACAGCGTGTCGGACAGGGTGACCAACTCGGCCGTCCCACCGGCGGCAGCCGACGGGACGTCGTGTTCCGCGCCTCCAGGCTGGTCGTCAGGAGCCGGACGTGACCCGTCGGTCGGACCCGACGCGTCGGCCTGATCAGACCCGTCGGCCTGATCGGACCCGCCGACGACCCCGACGTCGCCGGGCGCAGCGGCACCAGCCGCCGCGGACCCGCGGGTCACCGGCCGGATCGTCAGAAGGACGTCGTCGTACAGGCGACGCAGCTCGTGCGCGAGCGGCTTCAGCCGCCCCGCCGAGTCGACCGCCGACCACGACGACACCGGCCACAGGTCGTTGAGCTGCCACAGCACGACACCTGTGTTGCGCGGCCAGTGCGTGCGCCAGTGCTCGACGCCCGTCGCGACCGCCCGCGCCTGTTGCAGCTGCGTCAGGTAGTGCCAGCGGTCGAACTCCGACGGGTCCACCGAGCCGAACCGCGGCGCGATCCCGCGGGCGAGCTTCGCCATCCCGTCGTCGGCCTTCTGGTGGTGCACGACGCCCGGCGCGTCGACGCGGAGCGGCTCGTCGGTGACGGCGTCCCGCAGGGTGCGCCACGCGGGCGGCGCCTGCCAGCCGAACTCCGACACGAAGCGCGGCACCGAGTCGCGGTAGTGCTCGTCGGACAGCCGGTTCCAGACGTCCCACGAGTGGTGGGTCTCGTGGTCGACGTCGTTCGCGAACAGGCTCTCGGACCCGGACCACGGCGACGCGACCGTGTAGAAGCGCGACGGGTCGACCGCGTCGACGATCGTCGGCAGCAGGTCGAGGTAGTAGTCGAGCCCCCAGCCGCGGTCGCCGAGTACGTCGGCCCAGCCGTCGACGTCGTGCAGCCAGATGTTCTCGTTGTTGCCGTTCCAGAGCACGAGCGACGGGTGACCGGAGAGCCGCGCGACGTTGTCCCGTGCCTCGGCGACGACCTCGCTGCGGATCGGCTCGATCTCCGGGTACGCCGCGCAGGCGAACGCGAAGTCCTGCCACACGAGCAGCCCGAGTTCGTCGCACACGTCGTAGAACTCGTCGGACTCGTAGACCCCGCCGCCCCAGACGCGGACGAGGTTCACGCCGAGGTCCGCCGCGACGCGCAGCCGCTCGGACACCCGGACACGGTCGACCCGCGACACGATCACGTCGTCGGGGATCCAGTTCACGCCGCGGACGTCGACCACGGCGCCGTTCACGACCACGTCGAACGGCTTGCCCACGGCGTCGTCGGTGGTGTCGATGCGCGCCGAACGGAAGCCGGTCTTCGCCGTGTGCCGGTCCAGGACCTCGCCGTCGACCGTCTGCAGCTCGACGGTGACGTCGTACCGCGGTTGCGCGCCGTACCCCCTCGGCCACCAGCGGAGCGCGTCCGGCACCCGCACGGTCACCACGGTCTCGTCGTCCTTCGGGGTCAGCTGCGCCCGGGACCGCTGTCGGGTCGTCCCGCCGTCGACCGTGGGGCCGGCGACCGTGACCACGAGCACCAGGTCGTCGTCCTCGCCGTCCTGGTCGAGGTCGTTCATCCCCGAGCGCTCGACCCGGACGTGCGCGTCGAGGACCCCCTCCCCCGCCTCGACGTCGACGAGGGGCTGGACCTCGGCCAGTCGGGCCGTCGACCACCGCTCGATCGCGACCGGGCGCCACGGCCCGCTCGTGACGGCGGTGAGCCCCCAGTCCCAGCCGAAGTTCGACGCCTGCTTGCGGACGTACGGGAACGGCTCGTCGTACGGGCCGGGCATCGCACCGGCGCGCGCGGCGACGCGGCCGGCCTCGCGGTAGGCCGACTCGAACAGCAGCTCGAGCTCGCGCCGCCCCGTCGGACCGGGGACGTCCTTGAGGTCGAAGCGGTAGCGCCGGTGCATGTTCCGCGTGGTGCCGAGGACGACACCGTCCAGGCTCAGCTCGGCGACGGTGTCCAGGCCGTCGCACACCAGGTCGACGCGCTCGAACCCACGCGGGTCGACGTCGACGTGCCGCCGGTAGGCCCAGTCGGCGCGGCCGACCCAGGCGGAGGCGTCCTCGTTGCGGTCGAACGTCGGGTCGGCGATCACGCCCTCGCGCTCGAGGTCGGTGTGCACCTGCCCGGGGACGGTCGCCGGGAGCGTGCGACCGACGAGGTCGGCGGGTGCCCCGCTCGGCACCTGGTCCCCCGCGATCGCCACGGTCCAGTCGTCACGGAGTTCCTCGCGCTCGAGGGTCATGCGGGTCCTTCTCTGGGCGGACTGGGTCGGGGCTGACGGGACCGGGCGCGGCTCGTGCCGCCACGGTGGTCCTGACACCGGCCGGCGGTCGTGCCCGTGGCCGGTGGGACCGGACGGGAGGCACGACACCGGTCGCCCAGGCGTCGTCGCATCTGCGCACGCGGGCGTCGTGACGACCGCGTGCGCAGGGGTGCTCCGCGATGCTAGTACGCCCGACTCGGTGCGCCCCAGGGGTGGGGACGGATTCCGCGTCGCCGGGCGCGTGACACCGGCTCCGTGGCAGGGTGGACCGGTGATCACCGTCGAGCTCGCCCGGTCCCTCCGCGACGCCGGACTCCGCTGGCACCCGACCACCGGAGACCGCTTCGTCATCGACAAGCCGGGCGTCGACGACGACGTCTACACGGTGTCCGAGATGACCGTCGAGCGGCACGACTACCCGAGCGGCACCGTGCTCGGCTTCAACGGCACGACCGAGTGGGCGCTCGACTCGGTCGAGGCGTCCGAGTCGCTCTGGCTGCCGCGCGAGGACCAGCTCCGCGAGCTCCTCGGCCCGGCCTTCGTCTCGCTCAGCGCGGGCTTCGCGGTGACGGCGACGATCGACGGCGCCGACCGGGAGTTCCCCGCTCCGGACGCGGCACGGGCCTACGCGGAGGCGCTGCTCGCCTACATCACCGCGTCGCTCGCCTAGCCGGGTCGCCCCGTCGCGGCCTCGCTGGCGGGGCGCCCCCGGTCGGGGGACGCGCCCGTCTGGACGTTCCCGGGAAGCGCGCTGGGGGCCGTTTGGTTGCATGTCGTCATGACCGTTCCGAACATCACGCTCAACGACGGCAAGACCATCCCCCAGCTCGGCTTCGGGGTGTTCCAGATCGAGCCGGAGAACACCAAGGAAGCCACCCTCACCGCCCTCGAGGTCGGCTACCGCCACATCGACACCGCCGAGATGTACGGCAACGAGAAGGAGGTCGGCGAGGCGATCGCCGAATCCGGCATCGACCGCTCGGAGATCTTCGTCACCTCGAAGCTCAACAACGGGTTCCACGACCCGGATGCGGCGCTCGAGAACGGCAAGAAGTCGGCCGACCTGCTCGGCGGCTACACCGACCTGTTCCTCATCCACTGGCCGCTGCCCACGGTGTCGGACTTCGTGCCGACCTGGCAGGCGATGGAGGAGCTCTACCGCGGCGGCACCGCCCGCTCGATCGGTGTCTCGAACTTCCAGACCCACCACCTCAACCGTCTCGCCTCCGAGACCACGATCACCCCGGCCGTGAACCAGATCGAGGTGCACCCGTACCTCGTCCAAGACGAGCTCCGCGCGTACGGCCGCGAGCACGGCATCGCGACCGAGGCCTGGTCCCCGATCGCGCAGGGCCTCGTGCTCGACGACGAGACCATCACCCGGATCGCCGGCAACACCGGCAAGACCCCGGCGCAGGTCGTCCTCCGCTGGCACATCCAGCGCGGTGACATCGTCTTCCCGAAGTCGGTCACCCGCTCGCGCGTCGAGGAGAACTTCGCGATCTTCGACTTCGAGCTCTCCGACGACGACATGACGGCGATCACCTCGCTCGACAAGGGACACCGCACCGGGCCGGACCCGGACACGTTCGACTACGTCCCGGCCTGACGGCCGCCGGTCGCCCAGGGCGACCCACACGACGACGGGAGGCCCGTGGCGCACGCAGCCACGGGCCTCCCGTCGCGCGTCAGGACCGCCGTGAGGCGGTGACCGTGAACTTGGCGGTCCGCACGACCTGCCGCGTCGGCCCGACCGACCGCTCCAGGAGCGGCCGGTACCGCAGGTGCGAGTTCCAGACGCACCACAGTTCACCGCCGGACTGGAGGATCGTGGCCGCGTTCCGGAACATCGCCTCGGCCGCGTCGGTGCTCACCGTCGTGCCCTCGTGGAAGGGCGGGTTGCAGAGCACGAGCTGCGCCGCGCCCTCGTCGAGCTCGTCGCCCGCATCCGACCGCACGACCGCGACCCGGTCGGCCACGCCGTTCGCCGCCGCCGTCGCCCGCGTCGACGCGACCGCGATCGACGAGACGTCCGTCGCGACCACGCGGACCCGCGGCCGGCGCCGCGCGATCGCGGTCGCGATGACGCCGTTGCCGCAGCCCAGGTCGACCACCGTCCGCGCCGTCGGGACCGCCTGGTCGGCGACGTCGAGCAGCACCCGGGTGCCCTGGTCGAGCGACGTGCCCGCGAAGACCCCGCCGTGTGCGACGAGCGTCATGCCGAGCTCGTCCACGTGCACCGCGCGCGGCCACGGGTTCGTCGTGTCCGCCCGCACGGCGGCGGCGCGCAGGGGATCCTGTGCGACGAGGAGCCGGGACTTCCCCCGCCCACGTGACGGGGTGACCTCGCCGAAGTACCGGCGGAGGACGTCGTTCTGGGACAGCGTCATGTGCTTCGTGACCCCGCCGCACAGCAGCACCACGTCCGGGGCGGCCCAGCGTGCGACGGCACGGGCGAGCTCGTCCAGTCGGTCGTTCGACTTCGAGAGCCGGAGCAGCACGAGCCGGACGTCACGGAAGGCCTGCTCGGCGGTCTCGGCGTGCCGGAAGCCGCGCAGCCCGAACGTGCCGGCGGCGGCCTGGAGCGCCCGGACCCCGACGAGGGAGTCCTGCACGACCCGGACGTCCGAGGCGCCGTGCAGTGTGATCAGCCCGAGGGTGAGCACCCCGGCCCGGTCGTCCACGACGGCGACCTCGCCGGGCTGCCGGACCGCGTCGCCGTGCACGTGCGGCGCCTCGTCGAGCAGGAACCGGTCGGTGCCGTCGATCGTCACCAGGTCCGGAGCCCCGTCGTCGGGGTCTCGCCGGAACTGGTCGGCGAAGTCAGACACGCGCATCCGGTCAGCGTACTGAGCACGCCTGCGACCGGCACGCCGACGCTTTCGTACCTGAGATGTCCACGGCTGGCCCTCGCCCCCCGCCCGCGCGATCGCGCCCGGCACCCCGCTCGACGACACCGTGCGGTCCGCGCTCGGGAGTCGCGTCGGAGCACTGCTCGACACCGTCCGGCTCGGGGAGTGGGATGCCGTGACCGATGCGGCTGCCCCGGTCCACCGCAGTTCCATCGCGTCGTGCACGAACCCCGTGCTCTGCTCACGGCTCCGAGGGTCCGTCGACGCCCTGACCTTCCGACTCCGCCACGAGGACTTGCCGATCGCACTGCCGTGGGAACGGATCGTCGCACTGCAGCTCGCGGTCGAGGGCGGCGACGGTCGACTTGCGGAGCGAGCGCTCCGGTCGATGCCCCTGCGCCCCGATCTCGACCACGCGCCTGGGTGAGGACGCGCTCGCGCCGGACGTCACCGCCATGTCCACGCACTCAGCGCCTACACCGACATGGGCACCAGGGTCATCGCGTGCTGGTGGCCGTGTGCGTCGGGAAGTCCGCGTCCTCGATCGTCGCGGTGATGGTCGTCGAGCTCACCCTCACGTCAGCGCTGTGGTTCAGGAACTCCGGCTCGTCCCCGTAGGCATCCGCCTCGATGCGCTCGGGTCGCTGCGCCAGGCGCGTGCCGGGCGAGAAGGACACCGCCGGGCCGCTGTCCGCAGTGAACTGGTACTCGATCGACTGCCCGGCTGGAGCCCACAGGAGCGGCTCCTTCCCCCATCGTCCAGATGCCGACACAGCCGTCCCCTGACGCTCACCGCTCAGCCTCCAGGCGCCGCGTTCGATCTCGATGCGGTACCGGTCACCGCCGTAGTAGGACAGTGCGGGGTCCACGCCGTCGTCGACCGAGCCGACGCGCTTCCCACCCGTCCCACTCACGTCGTAGGACCACGTCCCGACCAGTGCCGTGAGGACCGGTCCGGTCCGAGCAGTCGACACCGCGCAGCCGCCCACCCCGAGGACGACCATCGATGCCGCGACGAGCGCGATCCCTTCCCGAACCACCGAACCACGTCCGTGCAAGCGGATGGCCTCCGTTCCGATCAGCGTGAACAGATCGCTCACACTGATACTCTCCGTACGGAAGATCACGACATCGGGCGCCAGAGCACGATCTGCGTGTTCCGCTGCGGTCGCGCCCCGGCGCGGAGTGACACCGCGGCCCCCGTGGTCGTCGCGGCGAACACGCGCGCGCCCGGGCGGTTGATGAGCTGATCCGCGAGGGCCGTCTCGAGCTCACGGACGCGCTCCCGCAGCGCCTTGTTCTCGTTCTCCAACTCGAGCACGCGGCGGATGCCCTCGAGCGAGACGCCCTCGGACCCCAGGCGTGCGATCTCCCGCAGCTGCACGACGTCCCGCATCGAGTAGCGGCGCGATCCGCCGCGGGTCCGGCCGGGCACGACCAGGCCGAGCCGGTCGTACTGCCGCAGCGTCTGCGGGTGCATCTCGGCGAGTTCCGCCGCCGTCGCGATCGCGAAGACGGGCGAGTTCTCGTCCATGTCGGTCACGGCCTCTTCCTTTTCGTCGTCCGCGTGGTGCAGGACCAGCCTGGAGGCCCGGTGCGGCTTCCTGACGGAGCCGCACCGGGCCTCTCCCCACCGGCACGGCCGACCCGCCGCTTCGCGACGGGCCGGCACCGGCAGCGTGGGCCCCGGCCGGTTCGTTGCTGTGGTCGCGCAGCGTCAGCTGCGCGCCTTGGCGAGGAGGTCCTCGCGAGGGTCCTCGTCGGGTAGTGCCGCGCGGAGGGCCTCGACGGCCTCGCGCTGCTTGTCCGACAGGTGCGACGGCACCGCGACCTGCACGGTCGCGAGCAGGTCACCGGTCCCGCTCTTCGTCGCGACCCCGCGTCCCTTGACGCGCAGGACACGACCAGAGGGCGTGCCGGGCGCGACGCGGAGCTTGACGGGCTCGCCGCCGAGCGTCGGGACCTGGATCGTCGCGCCGAGCGCCGCCTCGGCGAACGTCACCGGCACGTCGACCCGCAGGTTGAGCCCGTCGCGCTCGAAGACCGGGTGCTTCCGGACGGAGACGCTGACGACCAGGTCGCCGTCGTCACCCCCGTCCGGACTCGGCTCGCCGCGGCCGCGCAGGCGGATCTTCTGTCCGTCGGCGACGCCGGCGGGGATCCGGACGTTCACCGGCTTGCCGTTGCCCTGCGAGAGCTTGACGGTGTCACCGGCGATCGCAGTGGTGAAGTCGAGCGTCGTCGACGCGGTGACGTCCCGGCCCTTGGTCGGACCGCCGAAGCCGCGGAAGCCGCCGGACGACTGCCCGAAGCCCCCGCCGCCGCCGAACATCCCACCGAGGATGTCCTCGAAGCCACCGGCACCACCGCGACCTCCGCCCTGACCGAAGCGCACGCGCTGCCCGCCCTGTTGGCCGAACATGCCGCCGAAGACGTCCTCGAACCCGCCCTGGGCGCCCGGGCCACCCGCCGTGAAGCGGGCGCCCGAGCCCATGGCGCGGACCTGGTCGTACTCGGCGCGCTGTTCCTTGTCGGAGAGCACCGAGTACGCCTCGCTGATCTCCTTGAAGCGGGACTCGGCCGCGGCGTCCCCCGGGTTGGAGTCCGGGTGGTACTGCCGGGCGAGCTTGCGGTAGGTCTTCTTCAGCTCAGCGTCGCTCGCCGTCTTGTCGACGCCGAGGACCTTGTAGAAGTCCTTGTCGAACCAGTCCTGACTGGCCATCGAGCCCTACCTTCCGTTCCTGGTCGTGACGAGCCTGCTCAGGCCGGGACCGCGACGGCGACCTTGGCCGCACGCAGGACGCGGTCGCCGAGCTTGTAGCCCGGCTCCACGACGTCCGCGACGGTCTGGTCGGTCGCACCCGGCGTGGGCAGCTGCACGATCGCCTCGTGCACCTTCGGGTCGAAGGTCTCGCCCTTCTCGCCGATCTGCACGAGCCCGAACTTGTCGAAACCGCCGCGGATCTTCTGCCCGATGACCTGCATCGGACCGTCCGCGAGGTCCCCGTGCGCCTCGGCACGGGTCAGGTCGTCCAGGGCCGGGAGCAGGGCGCGGACGACCTCGGCGATGACGGCGTCGCGGTTCGCCTCGCGGTCGCGCTCGACGCGCTTCCGGAAGTTCACCAGCTCGGCCTGTGCGCGGAGCATGTCGGCACGCATGTCGGCGACGAGGTCGCGGTCCGCCTGGGAGAGCTTGTCCTCTTCGATGCCGCGCGCGGCGTCGTCCAGGAGCGCCTGGTCCTCCGGGGAGAGGTCCGACTGGGGGCCGCCGGCGGCGGGGCCGTCGGTGGGCACTTCCACGTCCGGCCCCTCCGCCTCGATGAGGTCCTCGGGCTCCTGCGCGTTGGTGGCGTCGCCCTCGACCTGGGGCTCGGCGTCCTCGGGCACGTTGTCCTTGGGATCCGTCATCGTTACTTCTTGTCCTTGTCGTCCTCGTCGTCCACGACCTCGGCGTCGACGATGTCCTCGTCGTCCTGCTGCGCCTGGCCGTCGGCGGTCGGCTGCTCGCCACCGGCCGCGGCACCCGCGTCCTGCTGGCTGTAGATGGCCTGGCCGAGCTTGCCCTGCGACTCGTTGAGCTTGTCGTAGGCGGTCTTGACCGCGTCGTCGTCCTCACCCGCGAGGGCGGACTTCAGCGCGTCGACGTCGGCCTGCACCTCGGACTTGACGTCCGCGGGGAGCTTCTCGTCGTTCTCCTTGATGAGCTTCTCGATCGAGTAGACGAGCTGCTCCGCCTGGTTGCGACGCTCGTTGGCCTCGCGGCGGGCCTTGTCCTCGGCCGCGTGCTCCTCGGCCTCGCGGACCATGCGCTCGATGTCCTCCTTCGGCAGCGACGAGCCGCCGGAGATGACCATCGACTGCTCCTTGCCGGTGCCCTTGTCCTTCGCGGACACGTGCACGATGCCGTTGGCGTCGATGTCGAACGTGACCTCGACCTGCGGGACGCCACGGGGAGCCGGCGCGATGCCGGTCAGTTCGAACGTGCCGAGCGGCTTGTTGTCCCGGGTGAACTCGCGCTCGCCCTGGAAGACCTGGATCGCGACGGAGGGCTGGTTGTCGTCAGCGGTCGTGAAGGTCTCGCTGCGCTTGGTCGGGATCGCGGTGTTGCGGTCGATGAGCTTCGTCATCAGGCCGCCCTTGGTCTCGATGCCGAGCGACAGCGGCGTGACGTCGATGAGCAGGACGTCCTTGCGCTCACCCTTCAGCACACCGGCCTGCAGTGCGGCGCCGACGGCGACCACCTCGTCCGGGTTGACGCCCTGGTTCGGCTGCTTGCCACCGGTCAGCGACTTGACGACCTCGGCCACGGCGGGCATGCGGGTCGAGCCGCCGACCAGCACCACGTGCGCGATGTCGTTGACCGACACGCCCGCTTCCTTGATGACGTCGTTGAAGGGCTTCTTCGTGCGGTCGAGCAGGTCGGAGGTCATCTGCTCGAACTGGGCGCGCGAGATGGTCTCGTCGAGGTTGAGCGGGCCGTCGGCCGTCAGCGTCAGGTACGGGAGCTGGATGTTCGCCGACATCTGCGACGACAGTTCCTTCTTCGCCTGCTCGGCGGCTTCCTTCAGACGCTGCTTGGCGATCTTGTCCGTGGACAGGTCGACGCCGTGCTCGTCCTTGAACTTCTTGACCAGGTGGTCGACGATGCGCTGGTCCCAGTCGTCACCGCCCAGGCGGTTGTCGCCCGAGGTCGCGCGGACCTGGATCGTGGAGAAGTCGTCGTCCTTGCCCACCTCGAGCAGGGAGACGTCGAACGTGCCGCCACCGAGGTCGAAGACCAGGATGAGCTCGTCTTCCTTGCCCTTGTCGAGGCCGTAGGCCAGCGCGGCCGCGGTCGGCTCGTTGATGATGCGCAGGACGTTGAGCCCGGCGATCTCACCGGCGTCCTTCGTGGCCTGACGCTCGGCGTCGTTGAAGTACGCCGGGACGGTGATCACCGCGTCCGTGACGTCTTCACCGAGGTACTGCTCGGCGTCGCGCTTGAGCTTGCCGAGCGTGCGGGCCGAGATCTCCTGCGGCGTGTAGCTCTTGCCGTCGATGTCGACCTTCCAGTCGGTACCGATGTGGCGCTTGACGCTCGCGATGGTGCGGTCGACGTTCGTGACGGCCTGACGCTTGGCGGTCTCGCCGACCAGCACCTCGCCGTCCTTGGTGAAGGCGACGATCGACGGCGTGGTGCGGAGCCCCTCGGCGTTCGCGATGACCGTGGGCTCACCGCCCTCGAGCACGCTGACGACCGAGTTGGTGGTTCCGAGGTCGATGCCTACTGCACGTCCCATGTTGTGGTGCTCCTTCTGTCGGGTGCGTGGTTGCGGAAGTCTGCGGACTTGCGTCCGATGGACTCAACTCTACACCTGAGTCCTGTGGACGCAAGGCCGAGCAGCGACACTTCCGTCGAGCCCGTCCCCCTCGCAGTCATGGCGATGTCCCGAGCAGGAGGGAGCACCGGGGACGCACATCACGAAGGCCGCGACGGGACCGCGAGCAGGGCAACCCCGGACGCTCGACGAGGGCGACGGGGCACGCGAGCGCCGCCGACTTCGCCACCATCACTGTACATTTGATATGTTTATATCTCTCCGTCCCGTGCTGGTGCCATGCACGGGACCACTACCGAAAGGGCATGACGCATGACCAGCAAGAAGTCACGGGTCGGGCGGGCGGTCAGCGCCTCGGCGCTCGCCATCGCGACGCTCGCCTCCGGACTCTCGTTCGGGGCCGCTTCCGCTTCGGCCACCACGGCCCCCCAGACGGGAGCCACGTTCCAGCTCATCCACAAGATGAGCGCGAGCCAGTGGGTGGCCGTCAAGCAGAACGGGCAGTACGGGTCGTTCTCGTCCGAAGCGGCCGCCAAGTCCGGCGCAGGGACGTGGACGGCGTACAAGTACGCCAGCGGGACGTTCGCCATTCGCGGTGCCGGGAACACCTGCCTGCTGGCCAACAACCTCGCCCCGACCCCGTCGCTCTACAGCAGCCAGGGTGACAGCTGCCTCGATTCCCCGTCAGGCGTCTTCGCCTGGACCTTCAAGGACAACAACTTCTACAGCCCGAAGTTCAACAAGTACATGTCCTGGGACCGCGAGGACCAGGGCCATCGCACGCAGTTCTGGCTCCGGGACACGAGCGCCTACCGCTTCGACACCATGCCGATCGATCCGGCGTCGCCGGTTCCCCCTGCGGCGAACGGCGGCATCCAAGCCGATTCCTCCCCCACGACGTCGCTCGTGCGCAACCAGCCGACACCGGTGCCGTTCGCGGTCCGGTCCGTTGCCTGGTACAACACAGCCAACCTCAACATCCGACTGACCGCCCCGGCAGGGACGAGGTTCGACGCGAATCAGACGGTTCCCGGTCAGTACCATCGCAGCGGCAGCACCACGTGGCTGGACTCAGTCGGCTTGACGTTGTCCGACGTGACCGTGTCGACCGATGGCAAGACGTTGACGGGCACGTTCAAGAACGTGCCCGACTTCGCGCAGTTCGACGGCTACGGGATGCGATGGCTGCCGAAGGTGATCGCATCGAACGACACCCTCGCCGGCGAAGGCTCGATGGGGTACAAGATCACCGGCAGCACCGCTGCTGGCACCGTGTCGGTCGACAGCACGAGCCCGACGACCGTTCCCGGTCTCGCCGGTGGCGGCGTCGTGAGCGATGTGTCCAGCGGCGTCCGACTCGAGCGAGGCACTGCGACCGACGTCCCGTTCGCAGTGAAGTCCACCAACCAGTACAGCGCAGCCAAGTTCGAGGTGACCCTGGCGGCTCCCAGCCACAGCACCTTCGCGGCGGACCAGACGGTTGCCGGCCAGTTCCACTACGTCGATGAGGACTGGCAGGGCGCGTCGAGCCTGAACCTGACCGATGTCAGCGTGTCATCGGATGGGAAGAGCCTGACGGGAACCTTCGACAGCGCGAACTCCAGCGGGTTCGGTCAGAACGCCGGCATGGGTCTCCGCTGGATCGCGAAGGTGATCGCTGACAGCGATGCGGCTGCAGGCAACGGCTCCATGAACTACTCCATCAACGGCTCCACGAGCCTCGGGCCGGTGTCGCTGAACTCGTTCACCGCGACCACGATCGAGGCGCCGGCCGTCACGACTCCGACGGCGACCGTGACGTTCGACCAGGACGTGACGAAGAAGGCCACCGTCTCGGGCACCGGGGCGAAGGGTGCCGTGATCACGATCAAGAACGGCACCGACCCCATCGCCAGCGCGACGGTCGGCGATGACGGCACCTGGTCCACCCAGATCGACCCGATCGGACCTGGCTCCCACGAGCTGACGATCGAGCAGACCGGCATCGAGGGCACCCAGACCACGAGCGCGACGGCCGACTTCGGTGCCGCCGTCACCGCCAACGCCCCCACCGCCACCGTCGACTCCACCCTCGCGACGGTCACCGGCCGCGGCGAGCCCGGCGCGACGATCACCCTGCGGGACGACACCGGCACGACCCACACGACCACCACCGATGCAGACGGCAACTGGAGCATCCAGGGCAACTTCCGCCCCGACACCAACCGGGTCACGGTCACCGCGCAGTCGAAGGGTGCCCTGGAGACCACCGTCGCAGCTGAGCTCGACATCAATGTCAGCAACCGGCCCCTCGTGATCACCAGCCCCACCCAGGACGACGCGAAGGCCGACCGGATCACCGCAGGAAAGGTCACCTTCACCGGCACCGCGACGCCGTTCTCCACCGTCCAGCTGCGCACCTGGCCCGAGATCGGCCGCATCCTGTTCACCACCTACGCTGACGAGAACGGCAACTGGTCCGCCACCGGCGAGCTCGCCTCGAGCTACTACGAACTCGCCGGCAAGGAGACCGCGATCGGCGGCTACGTCGACGACATCCGCATGTTCGCCTTCTCGACCGTCGCGTTCCAGGACACCGTCATCACCAGCCCCACCGCCCAGGACGTGATCCTCGGCGGCACGGACCCCGGCGTGGTCTTCGCCGGGACCGCCACCCCCGGCGCGACCGTCGAGATCTGGACCTGGATCAACCCCCGAGGTCGCCTGGTCGCCACGGCCAAGGCCGACGGCCTCGGCAACTGGAAGACCAAGCCCGGCTCCCTCGCCGCCGACACGACCTACAAGCTCAAGGCCGAACAGATCGCCCTGAACGGCAAGACCACCGTCACCGAACTCGGCGACCTGCAGACCGAGAGCTTCCACGCCGTCGACCAGATCGAACGCGACCAGAACGGCTCCGTCACGGACTGGACCCTCCGTGCGACCCCCGGCGCGACCGTCGAGATCTGGACCGGCCCGAAGACCGCCACCTGGGCTCGCAAGATCGGCTCCGGCACCGCTGACGACCTCGGCAAGGTCGCGATCGACGGTACCTACCTTGCGCCCGGCAACGCCTACATGACCAAGATCTACCAGACGACCCCCACCAAGGAAGAGGTCACCGACTACAACTTCACGACCGACCCCGCCTGACGCTCGTCCCACCCCACCCGGAGGGCCCTCGCTCCCAGCGAGGGCCCTCCGGCATTTCGACTCGCAACTGCGATGAAATACTGATATCCTGTGTACAGGAGGAAACCATGATCCGTACTCGTTCCATCATCACCACCATCGCTGCAATCGCCCTGCTCGGTACCCTCACCGGGTGTTCCGGCGCCGATCACACCGACGGCTCCAGCCCGACGCCGACGAAGTCCGAAGCGCCCGCGGCGCTCTCCGAGGGATCGACTCCCCCGAAGACCGGCGTCTGCGACAACGGGCAGCTGACCGTGATCGCCGAGGACCTCACGGACAACGCCCTGACACTCGACGATCCGTGCGACACCGTCGCCCTGCTGACCAACGGCGCCCAGGTCACGATCGACTTCGACGTCGACATGCTGATCATCGAGGGCGCTGACAACACCATCCGGGCGAAGACCGTCGGCAAGAGCCTCGCCACCAACAGCGGCAACACCGTCGAGTTCCGCGGCTCAGCGCCGGAGAAGGTCAACGGATCCGACACGACCACGTACACCGCGCGCTGACCCGCACCGCGACCCGACCGCGCTCGCTCCACCGACCGACAGGACCGATCACCATGCAGTTCCCCGAACTCCTCCGCCTCGTTCGCCGGGGTTGGGTCACGCTCCTCGCGACGACCCTCGTCGGCGTCGCAGTCGGGGCAGTCGCCTTCCTCACCACCACCCCGGTGTACGAGGCGAAGGCGCAGTTGTTCGTCGCCGTGAAGTCCGTCGACGAGGGCAGCGCGGTCGAGGTCGTGCAGGGCAGCAGCGCCGCGCAACTCAAGGTCAAGTCCTACGTCGGGGTCATCACGAGTTCGCGTGTCCTCACGCCCGTGATCGACGACCTCGACCTGAAGACCTCGCCCGCGGCCCTGGCAGGTCACGTCAAGGCATCCACACCGACGAACACCGTCCTGATCGACCTCGTGGTCGCCGACACCGATCCGAGCCGTGCCGCGCAGATCGCGAACTCCATCTCGAAGAACTTCGCCTCGGTGATCTCGAACGGCATCGAGGCCCCGACCACGGGGGGCTCGAGCCCCGTGTCGATCGACGTCCTCGAGCCGGCCACCGTCCCCACCGCCCCGTCGGACCCGAAGCTCGCGGTCACCCTCGGGCTCTCGGTCGTGCTCGGCTTCGCGGCGGGGCTCGGCCTGCTGCTCGCTCGACGCGCGCTGGACACGCGGATCCACTCGAAGGCCGACCTCGAGGCGATCACCGACGTGCCGGTCATCGGCACGATCGGCCTCGCACCGGACATCGACCGGCACCCGCTCGTCGTGCACAGCAAGCCGAAGGGCCCGATCGCCGAGTCCTTCCGGACGCTCCGCACGAACCTGCAGTTCGTCGACATCGGCGCGAGTGAGCGGAGCTTCGTCATCACGAGCGCCGTCCCCAGCGAGGGCAAGTCCACGACGGCGGCCAACCTCGCCGTGGCGATCGCCGAGACCGGCGCGTCCGTCGTGCTCGTGGACGGCGATCTGCGGCGACCGCGGGTCGCGGAACTCATGGGGATCGAGGGAGCAGCGGGGCTGACCGACGTCCTCATCGGTGCCGCAGAACTCGACGACCTGCTCCAGCCGTGGGGGAACAACGGACTCCAGGTGCTGCCCGCCGGCGCCATCCCGCCCAACCCGAGCGAGCTCCTCGGCTCCGTCGGCATGCAGGCGCTCCTCGCCGAGCTCACCGGGCGCTTCGACGTCGTCCTCGTGGATGCACCGCCGCTGCTCCCGGTGACCGACGCCGCCGTGATCAGTCGCTCGACCCGAGGCGTCATCGTCGTCAGTGGATCGAAGCGGGCCACGCGCGCTCAGTTCGCCGAGGCGATCGAGCTCCTCGAGACGATCGGGAGCCGTGTCCTCGGGCTCGTGGCGACCCTCGTGCCGTCACAAGAAGTGCAGGGCTACGGCAGCTACGGCGCCTACGCCGCGTACTACGGGACCACCGCGAGCGCCGCGCCGCTCCCGAACCGCCCGACCGCTCGCCGGTCGCGGTCGGAGACATCGGGACCGTCGCCCGCATGACCCGTCGCCGAGACGCGGCCCACGGCCCGAGGAGCATCCGGCCGCGCATCGTCGTGCACCGAGCGGTCGACCCGCAGTACCCCCGTTCGCAGCGGATCATCGCGGACCTCCGTCGGCGCGGAGCAGACGTCGAGGTGGTCCCGCCGTCGACGACTGGTGGCGTCCTGCGACAGGCGCTCGTCGACGCCGTCCGCCTCGTGCGGGCAACGCGTCGTGGGGACGTCCTGCTGCTCGCCGAGATGCAGCTCAAGTTCACGCCGGTGACCGCAGCCGTCGCTCGGATCCGCGGGGCCCGGCTCGTGGTGGACGGCTTCATCGGTCTGCACGAGACCCACGTCGAGGACTGGCAGGTCACGGCCCCCGGGTCGCCGCGCGCGCTGCGGTACCGACTGCAGGACGCCTTCGCCCGTCGGGTCGCCGACGTCTACCTCGTCGACACCGACGTCCGAGCCACGGCGGTCCGCCGCACAGCACCCCGGACGACCGTCGCGACCCTGCCGGTCGGCGCACCGCGCTGGGCTGCGCACACGCCACCGCGGACCGCCGCCGAGCCGTTGCGGGTCCTGTACTACGGCAACTACATCCCGTTGCACGGAGTCCCGGTCATCGTCCGCGCCCTGGGGCGGGCCGTGTCGCGGCGCGACGTCGTCGCCACCTTCGTCGGCGCCGGTGCCGCCCGTCCGGCGACGGAGCGGGCGGTCGTCGACGCTGGTCTGCAGGACCGCGTGCGCTTCGTCGACCCGGTGTCGACCGACCTCCTCGCGACCGAGATCGCGCGGCACGACGTCGTCCTCGGTGTCTTCGGCACGTCGTCGAAGGCCGCTTCCGTGATCCCGAACAAGGTGTGGCAGGGTCTCGCATCCGGTCGCGTCGTGATCACCCGCCGATCGACGGCACTCGCGGAGATCCGCGACATCGTCGGTGCCCGCCTCGTCGAGGTCCCCGCTGGCGACCCGGTGCGACTGGCCGAGGCCATCGAAACGGTCCACCCGACGCCGGACGAGGTCCCCGTGGACGACCGCCTCGAGGCGTACGTCGAGCGGCGCTTCGACGAGTTCTGGGCTAGATTGACCTAATAGTATTTCACATGCTAGGTTTTGGTCGTGCCTTCGAACGCTGCTCTCCGTGAGATCTCGCGCTCTGCGAGCTTCGTCCTCGTGCCGGTCGTGTCCGCGGTCTCCCCGCTCGTGGCGCTCCCCGCGATCGCGGACCAGTACGGTGCCGCGGGGTGGAGTGACGTCGCGATCGGCCTGGCAGCCGGCGGGACCGGTGCCGTCTTCGCAGAGCTCGGCTGGGGCGTCATCGGTCCGCAACGCGTCGCGGGCGATCCCGCTGGTCGTCGCACGCTGTACAGCCGGTCGCTGGCGTCTCGCCTGGTGGCCGTGGCCGTGATCGCCCCGCTCGCGGCCCTCGCGGCCGCGGTGCTCGCGCAGACTGCGCCCGTCGCGGCGTCACTGTGCGCGGTGGCACTCGTGCTCGCGACCCTCACGCCGAGCTGGTACCTCGTCGGCGTGAACCGACCGGAGCTGATCCTGTTGGTCGACAGCCTCCCCCGCGCCGTCTGCGTGCTCGGCGGCGCACTGCTCGTCGCCGGTGGTGGACCGCTCGAGGCCTACGGCTGTGGCCTGTTCGTCGCGGCGGTGACCACGGTCGTCCTCGCCGGCACCGTTCCGGGGCTCCCCCACTGGCCGAGCGGTGCCGACTTCCGCGCATCCCTGCGAGTCGTCCTCGACCAGCGCGTCCTGGTGGCCGGTCGCGCCGTCACCGTGTGCACCACGACCGTTCCGACGATCCTGCTCGGCCTGGTCGCCCCGGGCGCGGTCCCGGTCTACGCCGCGGTCGACCGCCCCCTGCGCATGGGGCTGGGGGTCGCGACCGCGGTGCCGACGCGGCTGCAGAGTTGGGTGGGTGCTGCGCTGGAGTCGCAGCGGTCTGCTCGTCTCCGTTCCGCGCTCCTGGTCAACGTCACGCTCGGGGTGGCCAGTGCCGCCGCCGTGCTCGTCGCCATGCCGGTGGCGGTGCCGGTGCTCTTCAGCGGGGAAGTCATCGCCGACAGCGCGGTCGTCGGGTGGGCGGCAGCGCTGGCGCTGCTCGTCTGCTGCAACCGGGGCGGGGGGCTGACGCTCGTCGCACTGGGAGAGGCCAGCTGGATCGCGATCGCCGCCGTGGTCGCGGCCGCGGTCGCCCTACCGAGCATCGCGTTCCTGACACCGTCCTCCGGGGCCGTCGGCACCATGGCGGCCCTGGTGGTGGCCGAAGCGGCGGCGGGCGGCGTGCAGTTCGCCCGCTGCGCACGCCGCTGGCCGCGTGGAGGAACCCGATGACCATCGCCCTCGCAGCCTTCGCCGCAGCGGTCGCCGCCGTGTTCATCCGGCAGTTGTGCCCGCCGCAGGTCGTGCGCGGGTTCCTGATCAGTGCTGCGATCGGGCTCGTCCTCGCCGCCGGCGGGTTCGGCATCCCGGTCGAGATCACCGGTCCGGTGATCGCAGCTGCGGTCGTCCTCTCGACGGCGGCCGCACTCGTCCCCGGGTCGTTCCGAGCCTCTGTCCCGACGAGCTTGACGATCGGTCTGTGGGTCGCCCACGTGACGATCACCCTGGCGCTCGTCTTCCTGGGCGGACTCCGCCCGAGCGCCGCTGCCGAGATCCCGCAGTTCGCCGGCGTCGCCCTGAGCACCGTGCTCGCGGCCGCTCGCTGCACGCCACGCGACGTCCGGTTCGTCCGGCGTGCAGTGGTGTGGTTCGCGGTGATCGAGTCGGTCCTCGCGCTCTTCTTCGTGTTCGTGCTCGGAAGACCTGGCGTCTGGGAGTACGGCGCCGAGACGCCGTCCCCGAACTTCCTGCTCGGGGGCGAGTTCCTGCGCGCCGCCGGCTCGGTGGTGCACCCGCTCCTGCTCGGACTCCTCATCGCGTTCGGCGCCGTCCTCGTGCTGATGGACGAGCGGCTCTCGGGTTGGACGAAGGCCCTCGTCCTGGCGCTCCTGCTCCTCACCCTGGTCGTCACCGGTTCGCGGAGCGTGGTCCTCGCGCTCAGCGCCGCGGTGGTGTGGCTCACGATGACGGCCCAGCGCAGCCGCACCGAACGGGTGCTCCTGCTCGCCGTGGTCGCCGCGGTGGTGGCCGCGGTCGGCAGCGATGACATCGCCCAGGCCGTCGCCGTCCTGCTGGACTCGGGTTCCTACACGAACCGCGCGGAGTCGATCGACTCCGCGCCGGCACTCCTCGGCCGCCCGGTCGTCCAGTCACTGTTCGGTTCGGGGTACGGCTCCGAGCTCGCACTCCGTGAGCTGGGCCACCTCAACCAGAACGGCTTCGAGACCGTCGACAACCAGTACGTGACGACGCTCGCCACACAGGGTGTGCTCGGGCTCGTCGCCCTCGTCGCACTCCTGGCGACGTGGTTCCGGAACGGCGACCGGACCGTCCGCGCGCTGAGCGTCATCGTCGTCGTCGTCTTCTGCTCGTTCGACGCGTTCCGCGCCACGGTGCCGCTCGTCCTGATGCTCTCCCTGCTGACCCCCGGGGCACCGACGACCACGGCTCCCACCGCGCCGGACGCCACCGCGCCGGCCGCCCTCGCCGACGACCGCCCCGTCCGCCACCGATCCAGGAGGACCGTCCGTGCACGCTGACCTCTCCCACGACACCCGCCGCGTGGTGTGCGTCCTCGCGACCCGCGACGGTGGTGATCTCCTGCGCCGTCAGCTCGAGTCGATGGCGGAACAGACCGTGTCGCTGGACGAGCTGGTCGTCCTCGACGACGGTTCCTCGGCCGCCACGCGGCAGGTCATCGCGGCCGCCGCGGACCGTCTCCCCGTCCGGGTCGTCGCCGCGAGCACCCCCGGCGTCCCGGGAGACGCCCTGCTCGCCCGGATCGGACAGAACTTCGCCGCAGCCCTTCGGCACGCACGGATCGGCGCGTCCGACGTCGTGCTCTTCGCGGACCAGGACGACGTGTGGCTCCCTGACCGCATCGAGCGACAGGTTGCGCAGGTCGTCCGCAACGATGCCCTGGCAGTGGCCTCGGACGCGCGACTCATCGATGGTTCCGGCGACCCGCTGCCCGGATTGCTCAGCGACCTCTACCCGCGGCCGGACCGCTTCGCGGACCGCACCCGTGACGCGCAGCTGCACGCCGTGATCCGGACACCGGTCGCGACCGGCGCGGCGATGGCGGTCAGCGGAGCGCTGGTCCGGACGGCACCGTCCGTCCCGACCGGGTGGTTGCACGACCGCTGGTACTCGCTGTGTGCCGCGGCGGCGGGTGCGCTGGTGCTCGACGACGGCCCCGTGATCGAGTACCGGCTGCACGTCGACCAGGCCGTCGGCGCCACCGGGGCGGGGCGGGGCGCTGCGGCTCGACGGCTCGCAGCCTGGCTCCGCGCGCCGGGGAACGCTGGTCGTCGCATCGCGGACCTGCATCGGCTGCGGGCGATCGCCCCACTCGACGTGTCGCGAGCGTTGACCTACCGGAGGCTGTTCGCCGCCGTCGCAGCACCGGCCAAGTGGGGCGCCCGGTGACCGCCGTGCAGCGCGCCGGGATCCTGGTCACCGTCGCGACCTTCCGGCGGCCGGACGGTCTCGTCGCACTCCTCCGGTCGCTCGAGCGGATGGTGGACGCTCCGCCGTTCGACGTGCTCGTCGTGGACAACGACCCGCGGCACAGTGCCACACCTGCGGTCGACGGTGTCCGCGGCGAGCTGGGCTTCCCGGTGCGGCTCGTCGCGGAACCCGCGCCGGGCATCGCCGCCGCGCGCAACGCTGCGCTCCGCGCCGCCGACACGTACCGCTGGGTCTGCTTCGTCGACGACGACGAGGAAGTCGATCCGGGCTGGTTGCTGCGGTTGACGGACGTGCGGCGGCGCTCCGACGCCGACGGTGTGACCGGACCCGTCGAGTTCTCGTTCGCGGTGGACCCGCCACGGTGGGCGCTCCTCGGCAACTTCTTCATCCGTCCGGACTTCGCCGACGGCGCTCCGTGCCCGACTGCGGCGACGAACAACCTGCTGCTGTCCGTCGACGCGTTGCGTGCTCGCGACCTCCGGTTCGACCTCCGCCTGGGGACGACCGGCGGGTCGGACATCATGCTGACCCGGCAGCTCACCAGCAGGGGCGGACGGATCGTCTGGTGCGAGGGTGCCGTCGTCCACGAGACCGTCCCGGCGGCGCGCTGTCGCCCGAGGTGGATCCTCCGGCGGGCCGTCCGCAGCGGCAACACCGAAGCCCTCGTGGCACTCGCGCTCGCGACCAGCGCCCCGGCGCGCTTCGCGGTCCTGCTCGGCGGTCTCGCGCGCATCGTCGTCGGCTCCGGCCGGCTGGTCACTGCGCCGCTGGTCAACCGCCAGCAGCGCGGTGCCGCGGCGCTGCGCACCCTGCTCCGCGGGATCGGGGTCGTGGCAGCGTGGTCAGGCCGGCCGGTCCGCGAGTACGCACGCCCGGTGCCGCAGGAACACCGGTAACGTCGAGACCGTGCGATGGAGTCGAGTGGGCTGGCCCGGGGTCGGGTACGTGTCCCTCGAAGACGTCGAGGGCTACGCCGAACACCTCGCGCGCCTGGTCACCGATGCCCCGCCGTCCGTCGCCGCACTCGCCTCGGTCTCCTGGAACGAGTCCAGGATCGCCGAATGGCAGGTGACCGAGACACCAGGCGGCGACACCGCGGGCATCGACGAGGCCCCCACGAGCTCCGTGCGCGCGGCCGTCGTGGTCCGGACCGACGAGGTCCTCGACACCCCGGACGGCCTGTGGCGCCGGTGGAACCACGCCCGCGTGACGCTCGAGTTCCACCGTGCGGTCCTCGAGCCGGCGGACACGACAGCGCTGGCGGTCCTCGCGGGGGACGTGCAGGTGTCCCGAGGCGAGATCGCGCACGTGGACGCCGACGTGTGGGAGCTCCGGCTGCTGCTCTCCCCCACCGGCGAGCTCGCGGTGCACTTCCGCGACGTGGTGATCGAGGTCCGGCCGGTCGCGGAGTTCGAGTGGGCCGCCCTCGAGGAGCGTCCGGTCCACGGCTGGCACGGCCCGGTGCCGGACGGCTGGCTCGAGTGGGCCGCCCCCGCGGTGCGGGCTGCGGGCCACGGAGACGTCGGCGGGCTGTCACTCGAACTCGACGGCTTCGGGGCGGACCCGGCCGACATCGACGAGGTCGACACCCGATGGGGCTTCGCCCCGCTGCACGCCGCGGCCTGGTTCGACCGTCGCGGCACGACGGAGGCGCTCCTCGAGCGCGGTGCGGACGTCACGCTGCCGGATGCAGCGGGCCGGACCGCCCTGGACATCGCGCGCGAGCGCGGCTCGCGCAAGGCCGAGGAGGCGCTGCTCGCCTGGTTCGACCGGCCCGCTCCGGACGCGACCACCTGATGAGCTGGAGGCGCGGTGCCAGCTGGCACCGCGCCTCCAGTCCGTCGTGGGGTCGCGTCAGCGACGCGTCTCGAGCGCGTTCGCCTGCGCGACCCGGCCGTACCAGCGCGCCGAGTCCTTCGGCGTCCGCGCGAACGTCTCCCGGTCCCACGCCACGAGCCCGAAGGTCGGCCGGTAGCCGGAGGCCCACTCGTAGTTGTCGAGCAGGGACCAGTGCTGGTAGCCGAGCACCTGGATGCCGTCCTCGATGCAGCGGTGGATGCCCTCGAGGGCGCCCTGCGTGTAGGCGACCCGGCGGGAGTCGTCGGCCGTGGCGATCCCGTTCTCGGTGATCATCAGCGGGACGTGACCGGAGAGCTCCCACGCGCTGCGGAGTCCGTCGGCCGAGGCCTCGGGGTAGAACTCCCACCCGGTCAGGGTCGTCTCGACGTCGTCCGCGACCGGCACCGGGCCCGAGGCACCGATGAAGGTGCGGGTGTAGGCCTGCACACCGAGGAAGTCGTCGCCGGCGGCCTGCTCGAGGTACCAGTCGTCGCGCGGGTACCCGTACTCGCGGAGCATCTCCTCGGACCCGGGCTCGCCGTTCGCGCGGAACGCCTGCGTGGCGATGGTCCAGCCGGACTGGATGCCGGGGACCTGCGACAGGACCTCGCGGGAGCGCCGGTGCGACGCGAGCAGCTGGTCCGCCACGTGCAGGTCGGGGTTCGGCAGGCCGTACGCGACGAGGTTCGCGGCGTCCTCGCCGCCGGCGAGCATCGCGGCGATGTTCGGCTCGTTGATCGTGCAGACGAAGCGGACCCCGTCCTGCACGACGGGCAGCGCGGCCTCGGTGTAGCGGGCGAACAGGTCCGCGGCGTCGTCGGCGCGCCAGAAGCCGTCGCGCTCGAACCAGCGCGGCACGGTGAAGTGCATGAGGGTGACGATCGGTTCGATGCCGGCGTCGTGGCAGGCCTCGACCATCCGGCGGTAGTGGTCGACCTCGGCGCGGGAGACGAACCCGCGCTCGGGCTCGATGCGCGCCCACTCGATGCTGAACCGGTAGGAGTTCAGGCCGAGGTCGGCGGCGATGCGGATGTCCTCGCGGTAGCGGTGGTAGCTGTCCGCGGCGTCGCCGGAGGGCTCGACGATGGTGGTGTCCGGTTCGTGCTCGTGCACCCACCAGTTCGAGTTCACGTTGTTGCCCTCGATCTGGTGGGCGGCGGTGGCGGCACCCCAGAGGAAGCCGTCGGGGAACTGCAGCGTGGTGATGATGGGTCCTTTCAGTGCGCCGGCGTCAGTGCGCCGACAGGAAGTCGTCGAACAGCGCGATGGTCGCGCCGGGGTTCTCGACGTGGGGGCCGTGGTAGCTCGTTGGGACGACCTCGTACCGGGCGCCGGTGTCCTCCGCCATCTGCCGCTGCCACGGGATCGGCCAGGCACCGTCCCACTCGCCGTGCGCCACGAGGACCGACAGCCCGGTCGCGCGGAGCTCGGCGGAGGAGTCGGTGTGGTCCTCGAGGATGTGCCCGCCGGCGACGACGCTCAGGGGGCTCGTCGCGTCGAAGCGGTCGCGGACCATCCGGGCGTCGTCGGGGAGCTCCTCGTCCGGACGCCCGGCCCACAGCGGGTTCGTCGAGTCGAACAGCTGACGGAGGTTCCCGCCGGTGTCGTGCAGGATCGTCAGCTCGGCGACCTTGCGGTAGGGCCAGCCGTACGGCCCGGAGCAGAACTGCACGACGCTCCGGAACGACTGCGGGGACGCGATGACCGCGGCGCGTGCGATCACACCCCCGAGCGAGTGGCCGATCAGGTGCACGGGGGCGCCGTCGTCGAGCAGGGCGGCGACCCGGATGACGTCGGCCGCTTCTTCCTCGAGCGAGTAGTCCGACGGGCTCGTCGGCGCCGCGGAGTCGGCCTGGCCGCGGCGGCTGATCGCGACCGCGGTCCAGCCGGCCTCGCGCAGGAGCGGCATGAAGGTGCGCCAGTCCTCCTTCGAGCCGGTGTACCCGGGGACGACGAGCACGACGCCCTTCGACGGCCCGTCCGGGACCACGCGGTAGGCGGTGAGCCGCCCGACGGGCAGGTCGATGCCGACGGTGTCGACTCCCTCGGGGGTGGGCAGGTGGCCGAACGGCGCGACGACGGGGAACGCGTGGAGGGTGCTCATGCGAGCAGTGTCCGCCGCGGGTTCGGCACCGCGTCCAGCAGCGCGACCGTGTAGTCGTCCTGCGGGTGCTGCAGCACCTCGGCCGTGCGACCCCGCTCCACCACGGCGCCGTCGTGCAGCACCATGATGTCGTCGGTGATGAGCCGCGCGCTGAGCAGGTCGTGCGTGATGTAGAGGAGCGAGACGCCCCACTGCTCGCGCAGGTCCTCGAGCAGCGCGAGCACGCCCGCGCGCAGCGTCACGTCGAGCATCGAGACGGGCTCGTCGGCGATGATCACCTGCGGGTCGCTCGCGAGCGCCCGAGCGATCACCACGCGCTGCCGCTGCCCGCCGGAGAGCTGGTGCGGGAGCTTCTGCGCGAACTGCTCGACGGGCGCCAGGCCCACGGTCTCGAGGATCTCGAGCATCCGGCGACGGGCATCGCGGCCGCGGAGTCTCGTGTAGTTCGCGATCGGCCGGGACAGGATGTACTCGACGGTGTGCAGCGGGTTGAGCGCCGCGTAGGGGTCCTGGAACACCATCTGCACCTCGGAGCGCAGGTCCTTCAGGCCCCTCCTGCCCAGACGAGCCACGTCCGTGTCGCCGAAGCGCACCGTGCCGCTCGTCGGCTGCTCGACACCGGTGAGCATCTTCGCGATCGTCGACTTGCCCGAGCCGGACTGGCCGACGAGGGCGAGCGACTGCCCGGGCTCGAGCGTGAACGACACGTCGCGGACGGCCTGCACGGGCTGTTCGCCGCGGCGGGGCGCCGGGTACGTCTTCACGAGGTGGTCGACGACGATCGGGTTGCGGGCGGCGCTGCGTTCGCGGGACCCGACGGTGCTGAACGACGAGGTCGTCTGTTGCCGCGTCGCCCCCTCGGACGAACGGAGCGACCGGTCGGGGAAGCCGGGCAGCGAGACCACCGCGGCGCGCGGGTCCGCGTAGTGCGACAGCAGCATCTTCGTGTAGTCGTCCTGCGGGTCGCGGAGGACCTCGAGCGAGCGACCGTCCTCGACGATCCGTCCCTCGTGCATGACGAGCACGCGCTCGGTCGCTTCGAGCACGATGCCGAGGTCGTGGCTGATCAGGATCGCCGTGAAGCCCTCGGAGCGCTGCAGCTCGATGATCGTGTCCATCACGGCGTGCTGCACGAGCACGTCGAGGGCCGTCGTCGGCTCGTCGAACACCATGAGCTGCGGCTCGAGCGACAGCGCGAGGGCGATCGAGACGCGCTGGCGCATGCCGCCGGAGAGCTCCCCGGGGTACCGCGCGAGCATCGTCTCGGGCAGCTTCACCTTGCCGACGAGCTCCCGCATCCGCGCGTCCCAGCGCTCGCGCGGCACGTGGCCGTGGGCCTTGAACACGTCGACGAAGTGGTTGCGGACGGTCCGCACCGGGTTGAGCGCGTTCATGCCGGACTGCAGCACCATCGCGAATCCGCCCTGCCGCTGCTGGCGCAGCGCCTCGTCGTCGAGGTCGCGGATGTCGCTCCCGGCGAAGACGATGCTGCCGCCGTTGGTCCGCGCCGGCGGCTTCTGCAGCCGGGTGAGCGCGTAGCCGAGGGTCGACTTGCCCGAGCCGGACTCGCCGACCAGGCCGACGAACTCGCCCTTGCGCAGGCTGAACGACACGTGGTCGACGGCCTGGACGGCCGTCTGGCCGGCCGACTCGTAGACGACCGACAGGTCGCGGACGTCGAGCAGGACGTCCTGCGTCGCGTGCGTGGCGTCGGACGGGAGGCGCGTGGCGGCGCCGCCACGGGCCTCCAGGCCGTCGCTGGTCACGTCGGGTGTCTGGCCGCTCATGCTGCTGCCTCCTTCTTGCGGCGCGCGCCCTCGCGCAGCCGCGGGTTGGACACGGCGTCGACGCCGAAGTTGATGAGGGTGAGGCTCATCGCCAGGAGGGCGATGCAGAGACCGGGGGCGAACAGCAGGATCCACTGGCCGGTGAGCAGCGCGTTCGAGTTCTGCGCCCAGTAGAGGATCGTGCCCCAGCTGACGATCGACGAGTCGCCGAGCCCCAGGAACTCCAGGCCCGCCTCGGCGAGGATCGCGCTCGTCGCCGCACCGAAGAAGCTGCCGACGATGAGGCTCGTCATGTTCGGCAGGATCTCGCGGAACACGATGCGGGTCGCACCGTCACCGGAGAACTGCGCCGCCGTGACGAAGTCGCGGCTCCGGAGGGACTGCGTCTGGGAGCGGAGCACGCGCGCGCCCCAGGCCCAACCGGTCACGACGATCACGGCGATGATGACCGCGATGCCGCCGTTCTGCAGGTAGGCCGCGATGACGATCATGAGCGGCAGACCCGGGATGACGAGGAACAGGTTGACGATGAACCCGATGACCTCGGCGACCCAGCCGCGGATGTAGCCCCAGCTCAGACCGATCGCGACGGCGACGAGCGTGGACAGGAAGCCCGCGACCGCGCCGACGAGCACGGAGACCCGGGCGCCGTAGATCAGTTGGGAGAGGACGTCCTCGCCGGCGGCGGTGGTGCCCATCCAGTGCGCCCAGGTGGCGTCGGCGTTCCGCGCGAAGCCGTTCTGGCTGGCGCCGTACGGGGCGAGGAGCGGGGCGGCGATCGCCACGAGGACGAAGAACGCGAGGATGCAGATGCCGACGCGGGCCTTGGTGTTGCTCCAGACGACACCGAACTGTCGTCCTGCTGACCGGAGCTTGGAGGGGGCCTGCTGGTCGTGCTGCGTGTCTTGCGTTCGTACTGCGACGGTTGCGTCGGGTGCCTTGATGTTCGTCATCGGCGCGTCCTCGGGTGGTGGTTGTGGGCAGAGCACGCCGCCCATCGCGAGTTGGTCGTCATCGGCGCGTCCTCGGGTGGTGGTTGTGGGCAGAGCACGCCGCCCATCGCGAGTTGGTCGTCATCGGCGCGTCCTCGGGTCCAGGACGCCGTAGAGGACGTCCACGATGAAGTTGGCGATGAGCACCGACACGGTGATCATCAGGAAGAGGGCCTGCATGAGCGGGTAGTCCTGCCCGATCACGGCGTTGAACAGCAGGTAGCCGATGCCCGGGTAGCCGAACACCTGCTCGACCAGGACCGAGCCGCCGACGACACCGCCGAGGGCCAGGCCGAAGCCGGTCAGGTTCGGCAGGATCGCGTTGCGTGCGGCGTACCGGACGGCGACCGTGCGGCCGCGGAGGCCGTTCGCCTCGGCGAAGGTGACGTAGTCGTCGCCGAGGGTGTTGATCATGGCGTTCCGCATGCCGATGATCCAGCCGCCCAGACTCGTCACGAGGATCGTGACCGCCGGCAGGATCGCGTGCAGGAGCACGTCGCCGACGTACTCGCCGTTCCAGCCGGGGACGCTCGTCGCCGAGGACGCCCCGGTGGTCGGGAACCAGTGCAGGACGTAGCCGAGGAAGAACAGCAGCAGGAGCGCCGTCCAGAAGTACGGGAACGTCGACATGAAGCTGCCGGACAGGGTCGGGAGCGAGTCGAGCCAGGAGCCGCGCTTCCACGCCGCCGCGACGCCGATGAGCGTGCCGATCACGAACGCGAGGACCGTGACCGTGCCGACGAGCACGAGCGTGTAGGGCAAGGCCCGGCCGACCAGGTCACCGACGGGCTGCGGGTAGAACGTGTAGCTCGTGCCGAAGTCGAGGGTGACGACCTGGTGCAGGTAGCTGACGTACTGGTCCCACAGGTTGCCGGAGGGGACGCCGAGCTGCGCCTCGATGGCCTTCTTGGTCGCGTCCGTGACGGGGCCGTTCTGGCTGAGCTTCGCCAGCGCCGCGTCGGACGGGCTGCCGGGCATGAGGCGCGGGAGCACGAAGTTCAGCGTGACCGCGGCCCAGAGGGTGAGGACGAAGAGGACGAGTTTCTGCAGGATGTACTTCACTTGGCCTGCTCCTCCATGATCTTCCGGCCCGCTTCACTGTCTCTGAGTCGCAGCTTCGTGAAGATGAGCAGCGGTGCCGAGTCGTAGTTCTGCGGTGCCATGTACGGGTCCTCCGCGCTCGGCCAGCCGACGAACTTGCCGGTGTTGAACAGGCCCCAGAGCCCGCCGTAGTACATGCCGATCACGGGCAGGTCGTCGTACACGATCCCCTGCAGCTGGTTCAGGATCCGCTGCTGCTCGGCCTTGTCGGTCGTCGCCTTGTACGCGTCGAGGAGCTGCTGCGTGTCGGCGTTCCGGTACCGCTCGAAGTTGTTCACGGTCGACTTGCCGACCGGCTGGTAGAAGTCGCTCGACAGCAGCGAGTTGTAGGCCTGGAAGACGTCGCCGTTCCCCATGCCGCCCATCGCCATGTCGAACTGGCCGTTGTTGATGTTCTGCTGGTACCCCGCGGGCTGCGGCGCCTGGATGTCGACCTTGATGCCGATCTTCCCGAGGTCGCGCTGGACCTGCTGCGCGGCGCGGAGCCAGTCCGAGTAGCCGTTCGCGGTCATGAGCCTGATCTCGAGCTGCTTGCCGTCCTTGACGAGCTTGCCGCCCTGCTGGGTGTACCCGGACTTGGCGAACTCAGCGAGGGCCCGGTCGGTGTCCTGCGTGATCATGCCCTTGTCGGGGATCGACGGGTCGAGGTACTGCTCCTGGTTCGGCAGGATCAGGCCGGTCTGTCCCGCGGCGCTGAGGTTGCCCTCGGACGCGGTCTCGGCGATGTCGTCGCGGTTCAGCGCGTACGAGATGCCCTTGCGGACGTTGACGTCGCTGTACGGCGCCTTCGTGAGGTTCGGGATGAGGCCGATCACACCGCCGGCCGGGAACCACCACTTGTTGTCGGGGGACGCCGCACCCCAGGTGCCCTCGACGTCGGAGATGAACGAGTACGCCCAGTCGTAGCCGCGCGTGACGGTGTCGAGCTGCGTGTTCGTCGCCGGCAGGATCAGGTGCTCGATGGCGATCTTGTCCGCCTGCCAGTACCGCGGGTTCTTGTCCATCGAGTACTGCTGGTCGGAGTAGTTGCCGAGCACGAACGGGCCGGTGCCGACGGGGTCCGGGTCACGCCAGGTGGTGGGGTCCTTGATCTTGCCGTAGTGGTGCTCGGGGAGGATGTACGTCGCACCGATGATGTTGAGGCTCGGCACGTCGTCGCTCTTCAGGTGGAAGACGACGTGGTCACCGTCCCGCTCGATGCGGTCGATGTGCTGCCAGGCACCCTTGATGTCCATCGCGGGGAACTTCTGGAGCAGGTCGAACGTGAAGACGACGTCCTCCGCACTGAACTGCCTGCCGTCGGACCACTCGACGCCCTTCCGGATCGTCATGTCGATGGTCTTCGCGTCCGGCTGGCTCCACGAGCTCGCCAGCCACGGGGTGCCCTTGCCGTCGAGGGGGTTGATCTCGATGAGGGGCTCGTACATCCACTTGCTCGCGGTGCGGGCGTTCGAGATGTACGGGTTGAAGTTGCGGTCGAACAGCGGGTTGCCGCGGTCCGCGTTGATGAGCATCGTGTCCTTGCCGATGCTCGGGTCCGGCTGGGAGCGGACCTGGATGCTGCAGCCGGTGGCGGCGAGGGCCACGACGGCGATGCCGGCGAGCGCGGCGGCAAGGCGGCCGCGGCGCCGCGACCGCTCGGGGGCGCGGGTGCGCGGCGCGGCGCGCTCCGGCGTGCGCTGTGGGGGAAGCGTCATTGCTCGGTCGACCTCCGTGTCGAGTGGGTACCCGGACAATGTATGCGCTTACATCACGGGATGCAACCGGCCGTGTTGTTTCCCGGGGTGGGACGCCGTTCGAACGCGGGGCCTCGAGCGTGCACGACGTGCCGCTCGCGTGCGCGGCGAATGGCGCCGAGTGTGCACGACGTGCCGCTCGCGTGCGCGGCGGGTGCACAGATCGTCGGCGGAGAGGGTCGAGCGCGCCGGATGTGGCGCGCTCGTCACACCACCCGACTCATCGATCGTCGGCCGCCGAGTGTGCACGACGTGCCGCTCGCGTTCGCGGCGCGGGTACAGATCGTCGGCGGCGAGGGTCGAGCGCGCCGGATGTGGCGCGCTCATCTCCCGACACGCGCATCAACACCCCGCCGAGGTGCCACGACTCGCCGCGTGCTGCTCGTCGGGGTGCCACTCGATGCCGCCCGGAGCATCGAGAGTCCAGGATCTCGGCACCTCGAGGGCCGGGGCTGGTCGCGGCGGAGAGGAGGGGGCGGGTGCCCGGGGCACTCCGCCGCTACAGCGCGGGCGGGCAGCTCTCGCGCAGCAGCACCTCGACCGGCAGGCGCAACGCCCGCGGCGGCCCCTCCCGCCGCTCGAGCCGGTCGACGATCGCCCGGACCGCGGCACGCCCGAGCTCCCCCATCGGCTGGTGCACGGTCGTCAACCGCGGGCTCGAGAACCGTCCGGCGTCGATGCCGTCGAACCCCGTCACCACCAGGTCGTCCGGCACCCGGAGCCCGCGGGCCCCCGCCGCGTCGAGCACCCCGAGCGCGGACTGGTCGTTCGAGCAGACGATCGCCCGCGGCACCTCGGCACCGTCGAGCAGCCCCGCCGCGAGCTCCCGCGCTCGGGCCCGGCCGAAGTCACCGTGCACGACCCGCACGGACCGGGCCGGCACGTCGTGGTCGTCGAGCGCCTGCCGGAACCCCGCCGAGCGCTCCATGTCGTCCGGGGAGTCGATCGGCCCGGCCAGGTACACGAGCGACCGGATCCCGAGCCGGCCGATCACGTGCGACGCGAGGGTCCGCATCCCCGCCGCGTTGTCCACGCTCACCGAGTCGAACCCGTGCGACCGCCGGTCGTCCGCGAGCACCACCACCGGGACACGGCGGGCGACGTGCTCGAGCAGGTCGTCCGGCACGGTCTGGGCGAGGACCGCGAGCCCGTCGACCCGGCCGGCGACGTCGTTGACGAGCACGTCCCGGGAGGACCCCCGCCCCGCCGCCACCATGAGCGCCAGGCCGCGCTGCCACGCCTCGGTCTCGGCGCCGCGCAGGACCTCGTCGAAGTACAGGTTCGACGAGAACGGCTGTGTCACGTGCCGTCGGTCGTCGACCACCCGGACGCCGCCGTCGGTGACGAGGTCGGGACGCTCGTCCGGTACGACGTCGAACCCGGGCAGCAGGAGCCCGACCACGCCGGTCCGGCGTCCGGCCAGTGCGCGCGCGGTGCCCGAGGGCACGTAGCCGAGGCTCCGGATCGCCGCCTGCACCCTGTGGCGGGTGCCCTCGCGGACCGCGTCGGGCGTGCGGAGCACGCGCGAGACCGTCGCGATGGAGACGCCGGCCTCGGACGCGACGTCGTAGACCGTGGGGGGTGCGGTGCGCTGCGGACCCACGCCGTGCCTCCCGTCCGGTGTCCGTGTCAGTGCCGCGCTCGGCGCGGCCGGACCATCCTAGGCACGGCGCACGACGCGACTTCTCCACAGGTTGCCGGAATCGCTTGCGCTCCGCGGACAGGCGGCGGCACACTGATCCGACCTCAGTACGTCCCGTGAGGAAGCGCATCCGCAGGCCGGGGGCCTGCACCACCCGATGCCCACGCACACAGGAGGAACGCCATGTCACAGTCGACCCGGTCCGGCAGCAAGCACGCCATCCGACTCACCACCGACGAGGCCGAGGTGCGCGACGCGCTGCTCGACCGCACCGAGCACGGCGCCTCATCGGTCACCGATCCGCTCGAGGGGTCGGAGGACGCAGCGCGTCCCTGACGCGGGGCCCGGCAGGCTCGGGCCAGCGACTCGAGACGTTCGCCGCGGCGACGCCCGGACAGGAGGCACGATGCGGGTCGTCCGCGGCCGTCACCTCCACCGGGTGGACACGTCGGGCAGGTCTGCCGTGGGGTCACGTCGGGCTGGCGCGTGAGGTCAGCTCGCGTCGGCCTGGACGTCAGCGTGCTGGTACTCGGTCTCGTCGAGGACGGCCGCCGAGCCGACGATCGTCACGCCCGCACCGCGGAGCCGACGACGCTCCTGCGCGATCCAGCTGAGCAGCCGGTCGTTCGTCCCCGCGACGTGCGCGGCGAGCAGGTCAGCTGCTCGGTCGGCGTCGCCGTCGCGGACCGCGTCGAGGATGGCACTGTGCTCGGCCCACGCGGCGTCGCGCGCCTCGGCGGTGCGCACCTCGATCCAGCGCGTGCGCTCGAGCCGGGTGAGGGCGTCGGCCACGGTGTCGGTGATGAACCGGTTGCCGCCGAGCGCGGCGAGGTCGAGGTGGAAGGTCGATCCCATCCGGATGCCGGCTTCGCGGTCGGGAGCGCCCCGGAGGTCGTCCAGGTGCGCCCGGACCTCGTCGAGCTGTTCGACGGAGGCCCGGCCGACGGCGAGCCGAGCAGCAGCGGGCTCGAGGACCCCGCGCAGTTCGGCGAGCGACGCGATCTCGTCGAGGTCGATGGGCGTGACCGTCCACGAGCGCCCCTCGTGCAGGATGAGGCCCTCGCGCTCGAGGCGGGACAGCGCCGCGCGCACGGGCGTCCGCGAGGCGTGGAAGCGACTCTCGAGTCCGCGCTCCGAGATGCGCTCGCCCGGCGCGATGTCGAGGGTCAGGATCGCCTCGCGCAGGTTGTCGTAGAGCTGGCTCGTCTGCGACACCGGGGCGGCGTCGGTCGTCGCGTCGTCGGTCGTCGTTCCGGTCACGGCGGACCAGCCTAGTGCGGATCGGCCCCGGTTGGTATACCGTGATGGTATACCAATTGGTACCGATCCGGAACGACAGGCTGCACCGATGACCACACCCCGCCGCGCGTGGACGATGCTCGCCCTCGGCGTCGCCGCCCAGGCCGCCGGCACCCTGGTGGTCTCCGCGCCGGCCCTGCTCATCCCACACCTGGTCGCGCAGGGCATGCCGCTCGCGTCGGCCGGGTTGTTCGCCGCCGCACCCACGATCGGTCTCGTCCTCACGCTCATCGCCTGGGGTGCGGTGACCGACCGGGTCGGCGAGCGCGTGGTGATCGCGGGCGGGCTGGCGCTCACCACGGTGACGGTGGTCGCGGCGTGGCTGTCCGCGGGGAACCCGGTGCTGCTCGGCGTGGCGTTCCTGGCGGCGGGCATGACGAGCGCGTCGACCAACGCCGCGAGCGGGCGGGTCGTGGTCGGGTGGTTCCCGAAGGAGCGGCGCGGCCTGGCGATGGGCATCCGGCAGATGTCGCAGCCGCTCGGCGTGACGCTCGCGGCGGTCACGGTCCCGCAGCTGACCGAGGGGTCCGGCATCCGCGCCGCCCTGGTGCTGCCGTTCGTCCTGAGCGCCGTGCTCACCGTGCTGTGCGCCGCCGGCATCGTCGATCCGCCGCGACCGGCCCGGACGGCTCCGGCCCCGGGCGCTGCCTCGACGACGGCCGCGAACCCGTACCGCTCGTCCGGCTTCCTGTGGCGGGTGCACGCGGTGTCGGTGCTGCTCGTGGTGCCGCAGTTCACGCTGTCGACCTACGGACTGGTGTGGCTCGTGGGGCTCGGCTGGTCGACCCCGGCCGCCGGCCTGCTCGTCGGGGTGTCCCAGTTCGTCGGCGCCGTCGGACGGATCCTCGTCGGGGCGTGGAGCGACCGTGCCCGGTCCCGCGTGGGGCCGCTGCGCGTGGTGGCGGTGTCGGCCGCGGCGGTGATGGGCGTGATGGCGCTCGTCGACGTGTCGCACTGGGCGGCAGCAGCGGTGTTCCTCCTCGTCGCGACGAGCGTCACGGTCGCGGACAACGGGCTGGCGTACACGTCGGTGGCCGAGGCCGCGGGACCGTCCTGGTCCGGCCGGGCACTCGGCACGCAGAACACCGGGCAGTTCCTCGCGGCGAGCGCCGTCGGCCCCGGGGTCGGGGCGCTCGTCGGGACGCTCGGCTTCGCGGCGTCGTTCGGACTCGTGGCGGTGCTGCCCCTGCTGGCGCTGCCGCTCGTGCCACGGACGGACCGCTCGCACGACTGAGGCCGACTGCAGCAGATTCACACCGATCTGACATCCTACATATGTAACATCAGCAGCATGCGCGTTGGATGGTTGGACACGGCGAAGGGCCTGGCGATCGCCGGGATCGTGCTGATCCACGCGACGTCCTGGAGCCCCTCGCCCTCGCCCGAGGCGACCTGGCTCCTGCAGCGCTTCCTCGCTTCCCTCCCCGTGTTCTTCCTCGTCTCCGGGATCGTTTCCGGTCGCTCCCTCACCGATCCGGCCGCGACGGTCCGGACACTGGCGGCCCGAGTGCTCCCGCTCTGCTACCTCTACACGCTGTGGCAGCCCGTGGTCCTCGGGTACCGCGTCCTCCGCGACGTGACGGCGGGGACGTCGGTCGACCTCGTCGGTGAACTCCTCCGCGTGGCCGCATCACCGATCCGTCCGAACGGAGAGATCTGGTACCTGTGGGCACTCGCGCTGCACCTCGTCGTCATCTGGGCCACCAGACGCCTCCCGACCGCCGCGGTCCTCATCCCGACCTTCGTGATGTGCGCGGCTCTGATCGGCTGGGGCCGCACCGCACTCGGTGACGACACGTGGCACGTCCTCGGACCCGGACTGCAGGGGCTGCCGCTCTACCTGTTCTTCACGGTCGTGGGCGCCCGGGCGGCGTCCCCGATCGTCGCCCGTGTCGAACGCACCGGGCCGACCACATCCGTGTGCGCGCTGGTCCTCTGGGCCGTCCTCGGCGAGCTGCACGCACGCCTCGGCGGCGTGGCCCAGCCCGCGGTGGGGGTCGTCCAGACGATGGTCGGTACCGTCGCCGTCCTGCTCGCCGCCAGGACCGCGACACGGTACGCATGGGCGACGCCGATCAGCGCACTCGGTCGCTGGTCCGTGGTGCCCTACCTGACACACACGGCGATCATCGGCGTGACCCTCGCCGCGGCGCTGTGGTCCGGGGCGATGCCGCTGCTCGTCGCACACCCGACCCTCACTGTCGCGGGCCTGACGATCCTGGGGACGACCTTCGGTCTCGTCGCGTTCGTGCCGCTCCGGAACACGCCGGTCGCGTTCGCCTTCCGCCTGCCGAGCAGACGCCGCGTGCAGGCCTGAACGCGGGCGACGGCAGGGTCCAGCACACCGGCCGCGGACGATCCGTCGGGGAGCGACCGGTCAGCAGCGCCGCGCCAGCTCGTCGAGCACCGTCGCGAGCGACCGGCCGAGGGATGCGCCCGGGACCGCTCCCCCCGGAGCGCGCCGCACCCGAGTACGGACGGCGTCGGCGACGGCGGCCCCGAGAGCCGCCGGGTCCGCGTCGACAGCAGCGAGCGCCGGGTGCAGCCCGGACCGCAGGCCGCCGAGTTCGTTCGTCACCACGGCGGCCCCTGAACGCGCCGCGTCGAGCGGCGGATGGCTCGGGTGCGGGCTCTGCTGCAGGGAGAGCACCACGTCCGCAGTCCCCAGGAGGTCGAACCACCCGTCCCAACTCAGGGTGCCGACCGAGCGGAGGAGGTGCCCGTCACCGAGGTCGACGTCCGCGTGCGGCTCACCCGCCGAGAGGAACTCGAGGTCGACACGGTCGCCCGCGAGTTCGCGCGCCGCGACCCGGAGCGCGGCCACCCCGAGCGGGAACATGTTCCGCGGCTTGCCGGGCCTACCGTAGAACAGGACTCGGGTGACGCCTCCGGGGTCTCGCGCGCCGCGCACAGCCTCGGCGCGGTCGATCCCGGCACGATCGAGCTCCGGTGCGAACACGAACCGGGGATCGACCTCGATCCTCTCGTGGCGCTCGAGCGCCTCGGCGACCGGGATCGAGTTGACACAGTGCACGAAGCCTGCGCGGTAGGTCGCCGAGGCCACCGCGGACGCGGTGGACCACGGCAGGAAGCCGGGCTCGTGGTCCTGCACCAGGTAGACCACCCGGTCGCGGTGGAGCACACCGGCCCGCGCCGCGACGTCCAGCGCGTGCGCCGTGCGCCAGTAGGTCGCGATCCAGACCGTGTCGGCGGCGAACGTCGCGCCGCCCAGGTCCTCGCGTCGGACGACCCGCATCGCCGGAAGCCCGGACGGGACGACCGACGCGAAGCGCTGTGCGAGGAACCGCTCGGTCGTCCGGGTCGATGCTCGGCGTGGAGAGGTGCCCGTCGTCACGATCCGGAGCGTCCGGCCGGTCCGAGCGGCGAGGCCGGCCGCCACGGCGAGCGCCGTCCGCACACCCGCGAACGCCGCGCCGGGGCCGATCTCCTCGAGCACGAGGACGACCTGCCGCCCGGGGCCGTCCGCGGAGATGCCAGCGAGGACGAGACTGCGGTCGGTCAGTCCGTCGTACGCGTGCACCGACGCCGGTGCACGCCGACGCTCTCCCGCCCGGAGCGCTCCTGTCCTGGTGCGGTCGTCGGCGCGGCGGAGCACGGTCGTACCGGCGGCACAGGCTCGCGCTGCGACCGAGCTGATCCCTCTGACTGTTCGACGCATCTGACCAATATATCGCATGTGACGAAAATCGACCGAGATGGATCGAGTCGGGCGGGGCAGCCCAGGGCGGGCGGGATGCGCAGGGCGGGCCGTGCCGCGTCACCCTCAAGCGATGAACCAGCTTTACATATTGCATACAGGATGTCTTCGACCGATCACGTCAGGATTCGTCCGGCTCCGACCAGAGCCCCAGACGAAAGAGGTTCCATGCGAAAGCACATCAAGACCACCGGCGCGACGCTCCTGACCGCAGCGGTCGCAGCCGGTTGCCTGCTCACCGGAGCCGGCCCCGCGTCGGCGCTCACCCTGGACGGTCCGTACGCGGCGAGCGCGCAGTCGCCGGCGCCCACGGTCAAGGACCTGGTCGCCGTCCGCGACGCCAGCACGGGCGACACGACGGTGACCGGCATCGGTCGCGCTGACTCGGCCGTCCTGATCCGGTGGGCGAGTGGCGCCAACTTCATCGCGATGACCGGCTCTGACGGGTCGTTCTCCGACACCCGCAAGGCCGGGCTGCCCATCGACGCCACGGTCTCCGTTCGGTCGACGGTCTCGGAGGCGTGGCAGCCGGTCGCCATCGTCGAGGGCGAACCGACGTCGCCGGTGGTCGCCGAGCCGAACCCCGGCCAGACCGATCCCGGTTTCACCGCACCCGTGGTCGCGCAGCCGGGTCAGGGCGCGGTGGACCCGGGCTTCACCGCACCGGGCGCACCGCAGGCTCCGACCGTGCGCGACGCTCGAGCGGTCTACGACGCCCGGACCGACACCACCACCGTGACCGGGACGACCGTGGCCGACTCGTCGGCGTCGATCCGCTGGCCGGGGTGGATCGGCAGCATCGTCCGGACCGCTCAGGACGGGACGTTCTCGGACAGCCGCAAGGGGAAGTTCACCACGATCAGCGTCAGGGCGCCGTTCGGTGGCGCCTGGCAGACCGTCCCGGTCACCCAGCACCGGTGACGACCACGCCCTGAGGGCTTCCAGCCCCGGACACGCGACGGGTTCCGTCCGGGCAGGCACCAGCTGCCCGGACGGAACCCGTTCGTCGGTGGACCGACCACCGTGCGGTGGCGGCGTACCGGCGCGGCTCAGGCCGGCACGGACGGCCCGACCGGCCAGCGGAGCAGCGCCGCCGCCGGTGCCCCACTCGGCAGGGAAGCCGCGTTCACCAGCACGAGCTCGGCTTCGGTGAGCACGGCGGCCCGGACGAGCGCACACACCGCCGGCACGGGACCGATCACGGGCGCCCCGGCCGCCCGATCCGGCGTGGTCGCGATCCAGGGTGCCGCCCCGAGTGCGAGCAGCGTCTCGTCACCGATCGCCACGGCGTCGAGGGCGACGGTCGCACCCTGTGCCTGCTGCAGGGCCTCGACGACGGGCCCGAGTCCGGTGACGGCCTGGTCGTCCCCGCGCCCGACGTGGGTCCGGACCAGGTCCTCCAGGTCGTGCCGGTGCGTGGCGAGCACCCGGGCCAGGGCGACGCGGGTGTGGTCACCCAGGACGGTCTCGTCGAAGCCGCCCCCGGGCACCTCGCTGACGAGCCCCCGGGCCTTCGAGGACAGCTTCTCCAGGAGCATCGGCCGGGTCTGCGAGTCGCCGGCCACGACGACGAGCGCCGGGTCGAGTCGGGTGACGGCCCTGTCGACGGCCGCAGCGACCTCGGCCGTGTTCTGCCGCCAGACCTCTTCCGTGCGACGCTGCCAGCGCGGCTGCTTCCAGTCACCGAACCCGCCCTTGACCTTGTGCTGGTCGAAGGTCTCGCCGCTGATGCGCTCCTCGTCGTCGGCCGTGGCGGGGTGGCCGAGCCGGAACGCGCGGTAGCCGCCGCCGTCCTTGCCGACCTGCACGACCAGGAACGGCAGGTCGATCGGACGGTGGGCGACGAGGGGCACGAGGTCGGGCACGGCCCCGACGCCGATCGCCTCGGCACCGTGCAGGTGGCCGGGGAGCACCTCGCTGAGCACGAGCTCGCCGTCGTGGACGAGCACGTACCGGGCGACCGGGGACGGCATCCCCGGCTCCTGCTCGAACTCGCCGGCGATCGTGTCGACGACCTCGGCGCTCGCGCCCTGGGCGCGGAGGGACTCCTCGACGGCGCGGAGCTTCAGCGCGGCCTGCCGTCGCGGGTCCTCGACGTTGCCGGACACGTCGGCGTAGGCCCACGCCCACGTGCCCCCGCCCTCGAGCCGCTCCCCCAGGACCCTGCGCAGCTCACTCGTCGCGTTCGTCGTCGTCATGACAGCTCCTCTCGGCGGTGCGCCGGGGCGTCACGAACCCCGACGTGTCGTGTGCGCCCCACGATCCCCCCGGTGGCCCGGACGCGTCCACGGCTCGGAGCCGACACCCAGCCGCCCCGGCCGCGGTGCACCATCGGGTCAGGTGACGAGCAGCCGTGAAGAACCGTGAACGGCTTCGTGGAAACACAGCAGCGCTCAGTTTCGTGCTCTACTTGCAGCGGACCCGATCCGCCGACGAACCGGAGACCAGGCAATGACGCCATCACCATCTGGACGACAGCTGTCGAGACGAAACCTGCTGAGCCTCGGGCTCGGGACAGCCGCGGCGGGCCTGCTCGCCGGCTGCGCGGTCCCGGGCTCGACGAACGTGAACAAGGCGGCGGTGATCCCCGCGGCCGGCGGTGACACCGTGCAGATCACGTACTGGGCGTGGTTGAAGGACCTGCAGAAGGTCTGCGACGTCTGGAACGCGAAGAACCCCCGCATCCAGGTCACCGCGAACTGGATCCCGGGCGGCAACAGCGGCGGGTACCAGAAGATGTACTCCGCGCTCGCGGCCGGCGGCGGTCCGGACATCGGGCAGGTCGAGCTCCGGCAGATCCCCGAGTTCATGCTCGCGAACGGCCTGGTCGACCTCGCACGCTACGGCGCCAAGCAGTACCAGTCGAAGTACGACGAGGCCGCATGGGCCCAGGTCGAGTTCGTCGACGGCGTCTACGGCATCCCGCAGGACACCGGCCCGATGGGCTTCTACTACCAGACCGCGATCCTGGAGCAGGCCGGCGGCGAACCCCCGGCGACGTGGGACGAGTGGAAGGTGCTCGCCGACAAGGTCCGGAAGACCGGCAAGCAGAACTACCTCGAGGTCTTCCCGGTCGCCGACGCCTCGCCGTTCGCGGCGTACGCGCAGCAGGCCGGCGCCCGCTGGTTCACGACCGACGGCGACGAGTGGGTGGTCGACATGACCGACGACGCCACGCTGCGGGTCGCGGAGTTCTTCGACGGCTGCATCGACGACGGGCTCGTCGACACGTCCGCGGGCGCGTACTCCCCCGGCTGGTACGCGGCGTGCGCGAACGGCCGGATCGCCGCCGTGACGAGTGCGAGCTGGGGCGACGCCCTCATCGAGTCCATCCAGGGCGGCGAGGGCAAGTGGAAGGTCGCGCCGATGCAGAAGTGGGACGCGTCCGGCTTCGGCTCGAGCGCGATCGGCGGCTCGAGCGCCGCGGTCCTCGCCAACGCGAAGCACCCGGCCGAGGCGCTCGAGTTCATCACGTGGATGACCACCTCGAAGGAGGGCATCGACGCGATGATCAAGTACTGCGGCATCGGGTGGTCGCCCGCCCGCGACTACATCGGGGCGCAGCGTGAGCAGCCGAGCGAGTGGTTCTCCGGGCAGAACTACAACGAGGAGGTCTTCGTCCCCGCGGCGAAGGAGCAGAACATCGAGTGGTCGTGGTCGCCCGTGACCCAGTCGGCGTTCACCAGCCTGCAGAACCAGTTCCGTCGCAAGCTCACCGGCGGCCTCAAGCTGACCGACGCCGTCGAGCTCGCCCAGCGGGAGATCGTCCAGTCCTTCAAGGACAAGGGCCTGAGCGTGAGGACCGCCCGATGACCGCCACCCAGCCGGGAACCGGCTACCGCACGAGCACGAAGGCCACGAGCGCGCAGAAGCGTGCCCCGTGGATCCTGCTCGCCCCGTTCCTCGCCCTGTTCCTGCTGACGTTCATCATCCCGATCATCAGCGCGCTGTTCCAGAGCTTCACGACCGTCGACCGCGAGGGCCTGTTCGGCGAGGACGGCGTCACCGGCCGCTTCGCCGGCTTCGACAACTACGCGATCGCACTGCAGGACTCCGGGTTCGTCGCGTCGATCGGCCGCATGCTCCTGTTCGGCATCGTGCAGGTGCCGATCATGATCATCGCGTGCACGATCCTCGCGCTGCTCCTGGAGTCGGCGAGCGCCCGCTGGCCCGCGTTCTTCCGCGCGGTCTACTTCATGCCGTACGGCGTCCCCGGCGTCATCGCGACGATCCTGTGGTCGTTCCTGTACGTCCCGGGCCTGTCGCCGATCGTCGACCTGCTGCAGTCCGTCGGGCTGCAGCCGGACTTCCTCGGTGCGAACAGCGTGCTGTGGTCGATCGCGAACATCGTCACGTGGACGTACACCGGCTACAACATGCTCATCATCGTGGCGCAGCTGAAGTCGATCCCCGGCGAGGTCTACGAGGCCGCGAAGATGGACGGCGCGGGACCCTTCCAGGTCGCCTGGCGGATCCAGGTCCCGCTGATCGCCCCGGCGCTCGTCCTGACGACGGTCTTCTCGATCATCGGCACGCTGCAGCTCTTCGCGGAGCCGCAGATCCTGTCCACGGTCGCCCCGGCGATCGACACGGAGTACACGCCGAACTACGCCGCCTACACGAACGCGTTCGCGTTCAACGAGTACGGCGTCGCGAGCGCGCAGGCCGTGATCATCGCGTTGGCCGCGTTCGTCCTGTCGTTCGCGTTCCTGGCGCTGACGAACCGTCCGCCGAAGCACGAGCGCGACCAGCGGAAGCGGGCGAAGCGGGACGGCCTGGAGGCACGGCGTGCGCTCCAGACGCGTGTCACCACCGGCGACGGGTCGCGCACCGCGACCGGCGTCGCGAACCGCAGCACGACCACCGGAGCCGCCACGGGCCTCCCGGCTGACCGCAAGGGGGCGGAAGCATGACCAGTGAACGCATTGACGGACCGCAGTCGCAGGCTCCTGCGGCGCTGGCGTCGCGGCGCCGCTGGCGCGTCGCCCTGAGCTCCAGCGCGCCCGTGACCGACCGAGCCGCCGAGCCGGTCGACACCACGTCGATCACGGCGCACCAGCGTCGCAAGCTGGACCGGACCGGGAAGTCGCAGATCGTCGTGACGGGGATCCTCGTCGTCGTCGCGGTCTACTTCCTGGTGCCGCTGTACTGGGTCGTCATCGCGGCGACCAAGACGACGGGCGCGCTGTTCGCGACGAACGGGTTCTGGTTCGGCGGCGAGTTCGCCCTGTTCAGCAACATCCAGCAGGTGTTCTCGTACGACGGCGGGATCTTCGTCCGCTGGATCGCGAACAGCGTCCTGTACTCGGGCGTGGGTGCGGTCCTCGCGACGTACTTCGCGGCCGCGGGTGGGTACGCGCTCGCGAAGTACGAGTTCCGCGGCCGACAGCTCGTGTTCGGCACGATCCTCGGCGGCGTGCTCGTCCCGGGCACCGCGACCGCGCTGCCGCTGTTCCTGCTGTTCTCGACGATGGGCCTGACCGACACGTACTGGAGCGTGCTCATCCCGAGCCTCGTCTCGCCGTTCGGCCTGTTCCTGTGCCGGGTGTACGCGGCGGCGTCGGTGGACACGGCGCTCCTCGAGCAGGCGCGCATCGACGGGGCCGGGGAGCTGCGGATCTTCCACACGATCGTGCTGCGCCAGATGACGCCGGCGCTCGTGACGGTGTTCCTGTTCCAGGTCGTCGGCATCTGGAACAACTTCTTCCTGCCGCTCATCATGCTGGCGGACCAGAAGCTGTACCCGATCACGCTCGGGCTCAACAACTGGCGTGCGCAGGTCGATCGTCTGCCAGAGTTCTACCAGCTCACCACCGGCGGGGTGCTCGTCTCGGTCATCCCGCTCGTGATCGCGATCATCGTCCTGCAGCGCTTCTGGCGCGGGGGCCTCACGGAAGGATCGGTCAAGGGTTGACCAACGCTGTTCACTCGTCCTCCATCACCACCAGCACCACGCCCGATGCGCTCGACGCACTCGACGCGCTCGCCTCGACGGCACCGGGCTCGGACACCCGGCTCGCGCCGCGGGCCTGGTTGCACACCGACGCCCCCTCCCTGTCGCTCGACGGGGACTGGGACTTCCGGTGGTCGCCGGTCGCGGACGTCCCGCTCCCGGGGGTGGAGGACGGGTGGGGCAGCCTGCCCGTCCCGTCGCACTGGGTCCTGCACGGGCACGGTGCGCCGAGCTACACGAACCTGCAGTACCCGTTCCCGATCGACCCGCCGCACCCGCCGGAGGAGAACCCCACCGGCGACCACCGACGCACGTTCTCGCTGCCGTCGTCGTTCGACGCGGCGGCCCGCGTGCTGCTCCGGTTCGACGGCGTCGAGTCGCACTTCCGGGTGTGGCTGAACGGCGAACTCGTCGGATGGTCGACCGGGTCGCGGCTGGCGACCGAGTTCGACGTGACCCCGCTGCTCCGCGCGGGTGACAACGAGCTGCTCGTCCGCGTGCACCAGTGGAGCGCCGGCTCGTACCTCGAGGACCAGGACCAGTGGTGGCTGCCCGGGATCTTCCGTTCCGTCACGCTGCTCGCCCGCCCGACCGCGCCCGTCGACGACGTGTTCGTCCGAGCCGGCTGGACCGCCACGCTCGGCGACGCCGCGACCGCGGGCACCGCCGCCTCGGGACGCCCGTCGACCGGGACGGGGACCATCACGTTCCCGACGCTCGACGCCGCGTTCCCCGTCCGGTTCACGGTGCCGTCGCTCGACGTGGACGTCACCTGGGACACCCCGGAGGACGTCGCACCGATCACGGTCGAGGGCGTCGAGCCGTGGAGCGCCGAGCTCCCCCGGCTGTACGACGCGACGGTGTCCACCGGGACGGCCGCCGGCGAACGTGCGGGCGGTGAGACGGTCGCGCTCCGGCTGGGCTTCCGCACCGTGCAGATCGTCGGCGACCGGTTCCTGGTGAACGGCGAGCGCGTGGTCTTCCACGGTGTGAACCGGCACGAGACCCACCCGGTGCACGGGCGGGTCTTCGACGAGGAGCACGCCCGCGCCGACATGGCGCTGATGAAGCGGAACAACGTCAACGCGATCCGCACCTCGCACTACCCGCCGCACCCCCGCGTGCTCGACCTGGCCGACGAGCTCGGGTTCTGGGTCGTGTTGGAGTGCGACCTCGAGACGCACGGCTTCCTGTTCACCGACTGGGTCGGGAACCCCTCGGACGACCCGGCCTGGCGCGACGCGTTCCTGGACCGCATCGCCCGCACGGTCGAACGCGACAAGAACCACGCGTCGATCGTGATGTGGTCCCTCGGCAACGAGTCCGGCACCGGACGGAACCTCGCCGCGATGTCGCAGTGGGTGCACGACCGCGACGACGAGCGGCCCGTGCACTACGAGGGCGACTACACGGGTGAGTACACCGACGTCTACTCGCGGATGTACCCGACGCTGCAGGAGACCGAGTCGATCGGCGGAGGGACCCCGACGCCGCTCATGGAGTGCGGTCCGGCCGAGGCGGCACGGCAGCGCTCGAAGCCGTTCCTGCACTGCGAGTACGTACACGCGATGGGGAACGGCCCCGGGCAGATCGCCGAGTACGAGGCCCTGGTCGACCGCTTCCCCCGGCTGCACGGCGGCTTCGTGTGGGAGTGGCGGGACCACGGGCTGCTCGCCCGGACCGCCGACGGCACGGACTACTACGCGTACGGCGGCGACTTCGGCGAGGTCGTGCACGACGGCAACTTCGTGATGGACGGTCTCGTGCTGCCCGACGACAGCCCCACCCCGGGACTGGCGGAGTTCGCCGCCGTGGTCGCCCCGATCCGGTTCTCGCTCGGCGAGCGGACCGTGCTGGTCGAGAACCGGTACCACTCGGCCTCGACCGCGGGACTGCGGTTCTGCTGGACGCTGAGCCGGAACGGTGTCGTCGAGGCCTCCGGACGCTTCGCCCCCGGCGTCGTCGCCGCGCGGGAGTCCGCCACGGTGCCGGTGCCGGACGAGGTGCTCGCCGCCGCGACGGCCGCACCGGCCGCGGGCGAGGAGCTGTGGTTCGACGTCACCGCAGAGCTGGCGGGCCCGACCGCGTGGGCGGACACCGGCCACGTCGTGGCACGCGCCCAGCGGCTCGTCGCGAGCCGACCGGCGGACGTGCCACGGGCCTCCAGGACGGGGTGGGAGGGCGACCGTCTCGGCGAGGGGACGTTCAGCGCCCGAGGCGACCTGGTGTCCTGGAAGGGGCACGAGGTGGCGGGGCCGCGCCTGGAGCTGTGGCGCGCACCGACCGACAACGACAGCCTGTCGTCGCAGGGCGGGTACGAGACGGCCGACCCGGTGCTCACCGCGGGCGTCGGTGACCCGGACGCCCCGGCTTCGGCAGAGCGCTGGCGGGACCGCGGGCTCGACCGGCTGACGCACCGGCTCGTCGCGGTGACCCGGACCGACCGCGGGCTGGAGCAGCGCGTGCGCGTGGCGGCGGCGAACAGCGGATGGGGCGTCGACGTGACACACCGCTGGACCCTGACCGACGCGGGACTGCTGCTGCAGACGGACGCGGTGCCCTTCGGCGCCTGGGACGTCACGTGGCCCCGGATCGGCGTCCGGTTCGACCTGCCCGCCGGACTGCTCGACGGGTCCGCCGACTGGTTCGGGACGGGGCCGCTGGAGTCCTACGCGGACTCGTCGCACGCAGCACGCGTCGGACGGTTCAGCGCTCCGGTGCGCTCGCTCGGTGTCGAGTACTCGATGCCGCAGGAGACGGGGCACCGGCCGGAGCTGCGTGCACTGTCGGTGGGTCCGTTCACGGTGACGACGGTGGGGGCGCACCGGGCGGGCTTCACGCTGTCGCCGTGGACCGCGCAGCAGATCGGGAAGGCGATGCACCCGTACGAGCTGCCGACGCCGGACCACACGTACCTGTACCTCGACGCGGCGCAGCACGGGCTGGGGTCGCGGGCGTGCGGGCTCGACGTGCTGCCGGAGCACCAGCTGTGGCCGCAGGCGTTCTCGTGGAGCGTGGTGCTCGGGTAGGGCGCCGGGCCGCCGATGGCGGCACCTGCGTGGTGCGGTGCACCTGCGTGGTGCGGTGCACCTGCGCACAAGGGAAAGCACTCCGTGCCACGCGATTGCGTGGTGCGGAGTGCTTTCCGTTGTGCGGGACGCGACGCGGGCCTCCAGCGGCGCGCAGCGTCCCGGCGCGAAGCCCGGCGCTACTGGCCCGCGGTGAGCGCGCGGAGCGCCTCCGGGTCGCTCTGGTCGAGGAAGTCCGTCAGCCGCTCGGGCTCGCCGGGCTCCTCGATCGCCTCGGCCGCGCGCCGCAGGGCGAACAGCGCCCGGAGCACCCCGCGGTTCGGCTCGTGCGACCACGGCACGGGTCCGGCGCCACGCCAGCCCGCCTTCCGCAGGGCGTCGAGGCCGCGGTGGTACCCGACGCGGGCGTAGGCGTAGGACTCCAGGGTCGCGCCGCGCTCCCAGGCCTCGTCGGCGAGGAGCGCCCACGCCAGGCTCGAGGACGGGTGCGACACGACGACGCTCGACACGGGAGCGTCGGCGGCGAGCGCGGCGGTCACCTCCGGCTCCTCGGGCAGCAGGGTCGCGGGGTTCGCGGTCGGGTTCGGCAGCAGGTTCTCCGGCATGCGTCCAGCCTGTCACCTCTTGCCTGTCATCTCTTGCCTGGGGCCGGGTCCAGCCGTACGGTGGGTGACACCTCGTCGTCACCGCGGGGCTGCCGGGGCGGGAGACCGACCGGCGGCACGGGTGGCGGACACGGGGGTCCCCGACGGAAGAGCCGCCTTGCAGTCGATCACCGGTACCGCGCAGTCCTCGCGCTGACACCGTGATCGTCGCGCCCCGTCGGGCGTGTCCGCGCCGTCGGCCCCTCCGGGTCGCCGCGGGTCCGGTGTCGTGCGCCCAGCTCACGATCCGGGAGGCACCCCCATGCCCGCAACACCCTCCGTCGTCCTGCACGACGTCACCTTCACCTGGCCCGACGGCACCGTCGCGCTCGACCACCTGTCCACCGCCTTCGGGTCCGGCCGCACCAGCCTGGTCGGGAGGAACGGGGCCGGCAAGTCCACGCTGGTCCGGCTCGTCACGGGGCAGCTCCACCCCACGTCGGGCACCGTCCGCACGTCGGGTCCCGTGGACCTGCTGCCGCAGCGGCTCGCCACGCGCCCCGAGGACACGGTCGCGGACCTGCTCGGCATCCGCCCGGCGCTGGCGGCACTCCGCGCGATCCTCGACGGGGACGCGGCCCCGGAGCACTTCGACGCCGTCGGGGACGACTGGGACCTCGAGGAGCGGGCCGCCGCCGCCCTCGACGGGATCGGGCTGGGCGCGATCGGTCTGGCCGGGATCCGGACGGGTGCCGCCGTCCTGGACCGGCCGGTCGCGACGCTGTCCGGCGGGCAGGCCGTGCTGGCCGCGGTCGCCGGCATCCGACTGCGCGGCCGGCCGGTGGCGTTCCTCGACGAGCCGACGAACAACCTCGACCGCCGTGCCCGCGGCCTGCTGCTCGACCTGGTCGACGACTGGCGCGGGACCCTCGTGGTCGTCAGCCACGACCGCGAGCTCCTGGAGCACGTCGACGAGACCGTCGAGCTGCGGCAGGGCTCGGCGACCGTGTACGGCGGGACGTACGCGCAGTACGAGGCGCACGTCGCCGTGCAGCAGGCGGCGGTCGAGCGCGAGGTCCGGGTCGCCGAGCAGCGGCACCGCGCCGAACAGCGACAGCGCATCGAGGCCGAGACGAAGATCGCCCGCCGCGCCCGTTCGGGCCGGAAGGCCGCCGAGGGCATGCCGAAGATCTTCGCGAACGAGATGCGGAAGCGCGGCGAGCAGACCGCGGGGAAGCTCCGCACCGGGTACGCCGAGGACGAGGCCGCGGCCCTGTCGGCGAAGCACGAGGCCGAGTCCCGCCTGCGCGACGACGAGTCCCTGCACGTCACCCTGCCCGTCCCGGACGTCCCGGCGTCGCGGCGCATCGCGACCGTGACGGTGCGGGGCCGGCAGACGATCGTGCAGGGGCCCGAGCGGGTCGCCGTGGTCGGGGACAACGGGGTCGGCAAGAGCACGCTCCTCGACCAGCTCGTCGGGGTGCCGGACGCGCGGGAGCACCCGCTGCCGGAGACCTCGGCCGTCCCGCACGTCGACCGGGTGGCGTACCTGCCGCAGCGGAAGGACACGCTCGACGACACCGCGTCGGTGCTCGACAACGTCCGGCGGGACGCCCCGCACGTCCCGGTCGCCGAGGTCCGGAACCGCCTGGCTCGGTTCCTGGTCCGCGGCGACACCGTCGACCGCCCGGCGGGGGCCCTGTCCGGCGGGGAGCGCTTCCGGGTGGCCCTCGCCGCCCTCGTGCTGGCGGACCCGCCACCGCAGGTGCTCGTGCTCGACGAGCCGACGAACGACCTCGACCTGACGAGCGTCGACCAGCTCGTGGACGCCCTGCGGGCCTACCGAGGCGCCCTCGTGGTGGTGAGCCACGACGAGACGTTCCTGGAGCGGCTCGACCTGACGACGAGGATCGAGCTGCGGTAGGCCGCGGCGAGCGCGGGACGACCGCCCCGGGGCCGCGGCCGGTGCGGCCTGCCCGGGCTGGTCAGCGCCGCCGGGTCGGCCGGATCGCGAGCGACTCGATCGTCCCGCGCTCCGGCAGGTCGACCACGGTGCGGACCGCGGCGGCGACGTCCTCCGGGGCGAGGTAGTACGCGGTGTCGTAGTCCTCGCCGAGCTTCTCGGTCAGCGCCCGCTGCATGTCGGAGTCCGTGCGACCGGGGTGCACGCTCGACACCCGGACGCCGTTCGCCCGTTCCTCTTCACGCAGGGCGTCGGCGAACGCACGCAGGGCGAACTTCGACGCCGCGTACACGCCCCCGCCCGGTCCGGCGACGAACCCGGAGCCGCTGTTCACCGGCACGACGATGCCCCGCGCCGCCCGGAGTGCCGGGAGCGCCGCCCGCGTCAGCTCGGCGACCGCGAAGACGTTCGTGGCGAACACGGACTCCCACACGTCGCGCGGGGTGTCCGCGATCCGGGTGCCCTGCTCGACCCCGGCGGAGTGCACGAGCACGTCGAGCCGGTCGGGCAGCGGGGGTAGGTCACCGGCGCCGAGGTCCCCGACGAACGGCGCCGCGCTCGGCAGCTCCGCGACCAGGGCGTCGACCGCGGCGGCCGTGCGTCCACCGACGAGGACGCGGTGCGTCCGCCCGAGGTCGAGCGCGATCGCGCGGCCGATCCCCCGGGTCGCGCCCGTGACGAGGGCGACGGGACGGGTGGCGGCAGGTGCGGTGTCGGTCATGCCCACCACCCTACGGACGGTGCGCGGCGGACCCGCACCGTGCCTCCAGGCCGTGGACCGGACGCGGTCAGTCCTTGGTGCGTCCCGCGCTCTCCCGGATCCGGATGCCCTCGAGCACGTCCTTCGCGTGCTGCTCGTCCTGCTTCTCGATCTGCCGGGTGTCCCGCTCCGGGAGCTGGATGTCCTCCTCCGCCCGGATGCCCGCCTGCAGCTGCCGGCCGCGCTCGAGCTCGGCGTCGAACTCCGCACCGAACAGCAGCGCGTTGTTCGTGATCCAGATCCACAGCAGGAAGACGATCACGCCTCCGAGGGATCCGTACGTGGCGTTGTAGTTCGAGAAGTTGCCGACGTAGAAGCCGAACCCGACGCTCGCCACGATCCAGATCGTGATCGCGAGCAAGGCTCCGCCGCTGACCCACTTGAACTTCGACTGCCGGATGTTCGGCGCCCAGTAGTACAGGACCGCGACGATCACGATCATGATCGCGAGCAGGATCGGCCACTGCACGATGGAGACGACGAGCGCGGCCGCGTCACCGAGGCCGACGACGTCTCCGAACGTGCGCGCGATCGGCCCGGAGACGAGCACGAGCAGGCCGACGACGAGCAGCACGACGGTGAAGACCGTGACGCCGAGCATGGTCGGGCGGAGCTTCCAGATCGGGCGGCCCTCGCGGACGTTGTAGATCCGGTTCATCGCGCGGCCGAACGCCCCGACGAACCCGGACGCCGACCAGAGCGCGCCGAGCACACCGACGATGAACGTGATCGGGGCCGCGGGCGAACGGACGAGCCCCTCGATCGGGCTCTGCAGCAGGTCGGCGACCTGTCCGCCGCCGACGTTCCGCACGACGTCGAGCAGGGTCTCGATCGTGTCCTTCGGGTTCGACACCAGGCCGAGGATCGACACGATGGCCAGCAGGCCCGGGAAGAGCGCGAGCACCGTGTAGTAGGTCAGGCTCGCGGCGAGGTCCGTGCACTGGTCGCTCGAGAACTCCCGGAGGGTCTTCTTGAGCGTGTAGGTGAAGGACGGCTTCGTGAGGTCCGCCGGGCTGTCCGGCTTCCGGGGGTCGTCCGGCGCGGGCTTGTGCTGCAGGTCGTCCAGGTCGTGCTGCTTGCGCGCCATCGGCTCAGCCCTTCGTCTTCGCGAGGGCCTTCGCCGCCGCCTTCGACCGCTTCGCGGCCTGCTTCCGGTTCGCCGTCGCCCGACGCTGCACGGCCGAGATGCCGGCCCGCTGCTTCACGCGGTTCCGGTGCACCGGGTCGCGTTCGAGCGAATCCTCGGCCGCCTTCCGACGGGCCTTCCGCCCCTTGCGTCCGCCCTTCGCCTGGTCCGGGTCCGGCTCGCCGCGGGCGCCGAACGGCAGCAGGGCGGTGAACGCCGTCGACGCCGGCGGTCGGTCGAGGTGCCCGGCGTCGGTCCGGCCGATGCGCGCCCCGAGGACGATCGCCGCGATGCCGGTGACGGCCGTGATGCCCATCGCCACGAGCGGGGTGGGGTCGCGGTGCCAGCGCTGGCGCGCCTTCGCGACGGCGAGCCGGGTGCGCGCAGGCACGTCCGAGCGCCGCCGGATCTCGGCGACGCTGTCGGTGAGCCGCTCACGCGTGCGTACGTTCGCGAGCTCCAGCTCGGGGAGACTGTCCTTGGCCATGCATCGTGCCTACCAGTGCGGGACCGGCGTGGTCTCAGCGGAGCCGCCCGGCGCAGCCGGACAGCGGACGGGAGGCACGTGGCGGGCCCGCCACGTGCCTCCCGTCCGGTGCGGCGCGCGCTGCTGCGCCGAGCGGCGCGGGTCAGTCCGGGAGGACGACGTCCTCGGGGACGCCGGAGACCGCCGAGCGCCCCGCCGCCTCCATGACCGCGAGGCTCCGTAGGTTGTCGCGGCCGCTCGTCTCGGGAGCCGGACCGCCCTCGACCGACCGGGCGAAGGCCTGCAGCCCGCCCTGCCGGTCGGCGTGCTGCATCGAGGGCAGCTCGACGGGTTCTGCCGCCGCGTCCTGGTCCTTCCGGAGCGTGACGCGGTCACCGGCGACCTCGCTCGGCGAGCCGTCGCGGCTCGTGAACCAGAGCTCGCCGTCCTCGCCCTGGATGCTCCACTCGCCGGCCCAGGCGGTGCGCGGCGCCCGGCTCAGCCAGCTGCCGCGGTAGCTCACGACGAGGCCGCCCTCGAGCTCGATGACCATCGAGGTGATCGCCTCGTCCTGGTACTTGCTGTACGACGGGTACGAGGCGCGGGCGTACACCCGGACGGCCTCGCGACCGGTGACCATCCGGAGCAGGTCGAAGTGGTGGATCGCCATGTCGTTGATCATCGGGTGCGGGAACCGGTAGTGCGGGTAGGTCTCGACGGGCTCGTCGTTGTCCCACTGCCGGAAGTCGATGTCGATCGCCGAGAGCTCCCCGACGGCGTCCGCCTCGAGCAGCTCCTGCACGACGCGGGGCGCCGGGTACCAGCGGTAGTTCTGGCTGACCTGCAGCACGAGGCCGAGCTCCTCGGCCCGGCGGACGGCCTGCAGCGCCTCGTCCGTGGAGTTCGCGAACGGCTTCTCGACGAGCACGTGCTTACCGGCCTCGAGCGCCTCGAGCGCGAGCGGCACGTGGGTGACGGCCGGGGCGGTGATGACGACGGCGTCGGCCTCGACCGCGGCGAGGGCCTCGGTGAGGGACGCGAACGCGCTGCTCTCCGGCATGCCGAGGTCGGTGCGGACGGCCTCGAGCGTGGCCGCACTCGGGTCGACGAGCCCGACCACCTCCACTTCGGTGACCTGCGGGATGGCGGTGCGGGCCCAGTTGCCGCCCCACCCTCCGAGACCGACGTGGATGATTCGGACCGTCATGCGTGCACTCCTTCGTGACCGGCGCCCCACGACTCCCGCGGCGCGTGCGTCCAGTCTGTCAGGGGCTGCGGCGGGGGCGCGCAGGCGGGCGGGATCGTCTGCGTCTCGTCGGTGGAGCAGAAGACGTCGGGTGTCCGCGGGCCGACTCGACGTCTGCTGCTCCATCGACGGTCGGAACGACGGACCGCCCGGCGGCGGAACGGCGGGCGGGCCGGTCCGGTCAGTGCGTGAACGCGTAGGCGATGAGCGCCATCGTGACGATGAAACCGGCGAGGTAGTTGATCCAGAGGAACCGCTTCCACCCCGCGTTCGCCGACTCGGCCCCGGCGTCCGTGACGTTCCACCACGGCAGGACGTTGAGCGCGTACGGCACGACGACGATCGCCGCGATCGGCCCCGGGAAGTCCGAGAACAGCAGCGCGACGCCCGCGACGAGGTACGCCACGAACGCCAGGCGCACAGTCGCCCGCGCGCCGATCACCGTCGCCACGGAGCCGATCCCGCCCGCCCGGTCCGCGAGCACGTCCTGCACCGCTCCGAACGCGTGCGAGGCCACGCCCCACAGGAAGAACGCCACGCACACCGCGACGAGCTGCCCGGTCCACACGGGCCCCGCGAGCGCCAGGCCGTAGACCGCCGGCGACACGAAGTGCGTCGACGACGTGAGCGAGTCGAGGAACGGCTTCTCCTTGAAGCGCAGTCCCGGCGCCGAGTACGCGATCACCGCGAACACGCTGATGGCGAGCACCAGCCACGACCACGGGCCGTTGCCGGACAGCGCCCCGAGCACGACGAGCGCCACGAGGAACGGGACGTTCGTCACGACCACGGCCCAGAGCGTCGTGCGGTGCACGCTCTTGTCGAGCAGGGCGCCCTCGACGCCGCCCTTCCGCGGGTTCCGCAGGTCGGACTCGTAGTCGAAGACGTCGTTGATCCCGTACATCGCCAGGTTGTAGGGCACGAGGAAGTACACGACGCCGACGAGGAACGCGACGAGCGAGAACCCGCCGCCGCCCTCGACGCCGACCCCGCTGCCGAGCAGGTAGGCCGCCCCGAACGGGTAGGCGGTGTTCACCCAGCTGATCGGCCGCGACGACACGAACAGCGCGCGCAGGGTCGACGGCCTGGAGGCAGTGGTGGCGTTCACGGGGTCTCCTCCGGTACGGGGGTGGAGCGGTCGAACAGGACCCACAGGCTGGGCAGCAGCACGACGGCCGCGATCGAGTACGCCAGGTCCTCGACCGGGATCACACCGATCTTCAGCCCGCTGATCAGCGATGCGTCGTACGCGACGACGCCCGTGCCGACGATCACGTTGTCGAACACGATCGTCATGACGAGCAGGGCGATGCCCGCGACGACCGAGGTGGCGACAGCGACCCGGCGGGAACCCCGAGCGGCGGCACCGCCGCGTCCCCGACGCCGCGCGACGACCCCCGCCACGACCGCGACGACGGCGACCACGGCGAAGAACGGCAGCGCGAGGAGCGCGTAGGTGGCGTTCACGACCGTGACCGTCCCGCGGCCGATGCCCGGCGTTCGAGCACGGGTCGGACGAACCCGACCAGGTCCATCGTCGTCCAGCAGAGCAGCACCAGGAAGAAGAGCTCCTCGAGCGGGACGTCCGGTGCGAGCAGGATGCCCGTCAGCAGGTCCTGCGGACCGATGAAGAAGATGCCGAGGGCGACCCCGGCGACGTCCCACACCATGAAGAACACGAGGCCGACGGCCATCACGGTCGCCGCCCGCCACGGTGCCCGCCAGAAGAACAGGCGGTAGCGGGCGTCGAGCACCGCGACGCCGGTGATCGACACGAGCAGTCCGGCGAGGTACAGCCCCGGCATCAGCCAGCGGTCCGCGACGAACCCACGGGCGAGGGCAGCGGGGTCGGCAGCGGTTCGGTGCTCGTGTCGCCGTGGATGCGCTTGAGCAGGACCTCGGCGCTGATCAGGCACATCGGCAACCCGATGCCCGGGGTCGTCGAGGCGCCCGCGTAGTAGAGCCCCTGGACCCTGCCCGAGACGTTCTTCTCGCGGAAGAACGCGCTCTGCGCCAGCGTGTGCGCCGGCCCGAGCATCGAGCCGCTCCAGGCGTTGTAGTCGTCGGCGAAGTCCTGCGGGCCGATCGTCCGGCGCACCCGGATCCGGTCCCGCAGGTCGGGGACACCGGCGCGCTCGGCGATGACGTCGATCGCCCGGTCGGCGATCCGCTCGACCTCGGCGTCGCCGGCACCGTCGATGCCGCCCTTGCCGATGGACAGGTCGGCCGGCAGCGGTACGAGGACGAACAGGTTGCTCGTGCCCTCGGGCGCGACGGAGTCGTCGGTGAGCGAGGGCGCGCACACGTAGATCGACGCGGGGTCCGGCACGTGCCGGTCCTTGCCGAAGATCGCGCCGAAGTTCGCCTGCCAGTCCTCGGTGAACACGAGGGTGTGGTGCAGCAGCCCGGGGACGGGGCCGTCGACGCCGAGGTACGCGAGCACGGCGCTCGGACCCGGATCGCGCTTCCGCCAGTGCGCCTCGGGGTAGGTGCGGTGCTCGGGGCCCAGCAGGTGCAGCTCGGTGTGGTGCAGGTCCGACGCGCTCACGACGAGGTCGGCCGGCAGGGTGTGCCGGGCACCGGTCGCGTCGCGGTGGACGACACCCGTGACATGGCCGTCCTCGACGAGGATCTGCTCGACCGGCGACTCGGTGGCGATGGTGACGCCCTCGCGCCGGGCCACGCGCTCGACGGCGGCGATGACCTCGGTGATCCCGCCCTTCGGGTAGAGCACTCCGTCGGCCAGGTCGAGGTGGCTCATCAGGTGGTACATGCTCGGCGCCGCGTACGGGCTCGTGCCGAGGAACACCGCCGGGTAGCCGAGGACCTGCCACAGCCGGCGGTCCCGGACGGCCTTCGACGCGAAGGTCGACAGCGGCTGGAGCAGCAGGCGCGCGAGCTTCGGCAGACGACGGAGCACGTCGGGCGCCGCGAGCTTCGTGAGGTCCTCGAAGGTCGTGTACAGGAACCGGCGGACGGCCATCGCGTACGTGTCGGCCGCCGAGTCGAGGTACTTCCGCATGCGGTCGCCGGCACCGGGCTCGATCGACTCGAAGAGCGCGATGTTGGCCTCTCTGTCGGCGAGCAGGTCGATCGGTTCGTCGTGCCCCTCGGAGTACACGCGGTAGCCCGGGTCGAGCTTGATCAGCTCCATCTCGGCGTCCGCGGAGGTACCGAGCAGCTGGAAGAAGTGGTCGAACACCTCGGGCATGAGGTACCACGACGGCCCGGTGTCGAACCGGAAGCCGTCGCGCTCCCACGAACCGGCGCGGCCACCGAGCTGGTCGCGCTGCTCGAGCACCGTGACGGCGTAGCCCTCCCGCGCGAGCAGTGCGGCGGACGCGAGTCCGCTGATGCCACCACCGACGACGACGACACGACGGGCGGGCACCGTGCGTCCCGGGGTGGTCGGGACCGCCTTCTGACCGGAGGCGCGTGGCGGGGTCACCGCGAGCCTCCCGTCCGGTGGTGCGCGGCCCGGGACGCGAGCGGCGCGCGACCGGCGAGCACCTGCGCGGCGAGCCGGGCCTTGACCGGGTTCGGGACGCGCACCCGGCTGGTGACCAGCCGGTCCGCCGGGGTCGCCGCGATGCGGTCGTTGAGCTCCTGGAACAGCGCGTGCGCGAGTCCGACGGCCTTGCGCGCGTCGGCGGGGAGCAGCGGCACCGTCAGCGCGGCACGGTCGAGGTCGGCCTGCACGTCGGCGACCAGGCGGCGTTTCGTCGTCTCGTCGAACGAGCGGATGTCGACGCCCGGGAAGTACGAGCGGCCGAGGACCTCGAAGTCGGCGTGCAGGTCGCGGAGGAAGTTGACCTTCTGGAACGCGGCGCCCAGGGCCCGCGCGCCGTCCACGAGCACGGTGTCGTCGAACGTCGGCCGGCCCGCGCGGTGCACGAAGGCACGCAGGCACATGAGCCCGACGACCTCGGCGGAGCCGTACACGTAGCGGTCGAAGGACTCCTGGTCGTGCTCGGTCCGCTCGAGGTCCATGCGCATCGACGCGAAGAACGGCTTCGTGAGCTCCGGGCCGAACCCGGTGACGCGGGCGGTGCGGGCGAAGGCGTGCACGACGGGGTTCACCGAGAAGCCGAGCGCCATCGCCCGCTCGGTGTCCGCCTCGAGCTCGTCGAGGACCGTGCGGGCGAGGTCGTGGTCGAGCCCGGCCTCGGTCGCGGGACCGTCGACGACCTCGTCGGCGACGCGGACCAGGGCGTAGACGTTCCGGATGTGCTCGCGGGTGTCCTTCGTGAGCAGCCGGCTGGCGAGTCCGAAGGACGTCGAGTAGCGCTCGATGACCACCCCGGACGCAGCCTCGGCCGTCGCGTCGTACAGGGGCAGACGCGGGGGTGCGGTCTGGGTCACCGCACGCGCTCCAGCAGTTCGGTCACGAGGCCCTCCAGTCGGTCGGCGAGGTCGTACGGCAGCGCCGCGAGCTCGGCCCGGGCGAGTGCGGCGTGCTCGGCGATCCGGGACTCGGCAGCCGAGCGGGCGCCGCAGGTCTCCAGGGTCGCACGGAGTTCGGCGGCACGCTCCTCGGTCAGGTCGGGGTCGCCGAGGTACGGCGCGATGTCGTCCCAGCAGTCCGTGGTGGCCGCGTAGGCGACGAGCATGGTGCGCTTGCCCTCGCGGAGGTCGCCGAGGACGGACTTGCCGGTCGCGGCCTCGTCGCCGTACACCCCGAGCAGGTCGTCCACGATCTGGTAGGCGATCCCGATCTCGCGGCCGAAGGCCCCGAGCGCCTCGACCACGAACTCCGGAGCGCCGGCCAGGACCGCGCCGGACTGCAGCGGCGCCTCGAACGAGTAGACGCTCGTCTTCGCCCGTTCCATCGCGAGGACCTCGTCCACCGAGGGCATCACGCCGTGCGCCAGGTCGACGTCGGTCATCTCGCCGGCCGCGCTCGCGAAGACCGCGTCGTCGAGGATCTCGAGCAGCCGGGAGCGTCGCTCGCCGGTGACGCCCGAGGCCTCGATGAACCGGGCCGCGGCGACCAGCGCCAGGTCACCGGCGATGACGGCCGCGCTCACGCCACGGTGCTCGGCGGTCGGCAGTGCGAGGCCGCCCGTCGTGCCGGTGTCGCGGAACGACCCGGCGACGTTCGGCTCACCGCGGCGGGACCAGTCGCGATCGATGACGTCGTCGTGCACGACCAGGGCGGTGTGCAGGAGCTCGTAGGCGGCGGCGACGTTCGCGGCCGCGTGGTGGTCGGTGCCGCCGAGGAAGCCGTAGGCGGTGAGGACCATGCGGGGACGGAAGCGCTTGCCGCCCATGCTCGCCTTGCGGAGCACGCGCCAGAGTTCCTCCGACGGGCGGCCGAAGCGACGGGCCCGGGCCGAGGACACGGTGAAGAAGCGTTCGATGCAGTCGTCGACCAACCCCAGGTCGATCTGCGCCACGGTGGCCGCTTCCTCGCTCATTGGCCTAACCTATCGGGGCAGATGAACACTTTCCCGGAAACCGTCGTCCTGCTGGCCGAGGACCGTACCCCGGTCGGCACGGCGGACAAGTTCGCGGTGCACACGACCGACACTCCCCTCCACCTGGCGTTCTCGTGCCACGTGCGGAACACCGACGGCGACGTCCTCGTCACCCGTCGTGCGCTCTCGAAGAAGACCTGGCCCGGGGTGTGGACCAACACGTTCTGCGGCCACCCCGGCCCGGACGAGGCGTTCGAGGACGCCGTCGCCCGTCGAGCGTCGCGCGAGCTGGGCATCACCGTCCGCGACGTCGAGCTCGTGCTGCCCGACTTCCGGTACCGCGCGGTGGACGCCTCGGGCATCGTCGAGAACGAGGTCTGCCCGGTGTTCCGCGCCGTGACCGACGACGTCCCGGCGCCCGCGGACGACGAGGTCGCCGAGTGGGCATGGGTCTCCGAGGACGCGCTCCGGGAGTCCGTCGCCGGAGCACCCTTCGCGTGGAGCCCGTGGCTCGGCTGGCAGTTGACGGAGCTCGAGCGACAGGGGCTGCGCGTCACGCGCTGACCCGGCGCGCGCCCGGCACCCCTGTGCCCGGAGCCCGGCGCCCGCAGCGGGACAGCGCCCGCAGCGGAACGGCGCGCTGCGACCTGCAGCGCGCCGTTCCGACCGGATCGCTACGCCCAGGCGACGGACACGCACTTCGCGATGGTCCCGGTGGTGAAGCCCGCTGCGGCGGCCAGGCACCGCGTACACAGCACGGCGGTGGCGCACGCGGCGCCGCACGCGAGGCCGAGGACCGCGATCACCGCCCAACTCACCCCGATGCTGTTGAGACAGGTGTTCAGCCGGTTCCGGTCGAGCCCTCGCGTCCCGGTCGGCGAAGCGGACGCACCCTGCTCTCCCCGGTGCAGTTCAACGTTCTGCACGAGCGCACCGTCCTGCCACTGCGCGAAGTGCACCGACGTGATCGACGTCATCGCCGCGACCATCTCCGTGACGGTCGTCTGCCCGGCGGACGTCGTGAACGCGACCTTCGTCATCTCCGGCACGTCCGTCCCGACGAGCGGCACGGAGACGACCGTCGCCGAACCGAACCGAACCGGAACGCCTGCGCTGCTGCACAATCCGCCGAGAGCGCGGACCGCGGCACAGAGGCCCGGGTCCGGGTCCGGGTCGATGCCCGCAACGGGCTGCTGCGACCTGCTCCCCGAAGACGTCGAGGAGCATGTGCGCACAATGGGCGCATGACGACCGCCCACACGCCGACGAGCGCCGCGGTGCTGTTCGACCTGCTCGCCGACGACCCGGTGGTCGCGAGTGTCAAGGACCCGGGCTCGCTCGACGCCGTGCTCGCGTCGGACCGCGGCGTCGTCTTCCTGCTCTACGGCAGCGTGCTCGACGTCGCCGACACCGTCGAGCGCTGCAAGGCCACCGGCAAGACCGTGCTCGTCGACGTGGACCTGCTCGACGGGTTCGCCGCCAGGGAGGTCGTGGTCACCTGGCTCGCGGCGAACACCCGCGCCGACGGGGTGCTGTCGACGAAGGCGAACCTGGTGCGGGCGGCGAAGCGGGCCGGGCTGGTCGCCGTGCACCGGTTCTTCCTCGTCGACTCGTTCTCGTACCACCAGCTCGCCCGGGTCGTGGCGCAGTCGCAGCCGGACGCGGTGGAGATCCTGCCGGGGTGCGTGCCCCGCGTGCTCACCTGGTTGCGCGACGACGTCGACGTGCCGATCGTCGCCGGCGGTCTCGTGTGCGACAAGGCCGACGTGGTCGCGGCCCTCGGTGCCGGTGCCGTCGCGGTCGCCTCGTCGAACCGGGACGTCTGGGGCATGTGACCACCCCGCGCTGGTGGTCCCGCCCGGACCGGGGTAGCGTTGCCCCTCGGTCACGACGGGTGGCCTCGGTCCGTCCAGCACGGACGGACCAGCACGACGAACCGGAAGGGCAGGTGAGGCGCGATGTCGGGTGACCATCCTCGATCGGGCCGGACGACCGCCGCGGTCGTCGCCCTGCCCGTTCGCTGACGTACGCCCCCGCTCCCCCGGGACGCCCGGGCGCGTGCACACCCGTCCCGGCCCGCCCGGGTCTCGCGCCGGACTGCTCCCGACACTCGAGGAGCACGACATGGCACTCATCGACAACGCCGTCTACGTCGCTGGACGTCGCGTCGGCAGTCCGTCGACCCTGTCGCCCGACACCCGGGGCGACCTCGCCTGGATCGGACTGCTCCGTCCGGACGATGCCGAGCTCGCCGCCGTCGCGAGTGAGTTCGACCTGCACGAGAACGCCGTCGAGGACGCCCGGAAGGGCCACCAGCGCGCCAAGCTCGAGCGGTACGGCGACACGCTCTTCCTGGTGCTCCGACCGGCCTGGCACCGCACCGACACGAACGAGGTCGAGTTCGGGGAGGTGCATCTGTTCGTCGGCGACCGCTTCGTGATCAGCGTCCGGCATGCGGCGAAGCCCGACCTGGCGGCCCTGCGCTGCCGCGTCGAGGCCGACCCGGAGTTCCTGGCGAAGGGCTCCGAGGCCGTCACCGCGGCGGTGCTCGACGAGGTCGTCGACGGCTACGCGCCGGTCGTCGAGGTCCTGCAGGACCAGGTCGACGCCATCGAGGACCAGCTGTTCGCCGGCCAGGTCGACCCGGGTGTCTCGAAGCGGATCTACCAGCTGCTCAGCGAGGTCCTCGCCTTCCAGCGCGCCACGACCCCGGTGCCCGCGATGGTCCAGGGGCTCCTGCGCGGCGCGGACAAGTACGGCGTCGACGACGAGGTGCAGCACCGCCTGCGGAACGTGCTCGACCACGCGCTGCGCGTCACGGAGCGCGTGGACTCGTTCCGGGCCCTCCTCGAGAACGCACTGACGCTGCACGCGACCCTCGTCAGCCAGGAGCAGAACGAGGCCATGCGCCGGATGACGAGCGCGAGCCTGGCGCAGGGCGAGGAGAGCCGGCAGCTCGCCCGCGCCGCGCACAAGCAGGGCGAGGAGGTCAAGAAGATCTCGTCGTGGGCGGCCATCCTGTTCGCCCCCGGGCTGATCGCCGGCGTCTACGGCATGAACTTCGACCACATGCCCGAGCTGCACTGGCGCTACGGCTACCCCGCCGCCATCGTCGCGATGCTCGCGCTCGCCGGCATCCTGTGGGTGGTGTTCCGGAAGCGGAACTGGCTCTGACCCGCTCGCGGGTGGCGGGCGGGAGGATCGTGGCGGGCCCGCCACGATCCTCCCGCCCGCCACCCGGTCGCATCGGCGACCGTCAGCCGACGATCGCGGCCGTCCGCCGGTAGAGCGGGTCGGTGTGCGCCGCCGCGTCCGCGTGCACCGCGCGGAGTGCGTCGTAGACCGCGGCGTTCCCCGGGTCGGGCCGGAAGCGGTCGCGCTCGACGACCATCGCCTGCACCGCCTCGGCGAACGAGGGGTGCACCCCGGTCGCGACGGCCGCGCAGATCGCCGCACCCCGACCGGCCGCACCGTCGCCGACCATGCGGATCGCCTCCCGCTGGAACACGTCCGCGGTGATCTGCATCATCAGGTCGGACGACGACCCGCCGCCGGACACGACCACGCGCTCGTGCGTCGTGTCGAGCTCGGCGGCCATCGCGTCGGTGCGCTCCCGCATCGTCATCGCGATGCCCTCGAGGATCGACCGGTACACGTGCGCCCGGCCCTGCCGCCCGTCGAAGCCGAGCAGCGACCCCTTCCGGAACGTCGCGTCCGACGGCGCGAGCCAGTCGAGCACCGCCAGGAGTCCGTCGGAGCCGGCCGGGACGGCGGCGGCCTCACGGTTCAGGCGTTCCTCGACGCGCTCGCCCGCGGCCTCGGCGGCGGCCGCGGCCTCGGGGCCGAGCAGGTCGCGGAACCAGCTCACCGTCCACATGCCGCGGCGGATACCACCGGACTCGTACAGGTAGCGACCCGGCTCGGACCCGAAGTTCGTCCAGCAGTCGGTCCCAGTGCGGTTCCGCGTCCCGACCGACATGCCGGCGATGTAGGTGCCGAGCGAGACGAGCAGCGTGGTCGGGTCGAGCAGGCCGCAACCGAGCGCCTCGACGGCCTTGTCGTTCGCGGTCGCGACGACCGGCAGTCCCGCGGGGAGCCCGGTCGCGGCGGCCGCGGCAGGGGTGACGTGCCCGAGGACCTCGCCGGGATCGACGAGCTCGAACAGCTGGTCGCGGCGCATCCCGGTGGCGGTGTACGCCCGCGGGTCGTCGGACCAGCGCCAGGTGTCGGTGTCGATCGGCCAGACGCCCTGGTGGTTCGCCGCGGCGTCCCGGAAGCGACCGGTCAGGCGGTGCGTGACGTACCCGGAGGACGACGTGACGAAGGCGACGTCGTCGCGCTCGGCGGCGAACGGCCCGGACACCCGCGCGTCCATCCACGACTGCACCGGTTGCGCGAGGGACCCGTCGGCGCGGAGCACGGCACGGCAGAACCGGATGGTGCAGAGACCGACGCCGACGATCTCGGCGGGGTCCCCGGAGAACGCCGCCATCGCGATCCGGCACGCGGCCGCGATCGAGTCCCACAGGTCGTCGTCCGGGTGCTCGACCACCCCGGGCGCCGGGGTGTGGTTCGGTCGTAGCGGGACCCGACCCTCGGCGACGACCCCGCCCCGCTCGTCGAAGACCGTGACCTTCGACGACTGCGAGCCGTTGTCGATGCCGACGAGGTACCGGGTCATGCGCGGGTCGCCCCGAAGTCGGTCACCGGGTCGGCGGCTGCCGGCTGGATCGCCCCGGGTGCGGGGAAGATCGTGCCCTTGTTCATGATGCCCTTCGGGTCGAACTGCGCCTTGAGGCCCTGCATGATCGCGAACGCCGAGCCGTGCTCCTCCTCGACCCACGGCGTGCGGTACTTGCCGACGCCGTGGTGGTGGACCATCGAGCCGCCGTGGCGCAGGGCTTCCTCGACGATGATCGCGTTGAGGGGGATGTGGTACTTCTCGATCTCCTCCTCCGGGGAGCAGTCGATGCGGTAGTCGTACACGAAGTACATGTTCGTGCCGGTCTGGTAGCTGTGCGACGAGTGCCCGCCGAGCATCGTCAGGTCGTCGGCGTGCGGGTACTCGGTCCGGATGCGGCGCATGACGGCGTCGTACACGTCGCCGACGGCGGACCAGTCGGCGGAGATCTCCGTCGTGTAGCCGAGGTGCCGGTCACGGAGCATCGTGGCCTTCTCGGCGTCGATCTTGTCCTGCCCCCAGTTGAGCTGGTCGAACCACTGCTCGATCCGGGCCGGGTCCACCTTGGTGTGCGGGTGCTGGTCGAGCACACGCTGGATCTCCTCGCTCGTCGCGCGGACGATGCCCTTCGGCCCCTCGGCGACGAAGACGACCACGCACTTGCCCTGCGAGAAGTCCGCGAAGTGCTGGTTCGCGTCCTCGGGCGAGTAGAGCCGGACGACAGACGGGTGGAAGCCGTTCACGACGACCTCGCGGAGGATCGCGATGCCGGTCCGCATGTCGTCGACGAGTGCGCCGTGGAACTCGTTGTTCTCGGGCTGGTACCGGAAGACCTTGACGGTGACCTCGGTGATGACGCAGAGCGCACCCTCGTTGCCGATCACGACGTGGCGGATGTCCGGGCCGGCCGAGCGGCGCGGGACGGCCTTGATCCGACGGACGGCACCGCCGGGGAACACCGCCTCGAGCCCGACGACCATGTCCTCGATCGCGCCGTAGAGGGTCGAGAACTGCCCGATCGAGCGGGTGGCGACGAGCCCGCCGTACTGCGCGAGGGGCTTCGACTGCGGCGAGTGCCCGGTGGTCAGGCCGCGTGCACGGAGCTCGTCCTCGAGGCGCTGCAGCGGAACGCCCGCCTGCACCGTGACCTGCATGTTCTCCTCGTCGACGCGCAGGACGGCGTCCATCCGTGAGCAGTCGAGCACGATCGTGTCGACGACGCTCGTCTCGAGGCCGCCCTCGGTGCCGGTTCGACCGGTGCGGGGGACGACGTTCACGACGTGCTCGTCGGCGAAGGCCAGGACTGCGGCGACGTCCGCCGTGGACTCGGCGTTGACGATCGCCACCGGCGTGGGGGCGTCGTGGATGCCGTGCACCGCCTGGTACTTCTTGAACCGGTCGACGCTGGCCTCAGCGAGGTGCTGCGGGTCGGTCTCGAGCTGGTCGGGCCGGACGACGGTGGCCAGGTGCGCGAGGATCTCAGCGCGGTCGAGGGTGGCGATCGAGTCGATCATGGGGTGCACCTTTCGTTGGTGGCGTGCGGTGGGTCTGGTCGTGGGGAGCGCGGACGGGAGGCGCGGGGCGGGCCCGCCACGGGCTTCCCGGCCGCGCCTGGTCCCGTCGATGGGCGACGCGGGTGGTCGCATCAGCGGACGAGGTAGCCGCCGTCGACGGTGAGCGTGTGGCCGTTGACGTAGTCGGATGCGCGGGAGGCGAGGAAGACGGTCGCGCCCATCAGGTCGGCGACGTCGCCCCAGCGGCCGGCCGGGACGTGGTCGAGCACGCGCTGGTTCGTCTCCGGGTCCGACCGCGTGCGCTCGGTGATCTTCGTGGCGAAGTACCCGGGCGCGATCGCGTTGACCTGGACGCCGTGCTGCGCGAGCTCGTCGCAGTACGCCTTCGTGAAGCCGACGATCCCGTGCTTGGTGGCCGCGTACGCCGGGGACCACTGCCCGCCGAGGAACGCGAAGAGCGACGCGATGTTGATGATCTTCCCGGAACCCTGCGCGACGAAGCGCTTCCCGACCGCGTGCCCGAGCGCGAACGGTGCGGTCAGGTTCACGGCCACCATCGGGTCCCACTTCTCGCGGTCGAAGGCGTCGACCTCGTCGAGCAGGCAGATCCCGGCGGAGTTGACGAGCACGTCGATCCCGCCGAGCTGTTCCTCGCACGCGGTGACGATCCGCTCCGGGGCGTCTGCGGCGGTGAGGTCGACCTCGAGGAACGCGTAGCGACGGCCCTCGGCCTCGACCAGGGCGCGCGTGGTGCCGTCGTCGTCGACGACGCTGGGGACGAAGACGTCGGCGCCGGCCTTGGCGAGCGCGAGCGAGAACGCCTGTCCGAGCCCGGAGTTGCCGCCGGTGACGATCGCCCGCTTGCCGGCGAGCGAGAACAGGTCCAGCGAGAAGTCGCGGATGTCCAATGGGGGTCCTTTCGTGGGGGTTCAGGCGGCGACGACGACGTCGTCCGCCGGACGGCTGCGGAGGTCACGCGCGCGGACGCGCATCGTGACGGTGGTGAGCAGGACGCCGAGCACGGCGGCGACGACGAGCACGGCGAACATGGCCGTGTAGCCGCCGCCCTGCTGCGGCACGCCGTTCGCGGGGTCGCCGACCCACCAGGCACCGAGTGCGGGCAGGAAGGCGTCGGGCAGGTACGCGATGCCGGAGGCCAGGCCGATCACACCGCCGCGCTGGGCGAGCGGGACCTCGACCTCGCCGACCTGCGCCCAGTAGACGCCGCGCGAGGTGAAGACCGCCAGGCACATCACGACCATGAGCGCGACGGCGACCCCGACGAGCGCCGGGTCGTGCGGCAGGACGAGGAACCCGACGGCGCTGACCGCTGCGACGACGAAGGCCCATCGGAGGAACGCGGGCGAGGACCCCGTCCACCGGTCGACGAGCACACCGCCGACCGGTCCCCCGACGATCTGGAACACGTAGGTCCGGACGACCCCGATCGCCCCGAGGAGCACGACGGGCACCGCGAAGCCGTCCTGCAGCAGCGGTGTGAGGTACCCGAGCAGCGTGTAGAAGCAGTACATCAGCATGATCGAGCCGCCGATGAGCCAGGTGTACTTGTTCCGGACCGCGGCGGCGAGCTCCCGGAGGGACACCGCCTGCCGGTCGACCTGCGCGAGGGCACTGCGATCGGTCCGGACGACGACCAGCACGAGCACCGCGGACAGCAGGCAGAGCACGCCGTAGATCCGCATCACCCAGAGCACCCCGACGGTCTCGGCGATCGCGGCGGCGACGATCCCGGCGCCGACGAACCCGACGATCGTCGACGTGATCCCGCGGACCCCCTCGAGCCAGCCGAACAGCGTGCCCTGCTGGTCCGCGGACCCGAGCATCGACACGAGCTTGACGAGCGACGACCAGTAGAGCCCCATGCCGAGCACCGCCATCAGCACGTGCGCGACCACGACCCCGGTCTCGCCGGGGACCGATGCGAGGTACAGGTCGACGGCGCCCATGCCGGCGAGTGCCACGACGATGAGCACCTTCGGTGGGAACCGGTCGGCGAACCAGCCGCCGCAGAAGTACATCACCACGGCGACGGCGCCGAACACCGACGTCACCTCGCCGTAGCGCTGGACCGACAGCCCGAGCGCATGCGCGGTGTCGGCGAGGAACACGAACCGGATGTAGGCGACCTGGAAGATGACGCCTCCGGTCATCGACAGGACGACGAAGCTCGTCAGGGTGCGGGCACGGGTCACGACCACTCCTTCGTGGTGGATCGGGGGGGGTGAACGGGCAACGAAAAAGCGGCACCCCCAGCACGTGGTGTGCTGCGGGTGCCGCTGTTCTCTGAGGTCTGGAGCGACTGCCGTCCTCGGGCGGACGGCCGATCTGCAGTTGTGCGACCCGGTGGTGACATACCGGATACGCCGTGAACCGTAGCGCACGACCCGCGACTTCGACAAGTCGGCTGGCGTGCAGTCCCCGGACGTGCATAATGATCTGGCTCGGAATGTGAACGTGCACATCGAGGTGCCACGGCCCCGGGCGGGAGAGAGCAACGATGGCGTCACCGCGGACACAGCAACCGCGCTCGCCCAGCATCCGCGACGTCGCGCGGGTCGCCGGCGTCTCGCACCAGACCGTGTCGCGGGTGCTCAACAACTCCGACGCGATCCGTGCCGAGACCCGCGACAAGGTGCTCGCCGCGATGGAGCAGCTGCAGTACCGGCCGAACCGGGCCGCGCGGGCGCTGGTGACGAGCCGGACGCACACGATCGGCGTCCTCACGGCGCAGCGGTCGCACTACGGTCCGGCAGCCACGATGCAGGCGATCGAGGACGCCGCCGTCACCCGCGGCTACTCGGTCACGACGTCGAACATCGCCGACGCGACGGACACCGCCGTGCGCGACGGCCTCGGGCACCTGCTCGACCAGGACGTCGAGGGGATCATCGTGATCGCGCCGCAGCAGCGCGTGTTCGACCTCATCGAGGAACTCGGCATGCGGACGCCCTACGTGGCACTGCGCACGAGCGTCGGGGACGGCCCCTCGACCCTGTTCGTGGACCAGATGGAGGGCGCCCGGCTCGCGACCGCGCACCTGCTCGACCTGGGTCACGAGTACGTCCGGCACATCGCGGGGCCGCGGGACTGGATCGAGGCCGAGGCCCGGATGCAGGGTTTCCTGCGCGAGATGAGCGACCGGGACATGCCCGTCGTCCCGCCGATCCTGGGCGACTGGACCGCCGACTTCGGCTACCACGCCGGTCGGGAGCTCCTGCGGTACCGGGACTGCACGGCGATCTTCTGCTCGAACGACGCGATGGCGCTCGGGGTCATGCACGCGGCGCGCTCCTACGGGCTCGACGTGCCGGGTGACCTGTCCGTGGTGGGCTACGACGACATCCCCGAGGCGAAGCACCTCTGGCCGCCGCTCACCACCGTGCAGGTGGACTTCCCCGAGCTCGGCCGCCGGTGCGTGGAACTGCTGCTGCCCGCTGCGGAGCAGGCGCTCCGCCCGGTGGACCTGGTCCCCCAGCTGGTCGTGCGCGGCTCGACGGGCGCGCCCCGGCGTCGCTGACGCGACCCACCACCGGCCTGGAGGATCGGGGCGGGCCCGCCCCGCGCCTCCCGTCCGTCCGTCCGTCCGTCCGTCCGTCCGTCCGTGGAGCAGCAGACGTCGGGTGCCGCCACCGGGCCCGACAGTTGCTGCTCCACAGATGCCCGTCGCGCCCACCCGGCGCGCGCGGACCGGAGGTCCACCACCCCACCTCGGGGGTGGTGCGCGACCGTGATGCGCCAGATCACGCGGGCCGTTACACAAACGCGACCAATCCGAATTGACAGCCGCGTCGGGGCTGTGCGTAAATTACCTCCGTTCCGCCGATGTGAACGGTCACATGACCGTCACACGACGAGGACACCGGACGCGACAACGAGGTCCACACAGGACTCCTGTGCCCCCGTTGCCGCAGCTTCACCACCCGAAGGACTGCCGCACTGCAGCGGCAGAAGGAGATGCACCGTGGCGTCAACCCCACAGGGACCGGACCTGGCCACCAGGTCCGTCACCAGCGCCGAGACGATCCTCGAGATGCGTTCGATCACCAAGGAGTTCCCTGGTGTGAAGGCGCTCTCGGACGTGTCGCTCAGCGTCCGCGCCGGCGAGATCCACGCGATCTGCGGCGAGAACGGCGCCGGCAAGTCCACGCTCATGAAGGTCCTGTCGGGCGTCTACCCGTACGGCACCTACAGCGGCGAGATCGTCTACGAGGGCGAAGAGGTCCGCTTCAAGGACATCAAGCAGTCCGAGCAGGCCGGCATCGTCATCATCCACCAGGAGCTCGCGCTCATCCCCGAGCTGTCGATCACCGAGAACCTGTTCCTCGGCAACGAGCCCGGCCGCTTCGGCGTGATCGACTGGACCAGCGCCCAGCTGCGCGCCCAGGACCTGCTCGCCCGCGTCGGCCTCGACGAGGACCCCGACACGCAGATCAAGAACCTCGGCGTCGGCAAGCAGCAGCTCGTCGAGATCGCGAAGGCCCTGCACAAGGACGTCAAGCTCCTCATCCTCGACGAGCCGACCGCCGCGCTGAACGAGAACGACTCGCAGCACCTGCTCGACCTGATCGTCGGCCTCAAGGGCAAGGGCATCGCGAGCATCATCATCAGCCACAAGCTCAACGAGATCGAGCAGATCGCCGACGAGATCACGATCATCCGTGACGGCAAGGCGATCGAGACCCTGAACGTGAAGGGCGACGGCGTCAACGAGGACCGCATCATCCGCGGGATGGTCGGTCGGTCGCTCGAGAGCCGCTTCCCGGACCGCACGCCGAAGATCGGCGAGGTGTTCTTCGAGGTCAAGAACTGGACCGTGCAGCACCCGCAGGACCCGTCGCGCCTGGTCGCCAAGGGCTCGAACTTCCACGTCCGCCGCGGCGAGATCGTCGGCTTCGCGGGCCTCATGGGCGCCGGCCGCACCGAGCTCGCGATGAGCATCTTCGGGCGCTCGTACGGCAACTTCATCGATGGTCAGATCATCAAGGACGGCCACGAGGTCAAGATCGCGAACGTCCAGCAGGCGATCGCGAACGGCCTCGGCTACGTCTCCGAGGACCGCAAGGCACTCGGGCTCAACCTGCTCGACACGGTCAAGCGCTCCACGGTCGCGGCCGACCTGCCGAAGATCTCGAAGGGCGGTGTCGTCGACTCGCTCCAGGAGTACGACGTCGCCGAGAAGTACCGCAAGATGCTCCGCACGAAGGTGCCCTCGGTCGAGGACAACGTCGGCAAGCTCTCCGGCGGGAACCAGCAGAAGGTCGTCCTGTCCAAGTGGATGTTCACCGACCCGGACCTGCTGATCCTCGACGAGCCCACCCGCGGCATCGACGTGGGCGCCAAGTTCGAGATCTACGGCATCATCCAGCAGCTCGCAGCACAGGGGAAGGGCATCATCCTCATCTCCTCCGAGCTCCCCGAACTCCTCGGCCTCTCCGACCGGATCTACACGATCTTCGAGGGCCAGATCACGGCTGACGTCCCCGCCGACCAGGCCGATCCAGAAACGCTCATGCGCAGCATGACCTCCGCGCGGAAGGGCGCCACCGTCTCATGAAGAACCTGAAACTGCTCTTCGGCAAGGGCAACAGCATCGGCCAGTACGGCATGATCATCGCCCTCATCGCGATCCTGATCATCTTCTCGATCTGGACCGACGGGCTGATCCTCGAGCCGACGAACATCATCAACGTGTTCCTGCAGTACTCCTACATCCTCATCCTCGCGCTGGGGATGGTCATGGTGATCATCGCCGGGCACATCGACCTGTCGGTCGGCTCGGTCGCCGCGTTCACGGGCATCATCGTGGCGCAGTCGATGTCGCAGTGGCACTTCCCGGCGTGGGCCGCGATCCTGCTCGGCCTCGCGGTCGGCGCGGCGGTCGGCGCCTGGCAGGGCTTCTGGGTGGCGTTCGTGAAGGTCCCGGCCTTCATCGTGACCCTGGCCGGTCAGCTCATCTTCCGCGGTGCGAACCAGATCATCGGCAACTCGACGTCGGTCCCGACGCCGAACACCTACAACACCATCGGCTCGGGCTTCCTGCCCGACTTCGGCCCGGACTTCGGGTTCTCGAACGGCACGGTCATCCTGGGCATCATCACCTGCCTGGTCCTCGTCTTCCTCGAGTTCCGTGGCCGCCAGCGTCGCAAGAAGATGCAGGCCGAGCTCGTCCCGCTGTGGGTGTCGGTCGTCCGCACGGGCATCCTGGTCGCCGTCACCCTCGTCGCCACGTACCTGTTCGGTCACGGCCCGGCGGGCACCTCGATCCCGATCGTCGCGATCATCCTCGGCGTCCTGACCATCGTCTACGGCTTCCTCACCAAGAACACGATCTTCGGTCGCCAGGTCTACGCCGTCGGTGGCAACGCGAACGCCGCGGTCCTGTCCGGCGTCAGCGCCCGCAAGGTCAACTTCTTCGTGATGATGAACATGTCGGTCCTGGCCGCCGTCGCCGGCATGGTGTTCGTCGGCTACTCCGGTGCCTCGGGCCCCGCTGACGGCACCGGCTGGGAGCTCGACGCGATCGCCGCCGTGTTCGTCGGTGGCGCCGCGGTGGCCGGTGGCATCGGCACGATCTCGGGTTCGATCATCGGTGGTCTGGTCATGGCCCTGCTGTCGAACGGTCTCTCCCTGGTGGGCCTCGAGTCCAACAAGGTGCAGATCATCCGCGGTCTCGTCCTCCTCGTCGCCGTCGCCTTCGACGTGTACTCGAAGTCGCAGGGTCGTCCGTCCCTGATCGGCGGGATGTTGAAGCAGTTCCAACGCAAGGACACCGAGCAGAACACGGTGGCCGCCCAGCAGCCGCGGTCCATCGAGGACCAGCCGGAGAAGGTCAACATCCAGTAACGCGTGCCGGGCGGCCGCTCCGGTGTCCGCCCGCTCGATCCCCTCACCAACACCGCTCCACTCCTCAACGAAGAGAAAGCAATCTCATGCGCAAGAAGCTCATCGCCGGCATCGGTCTGGCACTGGTCGCGGGCCTCGCCCTCAGTGGCTGCTCGGCCCGTGGCAACGACACCGGCTCCGGCTCGTCGACCTCCGGCGCCTCGAACGTCCAGATCAAGAAGGGCGACCTGATCGGTGTCGCCCTGCCCGCCAAGACCTCGCAGAACTGGGTCCTCGCAGGTGCAGCCTTCGAGAAGTCGATCACGGACGCCGGCTTCAAGGCCGACATCCAGTACGCAAAGGCAGACGGTCCCGTCCCGGACCAGCAGGGGCAGATCCAGGCGATGGTGACGAAGGGCGCAAAGGCCGTCATCATCGGCGCCGCTGACGGCTCGCAGCTCGGCACGCAGGTTGCCGCCGCCAAGAAGTCCGGCGCGCTGGTCATCGCCTGGGACCGCAACATCCTGAACACTGAGAACGTCGACTACTACGTCGCGTTCAACAACTTCAAGGTGGGTCAGCTGCAGGCGCAGGCCCTGCTCGACGGCATGAAGGCCAAGAAGCCGAACGGCCCGTACAACATCGAGCTCTTCTCCGGCTCGCCCGACGACGCCAACGCGAAGGTCTTCTTCAACGGTGCCATGGACGTGCTCCAGCCGAAGATCGACGACGGCACCGTCAAGGTCGTCTCGGGTCGCACCAGCTTCTCGGACACCAACACGCAGGGATGGCTCGCGCAGAACGCCCAGTCGCGCATGACCGACATCCTGACGAAGTCGTACACGAACACCGAGCTCGACGGCGTCCTGTCGCCGAACGACACCCTGGCCCGCGCGATCCTGACCGCCACCAAGGCCGCCGGCAAGCCGAACCCGATCGTCACCGGTCAGGACTCCGAGACCGCCTCGATCCCGCTCATCATGAAGGGCGAGCAGTACTCGACGATCTACAAGAACACCACGGAGGAGGCCCAGGCCGCCATCGACCTCGTCTCCGACGTCGCGAACGGCAAGACCCCGAAGACCACCGAGGACAAGAACAACAACAATGGTGTGAAGATCGTGCCGGCCGTCGAGCTGACCCCGGTCCTGGTCACCAAGGAGAACGCGGTCGAGGCCTACAAGGGCAACAGCACCCTCGAGGACCTCGCGAAGCAGGGCTGATCCCCTTCCGCAGCAACACCACAGCAGCACCAGCACCGACGGCCCCGTCTCGCTCCGGCGAGACGGGGCCGTCCCGCGTCCGCAGCAGCTTCGACAGCCCCGAGACGTTGAAGAAACACAGGCATCACATCGACACACCGATCGCGAGCCCGGTCTTCACGACCTGCCCGAACCGCCGGAGAGCGCGCAACGTCGCAATCGCCAAGAAGCGTTCGGCGCGGACGTCCCACCCCGCGGGACCGAAGGCAGCGCACAGAAGTAGGAACGAGCTGGTCGGCCCGAAGGGAAGGCCCTTCATGCGGGCAGGGGCGCATGTGTAGACACCACGACTGGCCTGGCCTGAGCGCGGGCCGCACAGGACAGTGCTCACTCGGGTGCGACTTGATTGAAGTGAGTTCTACCCGGCAAGCGCCCGCGACGTCCACAGCGGCACACGACGGCAGCTCGATCCACCTCCCCGGCGGACGTCACGGTTCGGGCGCATGCACGACTCAGTCCAGGGACAGACCATCCCCGATCGTCACCGGTCAGGACTCCGAGACCGGCTCGATCCCGCTCATCATGAAGGGCGAGCAGTACTCGACGATCTACGAGACCCCGGTCCTGGTCACCAAGGAGAACGCGATCGAGGCCTACCAGGGCAACGACACGCTCGAGTCGCTCGCGACGGCCGGTAGCTGACCCGACCAACGAGCAAAAAGCCCCATCCCCTGCTGGGGCTTTTATGTACCCCATGGTCCACCAAAACACCGACTTACGATCCAAGATCCGCGTGCGTAGCGTCAGTATTCGGGGGGCGGTTGGTCGCCTTCTGAGATCAAAGGAGATCAAGATGAAGTTGGCTACGAAACTCGCAGCTGGTGCAATCATGGCCGGCGCCCTCATCGGTGGTATGGCCCTACCCGCCAACGCGGTCGGAACGAGCGCGCAGACCTGTCCGGGCGGCTCCGCGGTCGGCCACTCCTCGACCAACGGTGGCGCGGACACGAACGCGGTGAACTGCAGGGACGCACTGAAGGTCGCGGTTCGACAGCACTACAGCGCGACCGGCGGCAAGGTCTACACGACCAGCTGGAAGATCAGCGGGAACTACGTCCTGACAGTCAAGCAGGCCAATCCAGGGTACCCAGTGCTCTCGGCGGACCACTACTACGTCGCGGGCGTTGCGGGGATGAAGCCCATCTTCTCGGAATGATGCGCCTGATTGCATCATCGTTGGTGGCCCTCGCATTGATCGCGGGGGCCACCGCCTGCTCCTCCTCCGATTCGTACGTGCAAGCCGAGATGACCGGGAGCACTGATTCACCCACCACGGGCGCTCCAATTTCGGAGTCCGACTACAAGAGGGCGTTCGATACATTCCGGAAGTGCAGTCAAGACTCCGGCGTGCAGATCACCGTCACCGGCTCCGAGAACGAGGTGATTCAGTACGTGTTCGAGCAAGGCGGAGAGTCCAAGGTCGACAAGTGCTATCAGAACGACTTCGCCGCGGCGGACATCGCGTGGCAACAACAGCGCCTCGCTGCGGGCACCGCGACACCTCGCTAGACGACTCCGAGACGGACGGGAGGCACCTGACGGGCCCGCCTTGCGCCTCCCGTCCGTCCCTCTGGTCGCGTCGCGACCGGTCGTGCGTCAAACGGTCCCGCGTCAGGCGGGACCGCAGTGCGTGTCGCGCATCCGCCGGACCGCCGCGCACAGCGACGGGACGTCCGTCCGGGCCGTGCCGAACACGACCGACGGCGTCGTGTCGAAGTACCGGCGGGTGAGCCGCTCCCCCAGCAGCGACACCCGCGACCACGGGATGCCCGGCTCGGACGCGGTCACCGCGACGGGGAGCGCGCGGACCGCCTCGCCGATCTCGACCAAGCGCATGCGCACGGCGTCGTAGACCAGGGTCTCGGGCAGTGCGTCGTCGGCGACGTACTCCTGGATGAGCCCGCACGCGTGCACCAGATCGTCGAGCCGGTGCCGCAGGTCGCGGTTCACAGCGGCACCGCGTCGCGGCGGGCGTCCTCGCCCATCCCGGCCGCGTCGGTGACGTCCACACGCACCCCGAGCAGTTGCTCCGCGGCGTCCTGGATGCGGAGCAGGCTGAAGAGTCCCGTGCCCGGTTCCAGGTCGACCATCAGGTCGACGTCGCTGCGCGGCCCGTCGTCCCCGCGGGCGACGCTGCCGAACAGCCGCGGGTTCGCGGCCCCGAAGGACTCGACGACCTCGACCAGCTCCTCGCGGAGCGCGGCGACCCGCTCGCGCAGCGACGGCGGGTCCGGCACCGGACGCAGGTCGAACACCGTCTCGAACCCGGCGGCACGGACGAGCCGCTGCAGGGCGGCCAACGAGGGTTCGCGGCGGCGGTTCTCGTACGTGCTGATCACACTCTGCGTGACGCCCGCGCGGGTGGCGAGCTGCACCTGGGTGAGCCCGGCCCGCATCCGGGCCTCACGGAGGATGTCGGACGCCGCCACCGGCGGCGCCGCGTCTGGGGGTGGAGCGACCATGCCGCCACGATACACAGCATGCAACATTTCCCGCGTGCCGATGTGCACGCGGGATCCGGGTCAGGCGTCGCGCTGCGAGACGTCCGCGCGGTGGAAGTTCAGCGCCGAGCGGGACGGCGTCGGGCCACGCTGCCCCTGGTAGCGCGACTGGTACTCGGCGGAGCCGTAGGGCTTCTCGGCAGGGCTGGACAGCTGGAAGAAGCAGAGCTGGCCGATCTTCATGCCCGGCCAGAGCTTGATCGGCAGGGTCGCCACGTTCGACAGCTCGAGCGTCACGTGTCCGGAGAAGCCCGGGTCGATGAAGCCGGCGGTGGAGTGCGTGAGGAGCCCCAGGCGACCGAGCGAGCTCTTGCCCTCGAGCCGGGCCGCGATGTCGTCGGGGAGCGTGACGACCTCGAACGTCGAGCCGAGGACGAACTCCCCCGGGTGCAGCACGAACGCCTCGTCCGGGTCGGTCTCGACCAGGCGGGTGAGCTCGGGCTGGTCCTCGGCCGGGTCGATGTGCGGGTACTTGTGGTTGTCGAACAGCCGGAAGTACTTGTCGAGCCGGACGTCGATGCTCGACGGCTGGACGAGCGAGGCGTCGTACGGGTCGAGCCCGATCCGGCCCTCGGCGAGCTGGGCGGTGATGTCGCGGTCGGAGAGCAGCACGGTGGGAAGCCTAGCGGCAGGCGGTCCGCCGTCGGTATGCTGCTCGGCTGCCCTCCGGGCGGCGGACGACGGCCGTCCGACCGGCCGAGTGGGGGACCGACCATGAGCACGTACACCGTCGAGGAACTCGTCGTGCCGGCGACGATGGACGACGATCCCGAGCGGGTCCGCGCGTTCTGCGACTGGCTGGCGGTCTCCGACGCCGCCGAGGTCGCCGTGCACGGACTCACCGAGCTGTCGTGGAAGCCGGCCGAGTACCTGCCGATGTGCCACGAACCCGGGTCGCCGAGCCGCCTGTTCGTCGTGCGGGACCCGAACGGCTCGGTCGTCGGCGCGGGGTCGTACGACACGAAGACCGAGCCCGGGACCACGAACTGCTGGCTCGCGGTCGGGGTCCGGCCGGACCGGCAGCGCCGCGGGATCGGGACGCTGCTCGCCGACCACCTGGAGGGGCTCGCCCGCGCCGAGGGCCGCACGCAGCGCAAGACCTACGCGGTGTCGCGGCAGGTCGGCCCCGCCACCGGCCCGGGGTTCGTCCCGGCGCCGACCGGCTCCGGCGCGGTCCCCGAGGACGAGGCCGGCGTGCGCTTCCTGACCGGCCGCGGGTGGCACTTCGGTCAGGTGAACCGGATCAGCCGGCTCGGGCTGCCGGCCGACGCGTCGGTCGTCCGGGCCCTGCACGAACGCGCAGCCTCGGCCGCCGGGCCGGAGTACCGCGTCCACACGTGGACCGACCGCACGCCGGACGTCTGGCTCGACGGGGTCGCGCTGCTGCACACCCGGATGAGCACCGACGCCCCGTCCGGCGACATGGCGGAGCCCGAGGACGTGTGGACCGCCGACCGTGTTCGGCAGTCCGAGGAGCAGCTCGCCGACGGCCCGCACACCATGCTCACCGTGGCCATCGAGCACGTGCCGAGCACCACCCTGGCCGGTTTCAGCCAGCTGAAGGTGCCGCACGACCCCTCCCGCGCCGTGATGCAGTGGGACACGCTCGTGCTGCGGGAGCACCGGGGGCACCGGCTCGGGTGGCTCCTCAAGGTGGTCGGGATCGAGACCGTCGAGCGGGACTTCCCGGGGCGGCCGTCGATCATCACGTTCAACGCCGAGGAGAACCGGCCGATGCTCGACGTCAACGAGGCGGTCGG